>DASSOM010000199.1:0-28711 GCA_035700625.1 Vicinamibacterales bacterium
GCGGGGTAGCGCCGTGGCCCGTCTCGCCCTCCCTGCCGCATATCCTTCGGGTTCTCGCCGAGCGCGAACTTGATTCCCGGAGGGGCTCCCTCGAACAGCAGATCCTCGGGACGCGTCTTGCCCCAGCGCAGCTTGATCACCGCGTTCTTGCCGCCGATCGGGTTCGCGCTGCCGTGCAGCACGTTCGCGGTCGTGAGGCCGCCGGCCAGATCCCGGTAGATGTTGATGTCGGTGGGATCGAGCACGTCCTCCATGCCGGTCATCGAGCTGACGGTCGTGCCCCCCTCGTTGATCGAGTCGTTGGCGATGTGCGAGTGGCAGTCGATGAGCCCGGGTGTGATGAATTCACCCGTCACGTCGATGACGGTGGCGCCTGGCGGGATCGCGACGTTCGCGCCCACGTCGGCGATCTTGCCGTCGCGCAGCACGATGGTGCCGTTCGGGATCGTGCCATTCGTGACGGTCAGGATCGTGCCCCCCTTCAAAGCGATGACGCGGGGAGCGGTCGCGGCCGCGGGCTGCTGCGCCCGGACCCGGACGCCGGCAGCGGCCACCAACGCGAACAGAGCGGCGAGCAGCAACGCACGCGTGGAGCGGAATCGGGAGAGCACGGGAGACCTCCAGAGGTAAAACAGAAGGGGTGCACTGTACCACGCGCGTGCGGAGAGTGAAAGGGCCGCCCGCGTACAATGACGTCGATGCGCCGGACCGTCCTCGAATGGGCGCTGGTGGTGCTCATCGCGGCGGCCTTGACGTGGGCGGCTGCCGTGGCCCTCACCGGCGGCTTCACGCTTGCGGCAGGACCGGTTCGAGTGCCGTCGCACGACGTCCTGCGGCCGCTTGCGCTGGCCGTCATCCTTTTTGTGGCGCTCAGCGTGCGGTTCCGCCCGCGCGCCATGGCGTGTCTGGCGATCGTCGATGTGATCCGGCGCGCTGCCGTCTGGATCACCCTCGCGATCGCCGTCGTCGTCGGCGTCACGGCCGTCAAGTACGCCTCGTTCGCCGCAACCGGCGCCGATCCGTACGGCTACGTCAGCCAGGCGTACTGGTGGCTCGACGGGCGTCTTGCGGAACCGGAACCGCTCGTCGACGCGTTCTCCTGGCGGCACACGGAGCGTTCGCTCGCACCCCTCGGCTATCGCCCCTCACCCGACGGACGCCACATCGTCCCGATTTACTCACCGGGGCTGCCGATGATGATGGCGATCGCGGCCGCGATCGCCGGCGCGTGCGGACCGTTTCTGGTGGTGCCGGTGCTCAGCGGCGTGCTCGTCCTGGCGAGCTATGCGCTCGGCCGCCGTGCCGCGGGAGCGCTTGTCGGCCTCGCTGCCGCCATCCTCGTTGCCGCCAGCCCCGCGGTGCTCTTCCAGGCGATATGGCCGATGTCGGACGTGCCGGCGGCGGCAGTGTGGACGCTGGCCGTCGTGATCGCGCTCGGTCCCGGTGTGCGTGCCGCCATGCTCGCGGGCGGTGTGGCAGCGATCGGCTTGCTCGTGCGGCCGAATCTCGTGTTCGTACCCGCGGCGATGGCCGTGGCGCTGCTCGTCACCTCCGGTTGGCGGCGTGCCGTCGCGTTTGCGGCGGGCGTCGCGCCGGCGGCGGCGATCATCGCCGCGCTGAACACGATCTGGTACGGCGCGCCGTGGAAGAGCGGCTACGGGTCGCTCCAGTCGTTATACGGCTTCGAACATCTCGGGGCGAATCTCCGCGGCTATCTTGGCGCGCTCTGGCACTCGCAGACGCCGTTCATTTTTCTGTGTGTGCTGCCGCTGGCGGGTGTGGCGAGCCGTCGCGTCGATCGACAGACGCGGTGGGTGCTCGGCGCCCTGATCGCGTCGATGTGGTTTTCGTACGTCTTCTACCTGCACTTCGAGGAGTGGTGGTACCTGCGGTTCCTGCTCCCGGCGTTCCCCGCGATGATCGTGCTGGCGGTCGCGGCGGCCGCCGCGCTGATCCGCAGGCTCCCGGCACACTGGTCGGCGCTCGCAGGCGCCGTGCTCGTCATCGCGGTGATGTCAGCGCAGCTGCAGTTCATCCGCGGCCTCGGCGTGCTGATTCCCATGCGGGCGGCGGAGCACCGTTACATCGACGTCGCGCGCTACGTGGACGGGGCGCTGCCGAAGAACGCCGCGATCCTCGCGATGCAGCACAGCGGCAGCCTGCGGTTCTATTCCGGCCGTCTGACCATCCGCTGGGACTGGCTCAACGAGTCGACGCTCCCGGGCGCGCCGCGTGCGATCCGAAGCGAGGGCTTCCATCCGTACGCGGTACTCGAAGACTGGGAACTGCCGGAGGTGCGCAAGCGCCTGGGTCTCGCAAAGGACGCGCCGCTGCCGTGGCCGGTCATCGCGCGCATGGTCTCGCCAGTCGGCGTCAGCGTGTACGACGCGGACCCGCATCTGGGCCGGAGCCGGATCACGCCCGTCACCATTCAGGCGACCCACGAACGGTACTGCATCAGGCCCCGGGCTCCGCTTTGGAAGTGAAGGGTGACGCTCACGTCGTGAGTACCACTTTCCCTATATTCGCGCGACTATGAACGAAGGCGTGCGCGTCGGCGGCGCGGTCCAGTGGGAACGTCCGCGCGACGACCGGGACGAGGCGTCCGCCGCGGAGTTCGCTGAGCAGCATGTCCATCAGCGGCATGAGCGATCGCCGTTCGTCCCACAGATGCAGGAGATTCAGGCCGAACACGCCGCGGTTGCGGTTGATGAGCGACAGCGGGCGGAACTCCGGGAGCTCCCACCACGTGCGCAACGCCCGCAGCACCGATCGCCGCTCGGCGGCGACTGACGACACGCCGAACATCACGAGGCGTCCGAGCGGCGCAAGCATCCGGTAGCTGGCGGCGAAGCTGCGCCCGCCGATCGGATCGAGGATCACGTCCGCGCCGCGTCCGCGCGTGATCCGCCTGACCTCGGCCTCGACGTTCCCGTGGCGGTAGTCGATCGTGTGATCCGCGCCAAAGGCGCGCAGCGCGTCGTGCTTGACGGCGGACGCGGTGCCGATGACCGTCGCGCGCCGCAGCCGCGCGAGCTGCGTAGCCGCGAGCCCGATGCCGCCGCCGGCGTTGTGTACGAGGACGGTTTCGCCGGCCGTGAGCGCGGCCATCCGGTACAGGGCGATGGCCGCGGTGAGAAACGCGACGGGGACGGCGGCCGCCTCGGCGTCGCTGAGTCGATCCGGAAACGCAAAGGCCTGCGCGGCGGGGACGACCACGGCGTCGGCGTAGCCGCCGAAGCGCGTAATCGCGAGCACGCGATCGCCGGCGTGCGGCGCGGTGACGCCCGGCCCGGCCTCGTCGACGATCCCGGCCACTTCGTAGCCGGGCACGAGCGGCGGACGCGGCGCGTCGGGGTAGAGGCCGATGCGCGCGAGCAGGTCGGCGAAGTTGACACCCGCCGCGCGCACGCGGATTCGGATCTCCCCCTCGCCGGGGGACGGCTCGGGCGCGTCGCGGACTTCCAGCACCTCCGGCGGCCCGTGCCGCGGGATGACGACCTGCCGCATCCCGCGGACACTAGCACACCGGAGCCTTCATTCTGTGTTCTTCTGTGTTTTTCTGTGGCCGTGTTCTTCTGTGTTTTTCTGCGGCTGCCTTCTTCCGTGTTCTTCAGTGGCCCGTCATTGGATCGCCGCGAGCGCCGCGCCGGCTGTCGCGAGGCCGGCCCCGGTCGCATCGGCGCCCCAGCAGATCTTCTGCGCGGGACCGGACGGCTGGCGAACCATCTGGCACCCGGCCGCCAGCGGAATCGCTGACGCTTCGAGCGCCGCCTCGATCGCGGTCTGCGTAAGCGCCGGGTTCTTCTGCAGCATGAGCGCGGCGATGCCCGCGACGTGCGGCGAGGCCATCGACGTGCCGCCGAGGAAGAAGTAGCTCGTCTTGCCGCTCTGCAGCTGGAACGGGCCCACGACCCACGATCCCGGCGCCGCGACATCGAGATCCTGCCCGGCCTTTTCACGCCCGGAGAAATCGGTGATGTAGAAGTCCTGCGCGTTCGTCGGGTCGGGCACGTTCGTGTTGAACCACCATGACCCGTTCCCCGCCGGCCATTCACCGACCCAGCCGGACGCCGCGGCCGAAATGACCGGCGGGTACGCGCCCGGATACGTCATGCCCGCGTTGCCCGCATTGCCCGCCGCCGCGACGATGACCACTCCGCGCGCGATGGCGTAGTCGACCGCCGCCTGTTCGACCGGATCGAGCCGCGACCCGCCAAGGCTCATGTTGATGACGACCGGCGCCGTGCCGAGCGCGCCGCTCGTCTTCAGGTCGGCGACGTAGACGATGCCGCGCGCGATGACCGAGGACCAGCCGCTGCCGTTCTGGTTCAGCACCTTGACCGGAATCACCGTCGCCTTCGGCGCGGTGCCGTTGATGGGCGTGCCACCCAGGCTGTAGCCGAGAATGGTGCTGGTGACGTGGGTGCCGTGCGAGTTCTGATCGTGCTCCCACTTGTTCGGCTGGCTCGCGACCGCGCCCTGATCCTGACCGCCGCCGGCGAACGCCGTGGCGAACTGCACGGCGATCCGCTCCTGGGGAAAGTACTGCCGCCACGAGTCGAGCAGCCCCGTGTCGAGGACCGCCACGTAGACGCCGGTGCCGTCGAACGCGACCGTCCGGCCGGCGCCGAGATTCGTGACATCGATCGCATCCTGATCCCACGTGCTGAGGCCGTTCGAGAAGTTGGTCGCGCTGACGCTATCGACGGGACTACCGGTGCGTTCGGCATCGGGACCGGCCGCCGCGACGTACGGAAGCGCGCGGATCGCCTCGAGGTCGCCTGCGCGGGCGCGCATGTGCACGGCGTTGATTTCGACGATGCTGTCGAGCACGGGGCCGAACCGGCCGAGGTCCGCCAGGATGGCGGATGTCGCGGGGGCCTTGAGCAGCACGTTGATACCGATCGAGCGGTTCTGCGCGGCCGCGCGCGGCGTGGCGACGAAGGCGACGGCCGCAAAACCCAGCAGTAATGTTGTACCCAGGAGCCGTTTCATAGTGGGTCACCCTCCAGTGTTGGACGCCCGGTGACACTAGCATCCGACCCGCCGGAGGGGCAACCGCGGCCGTGTCAGGCGCGCGCGAGCAGGGCGAGCAGCGCCTTCTGGGTGTGCAGCCGGTTCTCGGATTGATCGAAGACGATCGACGCCGGCGAGTCGATCACCTCGTCGGTCACCTCGTGGCCGCGGTGCGCGGGGAGGCAGTGCATGAAGAGCGCGTCCGACGGGGCCGCCGCCATGAGCGCCGCGTTGACCTGGTACGGCGCGAACACCGTCTCGCGCGACGCCGCGTCGTGCTCCTGGCCCATGGAAGCCCACACGTCCGTGTAGATGGCATCCGCGCGGCGCACGGCCGCGCGCGGATCCGTCGTCAGCCGCAACTGAGCACCGAAGCGGGCCCCGCGCCGCGCGGCGGCGCAGACGGGCGCGGGCAGTGCGAACCCTGCCGGAGACGCCACGACGACCGTCGCGCCGAGCATCAGCGCCGTCTGCGCGAGCGACGCCGCGACGTTGTTACCGTCGCCTACGAACGCGATCGTGCGGCCGCGCAGCGTGCCCCAGCGCTCGAGCAGCGTCAGACAGTCCGCGAGCGCCTGGCACGGATGCTCCTCGTCCGTGAGCGCGTTGACGAGGCGAAGCGCTGGGGCTGCCGCGGCGAACCGGCGGAGACGCTCCTGCTCGAACGTGCGGATCACGGCGCCGAACACCCAGCGTTCCAGGTTGCGCGCCACGTCTTCGATCGACTCGCGGCCGCCGAGCGCCACGTCCTGCGGCGGCTCGATGACGTCGCCGCCGAGCTCGCGGATCGCGATCTGGAACGTGGAGCGCGTCCGCAGCGACGGCTTGTCGAACAGCAGCGCGACATGACGTCCGGTGAGCGGCCGCTCGTGGGGCTGCCCGGCACGACGCGCGGCCTTCATCGACGCCGCGAGATCGAGACACGTCTCGAGGCCGGCGGCCGACAGATCGAGGATCGAGAGGAACTGCGTCACGTCCCACGCCGCGGTGGCGGTGGTGACACGGGAAATTCGTCGGGCGGCCACGCTCATGTTCGGTACTCCGCGTTGATGCGCACGTATTCGGCGCTGAGATCGCATGTCCACATGCGGGCGCGTCCGCTGCCGCCCGTTCCGAGATCGACGTGCACGTCCACGTCCGCGCCGGCCAGATGCGCCGAGGCGGCCGCGGCGCGCTCGTCGTGCGGGATGCCGCGCGCGAACAGCTCGATGCCGCCGATGTCCACGGACGCGGACGCCGGCTCGAACGTCACACCGGCGCGTCCTGCCGCGGCGACGAGACGGCCCCAGTTCGGATCCGCGCCGTGAATCGCCGTCTTCACGAGCGGCGAGTTGGCGATGGTCCGCGCCGCGCGCATCGCCTCCTCGTCCGTTCGTGCGCCGGACACGGTGACCGTTACGAGCTTGGTTGCCCCCTCGCCGCCCCGGACGATGGCGCGGGCGAGCGGTTCGCAGACCTGCCGCAGCGCGTCCACGAGCACCGGCTCGTCCGCCTCGCCGAGCGACACGCCGCTCGCGCCGTTGGCGAGCGCGAACACGCAGTCGTTCGTCGAGCACTCGCCGTCGACGCTGATCGCGTTGAACGTCGTGTCGCACGCCGCCTTCAGAGCGCGCTGCAGCAACGCCGGCGCCACCTCGGCGTCCGTCGTCAGCACGCCGATCATCGTGGCCATCATCGGCTCGATCATCCCCGAGCCCTTCGCCATGCCGCCGACGCGGATGCGCGATCCGCCGAGATCGATCTCGACGGCGGCTTCCTTCGGGAACGGGTCGGTCGTCATGATGGCGCGCGCCGCGGAGGCGCCGTCAGCGACGAGCGCCGCGTGGGCGTCGGCGATTCCCCTGGTCACGCGCGCGGCATCGAGCGCGACGCCGATGACGCCCGTGGACGCGGTCAGCACCTCATCGGAGTCGACGTCGAGACAGCGGGCGAGCGCGTGCGCCATCGCGCGCGCGACGTCGAGGCCGGCGGGACCCGTGCACGCGTTCGCGCAGCCGCTGTTGATCGCGATGCCGCGCGCGCGTCCACCGGACCGGGCGAGGTGATCGCGCGAGACGATCACGGGCGCCGCCACCGTCTTGTTCGTCGTGAAGACGCCCGCCGCCGCGGCCGGACGGTCGCTCGCGACGACGGCCACGTCGAGCCCCGCCTTCTTGATGCCGCACGCGACGCCGGCCGCCCGGAAGCCCGCGGGTGCCGCGACGCCCCCGGCGACGGCGGTGCTCTGGATCTGCAGGGTGCTCATGCCGGCACCTGCAATCGCCGCGGGACAGCGGCGCGCGCGGCCGCCGCCGGGAGCGCAAAGGCGACGGCGTACTGCCCGCAGCGTCCGAACAACGCGCACGACGCGCAGTCGCGCGCGATTTTCTCGGGCACCCGGGCGTGCGGCACGACGGCAAAGCCGAGGCGCACGAACAGCGATGGCTCGTGCGCGAACGCGCACAGCGTCGTGAAGCCCTGCGCGCCGGCGGCTTGCACCAGCGCCTCGAGCAGCCGGCCGCCCGTACCCCGGCCGCGAACCGCGTCGTCGACGACGAGCGAACGGACTTCCGCGACGTGATCGCTCAGCGGCGCGAGCTCCGCGCAACCGATGATCCGGCCGCGCTCCGCGGCGACGATGAACCGCCCGGCATGCGCGAGCAGGTCCGCAGGCGAACGGGGCAGCAGATGTCCCGCGTCGACGTTCGACGCGATCAGCGCATGCAGCGCCGCCGCATCCGCCGCCCGTCCGCGCCGAAGCACGACGCTCACGCCAACGCTCCAATCGAGGCCTCGATGGCCTGCAGCCCTTCGTCGATCTCCTCGCGCGAAATGATGAAGGGTGGCAGCAGCCGGATCACGCGTTCGGCGGTCCGGTTCACCAGCACGCCACGCTCGAGCGCTGCCTGCACCACCGGCGCCGCGGGTCGATCGAGTTCGAGACCCCACATCAGGCCGCTGCCGCGCACGTCCGTCACCGCGGACTGGCGCGCGGCGATCGCGCGGAGCCCTCGCTCGAGATGGACGCCGGCGTCCGCGGCGCGGGACATGAGTCCGCCGTCGACCAGTTCCTCGAGGAACACGAGCGCGGCGCGGCACGCCAGCGGGTTACCGCCGTACGTGGACCCGTGGTCGCCGGGCTTTGCCGCCGCCGCGACGCGCTCCGACAGCAGCGCGGCCGCAATCGGCACGCCCGCACCGAGTGCCTTCCCGATCGCCATGAGGTCGGGGCGCAGCGCAAGCGCGGATGAATAGAACGGCTGACCGGTCCGCCCGAGTCCGCACTGGACTTCATCGGCAATGAGCAGCGCGCCGGACTGCCGGCACGCGGCCGCGATGGCGGACGCGGCTGCCGCCGACAGCGGACGCACGCCCCCTTCCCCCTGAATCGGTTCGACAATGACCGCGGCGGTGGACGCCGTGACGGCCGCGCGAATTGCCGCGGGATCGTTCGCGGCCACGAACACGACGTCCTGAAGCAGCGGCGCGAACGGCGCGCGGTAGTGATCGTCCCAGGTGACCGACAGCGCGCCCATCGATCGGCCGTGGAACGAGTGCTCGAGCGCGACGAAGGTCGTCCGCCCCGGCTCTCCCTGCGCCTTCCAGTAGCGCCGCGCGAACTTGAGGCACGCCTCGACCGCTTCGGTGCCGCTGTTGCAGAAGAACGCGCGCGGCAGGCCGGAGAGCGCCGAGAGCCGCGACGCGAGTTCTCCCTGGAGCGGGTGGTGGAACAGGTTCGACGTGTGGACGAGCGTCGCCGCCTGGGCCGCGAGCGCGGAGGCGAGCCGCGGATGCGCGTGCCCGAGCGCCGCGACGCCGATGCCGCTGATCAGATCGAGATACCGCCGACCGTCGCGCGTGTACAGCGCGCAGCCCTGCCCGGACTCGAACACGAGCGGCACGCGCGCGTACGTCTGGAGCACGTGCTGCGCGTCCAGCGCCATGGGGTCGACGTCTGTCGTTGCGAAGGAATTCACCAGTTCACCCCACCAATTCACGGGCGACGGCAACCCGCGTCCCGACCGAGGTGTCGTACTGCCCGTTCGTGCCGTCGACGATCCGCACGTCACGGACGCCCGCGATCGTCGCGGTGATCGCCGCGCGGAGCTTGGCGACCATGCCGTCGCGCGCCGTTCCGGCCGCGATCATCGCGCGCGCGTCCGCCTCGTCCAGCCGTTCGCAGGTCTGGCCGTCCGCGTCGAACACGCCTGCCGTCGCGCTGGCCAGGAGCAACCGGTCCGCGCCGATGGACGCAGCGAGGTGCGCCGCGAGCGTGTCGGCATTGACGTTCAACAGCGTGCCGGCGGTGTCCATGCCGACGCTCGCGACAACGGGCACGTACCCCGCGCGGCACAGATCGAGCAGCAGCGACATCCCCGCGGCGGGATCGGGCGTGCCGACGAGGCCGGGATCGACGGTCTGCCCACCGACGCCGTCGAGCGGCTGCGCGCGCCGCGACAGGCCGATCGCGGCGTCCGCACCGGTCAGGCCGACGGCGCGCGTGCCGAGGGCATTCAGGGCGGCGACGAAGCGCGTGTTGATCCGTCCGGCCAGGACGCCGACGACGACGTCGAGCGTCGGCTCGTCGGTGACGCGGATGCCGTCGACGAAGCTCGGGGCGAGACCCCGGGCGCGGAGGTCGGCGTCGATCGCGCGTCCCCCGCCGTGCACCACGACCACCCGCGACGTCCGCGCGAGCGCGGCGATGCCGTGCGCCGCGCGGTGCATGGCCGCCACGTCTTCGAGCAGCTCGCCGCCCAGCTTCAGAACGGTGAGCATCAGTTGAGCCCCAGCCGCTCGTCGAAGCCGAACGCGACGTTGAAGTTCTGCACGGCCTGTCCGGCGGCCCCCTTCACCAGGTTGTCGAGGCACGAGACGAGCACGATCCGCCGCCGCGCGGGATCGACGCGCCAGCCGATGTCGCAGAAGTTCGTATGGGCGACGTGCTTCACCTCGGGCAGGTCCGATCCGGTGAGGCGGACGAACGGCGCATCGGCGTACGCGGACGCGAGCGCCGCGGCGACGTCCGGCTCGCCGGCGCCGGCGCGCAGCGTGGCGTAGATCGTCGCCAGAATGCCGCGATCGATGGGCACGAGATGCGGCACGAATGTCACCGGTACGCCGAGCTCCTGCTCGATCTCCACCGCGTGGCGATGGTCGAAGACGCCGTACGCCGAGAGGCTGCCGTGGCACTCGCTGAAGTGCGTGCGCTCGCTCGGCGTCTTGCCCGCGCCGGAGACGCCCGACTTGGCGTCGATGATGATCGGCTGTTCGAGCAGCCCCGCGTGGACGAGCGGCGCGAGCGCGAGCACCGCGGCGGTGGGATAGCAGCCGGCGCACGCCACGAGCGGCGAGTGGCCGAGCGTCCTGCAGCGTTCGGTCAGGCCGTACGCGACGGGTGCGTCCACGTCGGGCGAGGCCGGATACCAGCGGCGGCGCAGTTCGGGGTCGCGCAGGCGGAAGGCGCCGGACAGATCGAACACGCGGCGTCCGCGCGCGACGAGTGCCGGTGCGATCTCGGCGGCCGCGTGATCGGGCAGCGCGAGAAACACCGCATCCGAGCGGGACGCGAGCGCGTCGAGATCGAGCGTTTCGACCGTGTCGTCCCACACGCGGGCGAGCGCCGGCACGCGGCGCGCCGGCGATCCGGGCCCGCCCATCGCGGCGGCGATCCGCACGTGGGGATGCCGCGTCAGCAGCCGCAGCAGCTCGATGCCCGCGTACCCCGTCGCCCCCGCGACGGACACGGGAATTGGATTGGAATAATTATGCACACCAGTGTGTGTTTATACACAGCGCAGGCCCCAGGAGTCAATAGCTTTTGCTTGACCAAGTATGCATGACATGTATAATCAGGCGCTACCCTGAATAGTTATGAAGGCCTACCGGCAAAGCCTCGTCCTCGACCTGGTCGATCAGGAGGCGATCACCAGTCAGGAACAGCTGCGCGCCCGGCTCCGCACGCGCGGGATCGAGGTCACGCAGGCCACCCTGTCGCGCGATATCCGCGATCTCGGCCTCGTGAAACGGGCGAGCGACGGCGCCTATCGCCGCCCCGCGCCGGAGGCGGATCCCGGCGGCGATCCGCAGGCCGCGCTGCGACGTGCCGTCGCCGACTTCCTGCGCCGCGTGGAGCCCGTCCAGCAGCTCGTGGTCCTGCGCACCGATCCCGGACAGGCGCAGCCGCTGGCCGTCGCGCTCGACCGCGCGCGGCTGGCCGACGTCGTCGGCACGATCGGCGGCGACGACACGATCCTGGTGATTTGCCGCGGCGCACGCGAGGCGCAGGGCTTCGTGACGCGCCTCGAAGGATGGTTGAAGGGATGACGCACCTCTGGTCCGGGCGATTCGATGCCGATCCGGACGCGGGCCTGTTCGCGTTCGGCGCCTCGTTCCGGTTCGATCGCCGGCTGCTCGAAGACGACGTGCGCGGCAGCCTGGCGTGGGCGGCGGCCCTGCACCGCGCGGGTGTGCTCCAGGACGCCGATGCCGCCGCGATCGAGCGCGGTCTGCGCGATCTGCAGAAGACCGCGGCGGCCGATCCCACCTTCGCGGATCCCGCCGCGCACGGCGACGAGGACGTTCACGCGTTCGTGGAACGGGAGCTCATCGCGCGCGTGGGGGAGGCGGGCCGCCGCCTGCACACCGGCCGATCCCGCAACGAGCAGGTCGCGCTCGATCTGCGCCTCTACGTGAAGCGGCGCGTCCCCGCGATCCAGCAGGCGCTCGCCGACCTCGTCGCGGCCCTGGCCGACCTGGCCGAGCGGTGCGGGGACGCCGTGATGCCGTCCTACACGCATCTGCGGCGCGCGCAGCCGGTGCTGATGGCGCATTTCCTTCTGTCGCACGCGGCGGCGCTGCGGCGCGATCACACGCGTCTTGGGGCCGTGCTGGACGAAGCGGACGACCTGCCGCTCGGATCCGCCGCCATTGCCGGCACTGGCTACGCCATCGACGTCGAGGCGCTCGCGCGCGATCTCGGCTTCAGCCGCATCGTCCGCAACAGCATGGACGCGAGCGGCGACCGCGACTTCGTCTCCGCCTTTCTTCATGCGTCCGCGCTGGGGATGGTGCATGTGAGCCGCCTGGCGGAGGACGTCATCCTGTTCACGACCGAAGAGTTCGGTTTCTTCGATCTGGCGGACACGGCGGCGACCGGCAGCAGCCTCATGCCGCAGAAGAAGAATCCGGATCCGATGGAGCTGGTGCGCGGCAAGGCGGGACGGGCGATCGGGCATCTCGCCGGCTGGCTTGCGTCGATGAAGGGACTGCCGGCGGGCTACAACAAGGACCTTCAGGAAGACAAGGAAGCCCTGTTCGATGCGGAGGACACGTGGATTGCGTCGCTCCGCGCGAGTGCGACGGTGATCCAGGGGCTCACACCGCGCACGCATGCCGCGCGCGACGCCGCGTCAGGGCTGCTGCTCGCGACGGACGTCGCGGACTACCTCGTCGATCGCGGCGTCCCGTTCCGCGACGCGCATGCCCTCGTCGGCGCCATCGTCCGGCGGCTGATCCGCGAGGGACGGTCGTTCGAGTCGCTGTCGCTGGAAGAATGGCGTGAGCACTCCCCGCTGTTCGGCGAGGACGTGAAACGGGCAATCGCGCCGGAGGCGTCGATCGCCCGCAAGAAAACGCCGCAGTCCACGAACCCGCACGCCGTCGCCGCCGCGCTGACGGAGACGCGCGCGTGGGTCCGCGCAGCGTCTAGAACTTGAACGTCACGCCGACCGTGCCGCGCCAGAAGTGGAAGTCGCTGAGGCCCAGACCCTCGAGGCCCCCTTCTCCCGGCTCGGTTTCACTGTCCTCGAACGAGCGGAAATAGCGCAAGTCCCCGCGGATGCCGACGTTATCGACGAAGAACACCATGACGCCGCCGCCGACGTCGAGGCCGAAATCGCTCGCGCTCACCTGGTCGAACAGGCCGGCCGCATCCTGCAGGTTCGTGCGAATGAGGCCCACGCCGCCGACCGCGTAGGGACGAAGGGATGCACCGGCTCCGCCAACCGGCGCGCCGATGATCACGTTGCCCATCAGCGTCGTCACGTTGCTGTCGTTCGTGAACTCGAACTCGCCGTTGCTCACCGTGCCTCGTTCGAAGAAGTTCGGAGAGTATCCGAAGTCCACTTCCCAGCCCACGATCCCCGCGCCCATCCAGCCGAACGACAGACCGTAGTCGAGCCTCTTCTCGAACTCGTTGTCGAAACTCTCGCCGGAGATCACGTCGGCGACGGCGGCGGCGCCGCCGAAATTCGCCCCGATGAACGGTGTCAGCAGCCAGTCGGCGGATGCCCTCGAAGGCGTCGCCGCGGACGCGAATAGAGCGATGACGAGTATGGATAAGACCCTGCGCAGTGACATTCGAAACTCCTCCTCTGTCGGCGCATGCGGACGCATGAGCCGGCCGGTGTGCGAGCGCGCACGCCAACCAGCGCCGACAGACTGCAAGCGGGATGCCCCGCCTTCGCCGCTGACGCGCTATGGCGCGGCAGGCTCCGAATGGCCGTGCTTGGGTGTCGGGGCCGCAGCGTTGTCAGGGCTAAAGCCCTGACCCACACGGACGGCTAAAGCCCTGACCCACACGGGCGACATCAGGGCTAAAGCCATGACCACACGAGCGACATGTGGGTCAGCCCTTCAGGGCTGACGCTGTGTGAGTCCTTAGCCGAGGCGATCGGCGGCGTGATTGAGCAGTTCCCAGGCGCGCGCGACGTGGTGTTCGGTGGTGTGAAGATTCCCGATCGCGAGGCGAAGTACGTAACGGCCGTCGAGCTGGGTGTGCGACAGAAAGATGTCACCAGATCCGTTCACGTCTTCCAGGATGCGCGCGTTGCGCGCGTCCGCCCCCTCTCCGCGGAGACGGAAGCAGACGACGCTGAACGGGACGGGGGCGACGCGCTCCCATCGCGGGGCGGCGTCGACCCAGGAGGCGAAGAGCTGCGCGAGACGCATGTGCTCGCGGAGACGGTCGCGAATGCCGTCTGCGCCGAAATGCCGCAGCACCATCCACAGCTTCAGCGCACGGAAGCGGCGTCCGAGCTGGACGCCCGTGTCCATCAGATTTCTGACGCCCGTGTCTGCCGTCTTCAGGTACTCCGGCGTCAGCGCGAACGCCGCGCGGACGTCGTCCATGCGCCGGCAGTAGAACGCCGACAGATCGAACGGCGTGAACAGCCACTTGTGCGGATTGACGACGAGCGAATCGGCCGCATCCGCGCCGTCGAGGATCCACTCGAAGCCGGGCACCATCGCGGCGGCACCGGCGTAGGCGGCGTCGACGTGGAGCCAGATCCGTTCGCGCGCACAGATGTCCGCGATGGCCCTGACCGGGTCGACGCTCGTCGTGGACGTCGTGCCGACGGTCGCCACGACGGCAATCGGGAGCAGGCCGGCGCGACGATCCTCGTCGATCGCCGCCGCGAGGCGATCGGGGATCATCCGGAACTCGGCGTCCGCGGGGACGCGCCGCAGCGCGTCGTGGCCGAGGCCGAGCAGGATGACCGCCTTGTCGACCGACGAGTGCGCCTGCGCCGAACAATAGACGCGCAGACGCGGCACATCGCCGCGGCCGGCGAGCCCTGCGGCGCGAACGCCGGGCACGGCGGCCTCGCGCGCGGCGGCGAGCGCATGCAGCGTCGAGATCGACGCGGTGTCGTAGATGACGCCCTCGAACGCGTCCGGCAGCCCGATCAGCTGACGGAGCCAGCCGAGCGTGACTTCTTCGAGCTCCGTTGCGGCGGGAGACGTCCGCCACAGCATCGCCTGGACGTTCAGCGCGGCGGACAGGAACTCGGCGAGGATGCCTGGGCCGCTGCCCGTGATCGCGAAGTACGCGAAGAACCCGGGATGGTTCCAGTGCGTGATTCCCGGGATGATGATCTGCTCGAAGTCGTCCAGGATGGCGTCGAACGATTCGCCGTGCGCAGGCGCCGCCTCCGGCAGCGCCGCGCACACATCGCCGGGACGCACGCGCGCGAGCACGGGGTAGCGGCCGGGATCGGTGAGGTAATCGGCTATCCAGTCGGCGAGCCGGTGCGCTTCGCGCCGGAACGCCTCCGGATCCATGTCGCCAGACATCGACTGTCCAGCATAGCAGCCGATGGCTGTCAGCCCGTAAAGGGCTGACCCACACACAGCTTGTTTGGGTCAGGACGGACCCACCTTTAAGACCTGTGGGTCAGGACTGACCCACCTTAAGACCTGTGGGTCAGGGCTGACCCGCCTTAAGACCTGTGGGTCAGGGCTTTAGCCCTGACATCAGCATCAGCGTTCGACCTGGATCGCTACCGGCGACGACAGGCGCGCCGTCACGATGGTTCCCGCGGGCAGGGTGGCCGGATTGCGGCCGCCGGCCCTCACGGCTGCCGTGCCGGCGCCGGCACCGGCGGCCCCGCCAATCGCCGCCCCTTTGCCGCCGCCCAGGATGGCGCCGAGAATCGCGCCGCCGATCGCCGCGCCGCCAATCTTCTTCGCGCTCTCGTCGCTCGGCGGATCCCCTTCCCGGAAAATCGCCTCGGTGCGCAGCGGCAGCTCGCTGCCGTCGGCGAGGACGAGCGTGTGGAAGCGCAGGCCGAGGCGCGCGCGCTCCTTCACCTTGCCGCCGCGGTCGACGAGCGTCACCGCGCCGATGACGCGCGATCCCTGCGGGATGGCCACGCGTCCGTCGACGTAGACGTCGCGCGCGACGCGCGCGTCGACGCGATCTTCGATCTGCGCGCGCTCCGACGACAGCGTCGTTTCCACCTGCAGACCGATCACGGAGGAGGCCGGGACGACGAGCTCGTCGTAGAGCCGCGGCGCGGGGAGTTCTGGCGCCGGCTCGGGAATCGGCAGCGCTACGGGCGCGGGAATCGATTCCGGCACGGCAGGAGCGGACTCGGGCACGGACTCCGCAGGACGGCGCGTCGGCCAGGAGCTGGTCACCTCGGGCTGCCGCGGCGGTGTCGTGCGGGCGACCGCCGGCTTCGCCGGTGATTTCCGGGACGGCGCCGGCTTCGGCGCCGGATCGTCGTCGATCTTCGGCGACGGCGAAGGCCGCTTCGGAGGCGCCGGCTCAGCGACGGACGGCGTGGGCGCCGGCGTCACGGCCGCTTCCGTTTCGGCAACGGGTGCGGGAGTCGAGACGGGCGTCACGGGAGCGGAGATCTCCGCCGAAGGGGCGCGATTCGCGGCGCTGCGAACCGCGACGTAGGCGCCCCCGGCAGCCGCCGTCAGACACCCGGCGGCGAGCAATCCGAACGCCAGCGGCTTGGAAAACATGATGTTCGCTCCTCGGTCACCCCTTGCTGAGCAATAGCCGTACCCCGCGCGATGCGGCCGTTGGCGCGATCCGGCGCGAAAGAGCGCCACGCCAGGGGGACAGTCGTTGTCCTCCGGTCAGGACCTTTTCGAGGCTTTATCGGCGCCCCAGCCGCGGACGTTCAGCCGCCGCGCGCGGCATTGCCGTTGCTATCCTGATGGCTATGCGACGCGCGCTCCTGCTTGCCTGCCTGCTGCTGCCGCTCTGGTCGGCCCGCGCCGACGCGGTCACCATCCGCGACCTCATCGAGCTGTCGCGCGCCGGTCTCAGCGACGAGGTGCTCGTCGCGCTGATCGAGGTCGATCGCAGCGTTCTGCCGGTGGACGCGAACACGATCAAGATGCTCAAGGAGGCGGGCGTCAGCGAGGGCGTCATTCTCGCCGTGATCCGCAGCGGACGGGAAGAGCCCGCGGCGACAGCCGAGCCCGCGCCCGTTCCGACCGATCAGATCCCCGCCGAGCCCGAGCCGGCGCTCGAGCCGGCGCCTGAGCCGGAGCCCGCGCCGCAGCCGCAGGCCGACGTCGTCGACCAGCAGGTCGTCGACCAGCAGGCCGTCGACCAGCAGTACGCGCCGGTGCAGCAGTACGTGCCGGTGGCCGTCCCTGTGTTCGTGCCCGTCGTGCCGATCCGGCACCATCGGGTGGAATGCCACGACGTGCAGCCGGTCTATTGGGGATTCGGCGGCAAGCTGCGGCCGGACGCCTGGAAGCCGCCGGTCACGCGGCATTGCCGATAACCTTCGTCAGGCGGTTTTCTTCAAGTCGATCTCGCAGTTGACGCCTTCGGGCAGCGGCGGCACCGGAACTTCGCCACGCCGCGCCCGCTCGTCGTACAGACGCTGCGCACGCTCTCCGATCACGCGCTTCTCGCCGGGGACGCGTTCGCCGGGGTTCTTGCCGTACGGCGATGCGTGCTCGATCTCGGAGTTCAGCTCCGCGCCGAGCAGCAGCGCGAGCCCCGACAGATAGAACCAGAGCAGCAGCACCATGACGGCGCCGATGGTGCCGTAGGTCTCGTTGTACCCGCCCGAAAACTTGATGTAGAACTTCAGCCCCAGCGACACGGCCAGCCAGAGAACTGTCGCGAGCACCGACCCCGGGGTGATCCACACCCAGTCCTGCTCGGCGTCCGGCGCGAAGTAGTAGACCAGCCCGACTCCCGTGACGACGAGGAGGAACACGACCGGCCACTGCAGGATCCACCACGTCCACTTGAACGCCGTGCCGAGATACGGGGAGTTCGCGACGATGCGCTCCGCGAGCGCCGGTCCGGCGAGCACCAGGAAGATCGAGCCGAGGATGAACAGCGACAGACCGATCGTCAGCAGGATCGCCGTCGCGCGGATGCGCCACCACGGGCGCGTCTCGGTGATGTCGTACGCGGCGTTCAGGGTCGTGATGATCGACACCATGGCGCCCGAGCTGCTCCAGATCGTGATCAGGAACGCGATCGTCAGAATCCCGCTGCTGTCGCGGTTCGACAGCTTCAGCATCTGCTCCTGGACGATCCCGATGACGTCGGGTGGCGCGAAGCGGCCGAGCATCGCCACCACGTTGTCCATCAGGTGATAGAGCGGAAAGAAGCTGGCGACGGAAATGAGGAAGAGGATGGCGGGAAACAGCGCAAAGAAATAGTAGTACGCCTGCTGCGCCGACAGATCGAGGACCCCGTCATCGTACGATTCCCGATACATCCGCTTCAGCAGTTCGAGCCAGCCGACCGGCACGCGAAGTCTGCGCAGCATCACCGGAAGCATTAGCAAAGTTTCCGCCGCCGCGACCTCGGCCGCGACAAGTGCGGACGTTTGTGTGCTATAACGCGCGCGGCAGGAGGGAATCCCATGTATCGCCCGAAGTACGCCGCCGGCCTCGCCGTGGCGCTCATGCTCGCCGTCGCGCTGGCGAGCCGTCCCGCCGCGCAGACCGCGGCCCCCGCGCAAGCCCAGAAACCGGACGCGGAGTACACCGCGAAGATCAAGGAATACCTGCAGGACCCGCGGATTACGACCGAGCTGGTCGATCACCTGCCGGCTTCCGACTCCGTCCCGACGCCGCTGAAAGTGCTCGGGCACATGCCGGGGACACCCGGCGTCCTCACGTACGCCAAAGACATCCACCGCTATTTCGCGGCGCTCGACAAGGCGTCCGACCGCGTGGCGTCCTGGAAGATCGGGACGACGGAGGAAGGCCGCGACATCATCCTCGTCGCCATCGGGGACGCGGCGACGATCAAGTCGCTCGATCGCTACAAGTCGATGCTCGCGCAGCTCACCGATCCGCGGAAGACCACGGAGGCGCAGGCGCAGCAGCTTATTCACACGGCGAAGCCGATCTACTGGCTGACGAGCGGGATCCACTCTCCGGAGTTCGGCGGGCCGGAAATGCTGATGGAGCTGGGCTATCGGCTGGCCGTCGAGGAGACGCCGTTCGTCCGCGCGATTCGCGACAACGTCATCACGCTCATCACGCCCGTCGTCGAAGTCGACGGCCGCGAGAAGGCGGTCGACACGTACTACTACAACAAGAAGCGCCCTGAAGGATCGCCGACGCTGCCGCTGATGTACTGGGGCAAGTACGTGCAGCACGACAACAACCGCGACGGGATGGGACAGTTCCTCGAGCTGACGAAGGCCGCCGAGCGCGTCGCCATCGAGTGGAAGCCGACGATCCTGCACGACCTCCACGAAGCGCAGACGTACCTCTACGCGTCGACCGGCACCGGCCCGTACAACGAGGCGCTCGATCCGATCACGATCAATGAGTGGTGGATGCTCGCCGAGAACGACGTCATGCAGATGACGCGGCGCGGCGTCCCCGGCGTGTGGACGTACGGCTTCTACGACGGCTGGGTCCCGAACTATCTGTTCTTCATGGTCCACAGCCACAACGCGATCGGCCGGTTCTACGAGGTCCAGAGCTACGGGCCGGATCCGTACACGGTGACGCCGCCGGCAACGACGACGAGCCGGGAGTGGTTCAGGCCGAATCCTCCGCTGCCGTCGATCAAGTGGGGACCGCGGAACAACACCAACATCCAGGAATCGGCCGTCCTGTTCGCGCTGCACCACGTCGCGACGAATCGCGAACTGTATCTCTCGAACTACTGGATCAAGAACCAGCGCGCCGTCGAGCGCGGCCGCACCGGGCCGATCTACGGCTGGGTGATTCCCGCGGCGCAGTACCGCAAGGCGGACGCCGCGCAGGCGGTCAACGATCTCCGGCGGCAGGGGCTCGAGTTCCATCGGGCGACGAGCGCCTTCAAGGCCGGCGATCTCGACGTCCACGCCGGCGACTACATCGTCCGGGGCGACCAGCCGTGGCGGACGATCGCGGACATGTACTTCGCCGTGCAGAACTACTCGCCGGCGAATCCGCGGCCGTACGACGACACGGGCTGGACGTTCCAGTACATGCGCAATCTGGTCATCGAGCCGGTGACCGACAAGGCGCTGCTGAACGAGCCGATGACGCCGGTTACCGCGGACGTGCGCGCGGCCGGCGGCATCGAGGGCAGCGGGCCCGTCGTTGTCGTGGAGCACACGACCGACAACAACCTGATGCGCTTCCGCTTCCAGCACGCGGACGTGAAGATGCAGGCCGCCGAAGAGGACTTCGAGATGGGCGGGCATCACTTCCGCGCCGGCGCGTTCATCATTCCGGACGCAAACCGCGCCGCGATCGAGCCGTCGATCGTCGAGCTCGGGCTCTCGGCGTGGGCCGCGGCCTCCGCCCCGCAGGTGAAGACGCACGATCTCGACGTGCCGCGGATCGGCTACGTGCACAGCTGGTCGCGCACGCAGGACGAAGGCTGGGTGCGCGCGGCGTTCGACACGTACGGCGTGCCGTACACCTATTTCGGCGACGTCGAGCTGCGGAAGGGGAATCTGCGATCGAAGTACGACGTCATCGTCTTTCCGCACGTCGGCGGATCGGCGGAGGCGATGGTCAACGGCATCGCGAAGGTGGGCGACACGCCCCTGCCGTACAAGAAGACGGCCGAGTTCTCCGCCCTCGGCGCGAACGATCAGGCGGACGACATCCGCGGCGGCATGGGCTACGAAGGGTTGATGGAGCTGGTGAAGTTCGTGGAGCAGGGTGGCACGCTCATCACCGAAGGGGCGACGTCCACGATCCTGCCGGAATACAAGGTGACCCCGGGGGTGACCGTCGAAGATCCTCAGACGCTGTTCGTCCGCGGATCGATCCTGCGCGGCGTGTTCGCCGATAACCGCAGCCCGATTGCGTACGGCTACCGCGGCGATGATCTGCCCGTGTACTTCAACCAGGCGCCGGTGCTGAACGTCACGACCGCGCGGGCCGGCGGCCGCGGCGGCTTCCGCGGCGGGCCGGAGATCCCTGGCGTCGGCATGAACGTGACGCCGATGGCCGAGCGCGAGCAGCAACTCTCCACCTACCAGCCCGAGGGGGCGCCGGCGCGGGAGACGCCGCCGAAGCCGGCTCAGCCGGAGGCACAGGGTGGTCGCGGCCGCGGCCGCGGCGGATTCGGCAACTTCGGGCCGCCACCCGGTGAACGTCCGCGCGTCGTGCTCCGGTTCCCGGCGAAGCCGTCGGAGATGCTGCTGTCGGGCACGCTGGTCGGCGGGGAGGCGCTGGAAAACCGCGCGCAGGTGGTCGATGTGCCGCTGGGCGAGGGGCACGCCGTCCTGTTCGCGGTTCGGCCGTTCTGGCGTTGGCAGACGCAGGGGACGTATTTCCTGGCGTTCAACGCGATTCTGAACTGGAACGATTTGGATGCCGGCCGGCAGGCCGCCGGCGGCCGGACCACGACGGTCAGCCGCTGAAACGCGCCTCGCAGGTCTGATTGCCTTGTGGGTCAGCCCTTTAGGGCTGACGAAATATTACTTTGCATTGCAAAGATAAAATGCGCTACACTGTTTCGGTCCGATGTCCCTTTCGCCAGTAGAAGTTACGCTGGAATTGACGCCCCGCGCCCGGTTCGATGTCATCGACGTGCGCCAGCGGCTCCGGGAAGTGCACGGGGGGATGCTCGACGGCTACCCCCGTCACCTCTACCACTCTCTTCACACCACCGCGGGCTACCTCGAACAGAGCCTTGCGTCGCGATTGACGCGCGAGCGGGAGACGGTCGCTCCGTATCTGGAAGTCTTTCGCGCGATGTTCCCGGAAGGGGCGGGGTACGAGCACGACCAGCTGCACCGGCGCGCGGATCTGACGAGCGAAGAGCGGGCGATCGAGCCGCGCAACGCGGACTCCCATCTGGCGTTCATGGCCGCCGGTCTGAGCAGCTGCGTCACCTACGTCAATCGGCGCACCGAACCGGTGTGCTTCGTCGATCTGGACGGCGTCACGGACGGCCGGCCCCGGCGGCGGATCACCTCGATCGTCGGCTTTCGGACGGAGGAAGAGGTCACCCGGCTGCGGCTGTCGGTCCCGATGTCGGACCATCCGGTCGATTCGATCAATCTCAAGGATCCGCGCCTCGGCATCTATCAGGAGCTGACGGCGCTGGTCGATCGGCACGGGATCGCGAGCGGGCGCGTGCGACTGGAGCTGGGGCGCGGCGAGCGCCAGGCCGGGCTGACGGTCAACGAGTACGAGACGCTGCTGATGCGGCACGATCTCGCCGACGTGCTGCGCAATCCCTTCCGCTTCGCCGCTGAAAAAGGACGCTCGCTGCTCGCGCACCCGCGGGCGATTCCCGGCAAGGCGCTCGACTACGCGAAGTACGACATGGTGCGTGCGCTCAACCAGGTGCTGGACGTCACCGGCCTTCGCGAGTCGATGGTGGAGCGCCTCTTCGCCCGGGCGATTGCGCTGCCCGCCGGACGCTTCCTGCGCATGAAGCGCTCGGTGAGCCTGCGCGTCCGCGAGGAAGACGGCCGCGGCGTGATCGCCGACGGCCGCTATCAGAGCCCCATCCTCGTCCAGTGGCACCGCGCCGACCGCCGCGTCCGGACCCTGGACGCGGTGTTGACCCGCTTCGTGTAATCCCTGAATGTCAGGGCTAAAGCCCTGACCCACATAGTGAACAGTTGTCAGGGCTGAAGCCCTGACCCGCATAGTGAACACTTGTCAGGGCTGAAGCCCGGACCCACAGACGTTCGTAGGCCGGGTCTTCAGACCCGGCATGGGGGTCGGCCCTTTATGGGCTGACCAGATATCATTCCTTCAGGTGCACCGGATCATCATCATCGGCGCCGGCGTGATTGGCTGCGCCATCGCCGAGGAGTTCAGCGCGCGAGGGGCGCGCGTGACCCTCATCGAAGACCGCCGCGTCGGCGGCGGCGCGACACAGGCGTCCGCGGGCATTCTGGCCCCGTACATCGAGGGGCACGACGCCGGACCGCTGCGCGATCTCGGCATCCGCAGCCTGGCGCTGTACGACGAGTGGATTGCACGCGTCCGCGCGGCAAGCGGCGCCGAGCTCGAGTACTACCGCGACGGTACGCTCGAGATCGCCCTCGATCCTCCGCACGCGGAGGAGCTGCGGCGGGCGGCAGCGCAGCTCGCCGATATCGGGGCGCGCTGGCTCGATCCGGCGGACGCCCGGGCGAGCGAGCCGGCGCTCGGCACCGTCGCCGGCGCGCTGCTCGTGCCGGTCCACGGCGCGGTCGCCGCGCGCCAGCTCACGGAGGCGCTCTCGCTCGCCGCGCGCCGCCATGGCGCGGCGCTGTACTACTCGCGCGCGACGCGGATCTCCGTCGATGGCGGCACGCTGCGCGTCGCCACGCCCGATCGCATCTTCGAGGCCGAGACCGTGATTCTGGCAGCGGGAAGCTGGTCGGGCTCGATCGACATCGACGGGGACACGGTGCCGCCGGTGCGTCCCGTCCGCGGGCAGCTGCTCGATCTCGACTGGCGGGGCCGCCAGCCCGTGTCGCGCGTCCTCTGGGGTCCCGAATGCTACGTCGTCCCGCGCCGCGATGGATCGCTGCTCGTCGGCGCGACGGTCGAGGACGTCGGCTTCGATGAGCGGGCGACCGCCGCCGGCGTCCGCGATCTGCTCGACGCCGCGTGCGAACTGCTGCCCGAGGGATGGGGGGCGGCGTTCGCCGGCGTCCGCGTCGGCTTACGTCCGGCGACGCCGGACGAGCTCCCCGCGATCGGCCCCGGCCGGCTGCCGGGCCTGATCCACGCGTGCGGCCACTATCGCAACGGCGTGCTGCTCGCGCCGCTCACCGCGCGCCTCGTCGCCGACGTCGTGCTCGACGGCCGGCGCGACCCGATTCTGGATCGACTCGCGCCGACGCGGTTTGGTCAGGGCTAAAGCCCTGACCCACCCGCCTTCGCGGCTACGCCGCTACGGCGGGCAGGCATGTGGGTGGGTCAGCCCTTTATGGGCTGACGGATCGACCTACTGCCCCCCGCCACCCGGACGCGTGCCGAAGGCGGTGCTGCCTGGCGTCGCGACCGTCGGACTCTGTGTGGCGGTCGCCGGCGGCGCTTCCTGCGGGGTCTCGGTGACGGTGACCCCCTGGGCGCCCGCGGCCGGCACCTTCTGCGCCTCTTCGAACGCGATTAGCGCGAGCTGGTAATCGAGCTGCGCCCGCAGCTCGTTGTCGCGCGCGATGGCGAGGTCGCGCTGCGCCTGAATCACGTTGAAGTTCGTCGACATGCCGACCTCGTATCGCTTCTGCTCGGCGTCGAGGCGCTGTTCCGACAGCTCGCGCGCGAGACGCGTCGTCTCGATGCGCTGGCTGTTCTGATCGAGCGTGTACGCGCTCTCGCGAATTTCGCGCACCGCGCGGATCTCGGCGCTGCGGAGCCGCGCCTGTTCCTGATCGCGCTCGAGCCGCGCTCTCGCGAGCGTCGCCTCCTCGGCGCTGCGCCCGAGCGGATATGAGACGCTGAAACCGACCGTCCACGTCGGGAAGTCGGCGGCGAAGAGCTGCCGCAGCACGTCGCCGAACGGCGTGTCTTCGTTGCCGACGATCGTGCCGGGGAAGCCGCCGCTGCGCAGCAGTCGCGTGCCGCCGACCGCGTTCGTCAGATACGTCGCCTCGAGCCGCACATCCGGCAGGACCGCGTTGCGCGACACCGCGATCGTCGTGCTGGTGTTGTCGATCTCCTTGCGGGCGCGCGTCAGATCGGTGCGCTGGCCCAGCGCGACGCGCACGGCCGTGTCGACGTCCGGCGGCGTGCCAAGGGGGGGCGCGAGATCCGCCGGCTGGATCCGGATGCTCCAGAAATCGGCCTGCGACGGATCGATGATGAGCGTACGCAGCTGGTCCTCCGCCTGATGCGCCCGCGTCCGCGCGACGATCAGGTTCTCGAGCCGCTGCGCCACTTCGGCGCGCGCGGCGACGAGGTCGAGCGGCGGCGACTGCCCGACGTCGACGCGCGCCTTGTTCGTCCGCTCCAGCTCCCGCGCGAGGTCGAGCGACTGCTGCTGCACCGTCACCGAGGCGTTGGCGAGCACCAGCGACCAGTACGCGCGTTCGGCATCGGCCGACGTCCGCACGAACTGCTCCTGGACGCCGATGCCGGCGATGTCGCGGTTCCGCTCGCTCGTCTCGATCTGTGCCCGCAGCGGATCGATGCGGAAGTTCCGCAGCAGCGGCTGCGACACCGTCGCCTGGAGCGTCGACGTGATCGACGGGTTGAAGTTCGAGAACAGGCTCGCGGTGCTCGCCCGCGCGGACGACCATCCGACCGAATACGATCCGCCGCCCCAGGGCAGCTGCTGCCCGAGGCCGAACTCTCCCGACCATGTGTTGGTCTGGACGCCCTGCGCCCCGACGAGAAAGCTGGTCGGCGGCGCAAGCTCGCTGTTCCGCCGCACGCCCGACTGCAGGCTCGGGAGGAACGCCGCCTGCGCTTCGGACACGCGCGTGTCGCTGATGCCCACGTCGTAGCGGACGGCTGCGAGATCCGGGTTGTGCTCGATCGCCATCCGCACCGCGTCTTCCGCCGTGATGCGCAGGACCTGATCGCCAGGCGCCGGCTGCGCCGCGGGCGGCTGCGCCGTCGGCGGCTGCGCCCCCGCAGAGACGGCCGAAAGCCAGAGCACCGCCGCCGCGCTCGTTGTCGTCAGAAATCGGCGCGCCGATCGACCGCGCGCCCGGAGAGTCGCCGTATCACGTGTCATGCCTTGCTCCTGCTGCCACAGATCAACACAGAATTCGGAAGCCACAGAACAACACAGAATTCGGAAGCCACAGAACAACACAGAATTCCGAAGCCACAGAACAACACAGAAGAACACAGAAAATCTAGTAGTGCAGAATGCGTCTTCCGCACCGCCGTTCGGACCTGGGATCGGCGAGTGGCGGCCCGAGCGCGGCAAACGGGGAAAAGCTGCCAGCTGTCGGCCTCCAGCTTCAAGCTTGGCAGGTTCTACTTGCTCACTCGCCTGTCGTGTCGCCTGCGACGGCGGCCGGACAGGTTGCGTAGGCGGATCTCGTCGCCGACGACGAGAAGGGGCTGCAGCGGATCGCGAAGCAGGTTGAAGAGCTCGCCCGAGGGCGTGCGGCCGTAGACATCGCGGCCATCGGTGAGTAGTGTGAGCGGGCCGTCGTTTCCGAGGGCCTCGAAGAGGCGGATGTGGAACTGAGCGCGAAGCGTATCGAGCAACTGCCGAAGCTGTGCGACGGAAAGGCCCTGCCGACGCAGGTCCGCGAGCACCATCAGCTCCAGCAGATCGACGGGCGTGTAGCGCCGCTCGGTATAGCCGCCGGCGGTCGTGCGGCGCGGCGAGACGTGCGGCGTGAAGAGGCGCCGCGCATCCCACCACTGCAGCTGCCGCGCGGTCAAGCCGGTCATCGCGGCCACTTCACGCGCGCTGTACGAATTCTTGAGCTCTGTCACGCAGACGCGCCGCGCGCCATCAACGCGTCGGCGGCGCGGGCGCCATCGAAGTCCTTGGCTGTGAGCCCCCCCTCGCTGTGCGTGCTGTAGGTGAGCGTCACGCGACGATAGTTCACGAGGATATCGGGATGATGGTCCGCCTCCTGGGCATCGAACGCGAGGCGGGTCACGAACGCAATCGCATCGGGAAAGCCGTCGAACGTGAATTGCCGGCGGATGCCGTCACCTTCCAGCGTCCAACCCTTCAGCGCCGCGAGCCGTTTGTTGATCTCCGAAGCATCGAGTTTCGCCATGGGATGAGTGTAAGCGAGGCGGAGGCCCGGGGGGAAAGCCCAGCACGCACCAGCTGGCAGCTGGTGGCTGGAAGCTGGTGGCTCGCAAGCTCACCCAATCGGGAAGATCTTGTCCAGGCCGTCCGCGGGGCGGGGAATCACGTGCACGCCGACGAGTTCGCCCACGCGGCGCGCGGCCGCGGCGCCGGCGTCGGTCGCCGCCTTCACCGAGGCGACGTCCCCGCGGACGATCGCGGTGACGAGCCCGGCGTCGACTTTCTGCCAGCCGACGAACACGACGTTCGCGGTCTTGACCATCGCGTCGGCCGCTTCGATCATGCCGACCAGCCCGCGCGTCTCCACGAGGCCGAGTGCTTCGCCGGGCAGTGTCTGTGGCATGGATGCGGATGCGGAAGGTCGGGTGGGTGGCACGGGTATGACGTCGCGTCCGGGGAATTCTACGTGATCCGGCCGCGCGCCGCCACCGGAAGCCGCTCAATGACCTCGTCCTCGTCCACGAGCCAGACCGCATCCACCATGTTCGACACGACGCACGCGTGATTCGGGATGATGCGGACGAGATCGCCCGTGCTGAGGGGCGACGGCGCGAGCGCGCGGACGGTCGCGTGCTCCTCGCTCAGGCGCTCGACGAGCAGCGACGGATCGGGCTCCGTACCGTGGAGGTCGCGCAGGACGAGGCCGTAGCCCGCGGTGTTGCCGCGGCCGCGCGCGCCGTCGTTCGTCAGCGTCTTGCTGCCGCTGTCGAAGATGATCCGGTCCGGCGCCGGACGGCTCACGACGCGCGCCAGCACCGTCAGCGCACAGTCCTCGAAGGCCGCCGCGCCGAGCGCCACCTGTGTGCGATCGAAGTAGGCGTAGTTGCCGGGCCGCAGTTCCGTCAGTCCCTGCTGCTGGAGGCTGTAGCGGACGGTCGGCGTCGCCCCG
Source organism: Vicinamibacterales bacterium (assembly GCA_035700625.1). Lineage (GTDB taxonomy): Bacteria > Acidobacteriota > Vicinamibacteria > Vicinamibacterales > 2-12-FULL-66-21 > DASSOM01. The sequence goes on from DASSOM010000199.1 coordinate 27,303, forward strand.
ACGCTGATCTCCTCGCACGGCACGCGGGATGCGCGCGCGAGGTCGCGCAGAATGCGGGCTTCCGTTTCCGCGATGGCGGCGGCTTCGGCGTCTGACGAAGCGCCGTAGCCGTGCCCCGCGTGGCTGAGCAGCCCCCGAAACCGGAGTCCCGGCAGATCGGCGACCTCACGAATCATCGCCGCGGCGTGCGCGTCTTCCGGATCAATCCCGCAGCGATGGAATCCCACGTCGACTTTGACCAGCACGTCCACCGTGCGCCCCGCCGCGCGCATCGCCGCCGACCAGCCTTTCGCGACCGCTCGGTCGTCCACGATGAACGAGAGCCGCGTGCGATTGAGCAGGGCCAGGACCCGGTCCGCGTTCACCGGATGCAGCGGGTACGGGAGGCGGATGTCGTCGAAGCCGGCGTCGGCGAAGACCTCCGCTTCGCCGAGCTTCGCGCAGCAGATCCCGACCGCGCCGCGATCGATCTGCATCCGCGCGATGGCGGGCGACTTGTGCGTCTTCGCGTGCGGCCGCAGCCGCAGTCCACGCGCGTCGGCCGCGGCCTGCATGCGATCGATGTTGCGCCGCAGACGCGACTGCTCGACGAGGACAGCCGGGGTGGGGAGGTCAGTGATGAGAGCCACAGAAGAGCATCAGCCACGGAAAACACGGAAGAACGCAGAAAACGAATAGCCACGGAAAAACACGGAAGAACGCAGAAAACAAATAGCCACAGAAGAACACGGAAGAACACAGAATAACCCGGGGGCATTCGTAGCGCAGGCCTTCAGGCCTGCGTCGTGGGTCAGGGCCGGCGCGAGCATGAGCCGGGTTGCCGCGGGTCTTCGCATTCTGTCGTGAGGAGTGCCATATGCGATTGATCCCGCCTTTGTGCATCGCCCTGGTGCTGGCCGTCGCGTCGATCCCGGCAAGCGCGTCCCAGCAGGCTTCCGGCGCTCGTCCGACGCCGGCCTCTCAACTGCCACAGCGGACGATTGGACTGCTAGAGGCGTCCCCGTTCGCGAAGCCGCTCGCGCCGGATCCTCAGCTGACCGAGCGCGCGCGCTGGACCGTCGCGCCTCGGGATCTGCAGCAAACGGCCGCTCCTTCCCGTCGCCACGCCGTCGCGTGGGGCATCGTCGCCGGCGCGATTGCCGGCGCGGCGCTCGCCGGGTTTGCCGCGGAAGTGTACGGCGGCAACGAGGGCGGCTCCTGCAGCCGCTGCTTCGTGCAGTGGGCCGCCTTCACCGTGCCCGCCGGCGCCGCTGTGGGCGCGCTCATCGGCCATACGATAAGTCGGCGGCGTCCGTGATCGTCCCGTTCTAAACCCTGGACGAAAATCTGACCGGTCGTCGTCCTAGCGCAACCCGCGCCCCGCGCCCCGCGCCCCGCGCCCCGCGCCCCGCGCCCCGCGCGCTACGGCC
>DASSOM010000200.1:0-15209 GCA_035700625.1 Vicinamibacterales bacterium
CAAGATCACGATTGGCCGCGACGATGTGGCGCTGAAGGAGATGGGAGCCACGATCGACGCGCGCATGGGCCTCAACACGTGGGCGGCCTTCATCGGCACGGATCAGGACGCGGCCGTGGCCGGCGACGTCGCCATGCTGGCGGAGGAAGTCACGCCGGTGCTGAAAGCGCTCCGCAAGAACGGTCTCGAGGTCGTCAGTCTCCACCAGCACATGGTCGGCACCACGCCGACGATCTATTTTCTGCATTACTGGGGGACCGGACCGGCGGCGACGCTGGCCACCGGCTTCAAGGCGGCCTTGAACGAACTGGCGAAGCCGCGACGCGCCGGCGCGACGCCGTAAGCGCGCGCCGCGCGCCATGGGCCTTCACCTTGTGCTGTTCATCGCCGGTACCGCCGGCGGGGCGGTTGCCGCGGTTGCCGGCTTTGGGATCGGCAGCCTGCTGACGCCGGCGTTTGCCACCGCCATCGACACGAAGCTGGCCGTCGCGGCGGTCTCGATCCCGCACGTGGTGGGTAACCAGGGCGGGATTCGATCGGCGGCGCTCCTCGGTTCGATCTCGATCGGCGGGCGTTCGTCGCGACCGCGACGGCCGTCGGGCTCGTCGTCGATGCGGCGCGCATGCCCGTGTACGTCGCGGGGCAGGGACACGATCTCGCGGCGCTCACCGGATCCATCGTCATTGCGACGATCGGAGTCGTCCTGGGCACGGTGTTCGGTGGAGCGTTGCTCGCGCGGATGTCCGATCGTGCGTTCCGTCCGAGCGTGGCAATCGTGCTCGCCTTCCTGGGCGCGGCCATGCTGGCGCGGGGTGCGGGACTGTACTCCGATCGCTCGCCCGCCTCAACCCTCGTCTGGCCGCTTCACATCGCGCAGGCTCGACTCGCGCCCCTCGATCTTCGGAATGACGGCGAAGGTGCCGTCGATTTCGAGGACGAGGGCATCCACATCGTCCGGGTCACTCAGACGCTCCCGGCGGATCGCCTTCAGGATTTCCCCCTTGTTGACGTTCGCGCGGCGCATGACGTGTTCGAGAAAGTGGCCGCGGTAATAGATCAGCGCCGGTTCACCCTCGATAACGCTGCGCAGCCAGGCGGAGCGCGTGGTGAGCCACTCGGTGCCGTACTGGAGGAGCAGCAGCGAGGCGAGCGCCACCAGCCCGCTGGCAATCCCGACGCTGTCGGACAGGATCATCATTGCGAGAGTGGATCCCAGCGCGACCGTGATCGCGAAATCCGACGGATTCATTCGAGAGATCGTCCGTTTGCCGAGGACACGGATGAGCGTCAGCAGCGCGACGTACCCGACGAGGGCGAGAAGTGCCACATGCGCGAGGGAGTCAGGACCAATCGTCATGGCCGTGAGAACGGCAGAGCACGTGCTGCGGGCCGTCCCTACGACGAGAGCAAGATCGAAGCCGGTGTATGATGCCCGTTCCTCTCGAAATGCAATTCGAACGGCACCACACCGCGCTGGTCGTCGCGTCGCTCATCACGGTCGCCTCGTTCATGGGAGCGACCGCGTACACGCAGAATCGACTGGTCCGCGTCGACGCCGTGTCCACCCGACTGGAGCGGAACGCCATCCCCAGCCTCGAGTACCTCTCACGCGCGTCCGTCAGACTGGCGCGGCTCAACAGCCTGCTGGATGACATCGCGGCGGGCGGCGGGGCGCGGGCGCGCGCGCTGCGCACCGCGCGCGAAGAGGTGAGCGCGGTCGAACGGGAGATCGCGCAGTACCAGAGCCTGCCGCCGCTGCCAGGCGAGACGGAACTCGGCGAACGGCTCCGCGCGGACGTCGATCGTGCCGTACGGCTCGTCCGTACGAACATCGACGAGCAGGAGGTCCTTCCCCCCGTGATGCCGGACCAGCGCGGCCGCGACGCGCTGAACGACGCGCTGGATCAGGCGGTGCAGTCCATCCTCGCGGCGCTCGACTTCGACGTCCGTGCATCGGAGGACATGGCGCGCGACGTGATGGTCCTTCGGCGCAGCACCCGCCGGATGATCATCGAGCTCGACGCAGCCGCCGCGGGCATCGCGCTCGTGGCCGTCGTCATCGCGTATCGTGCGTCCCGCCGGCACGATCAGCTGCTGCACGACCACAGCCTGCTGCTCGGGGCGCGCGTGGAGGAGCTGGATCGCTTCGCCGGGCGCGTCGCCCACGACGTGCTCAGCCCCCTCGGGGCCGTCAGCGCCGGCCTCGGGCTGATCGCGCGATCCCCGGACGCGCAAGCCAGGAACTACGCGGAGCGCTCGCAGCGGGCGCTCGGACGCGTCCATCAGCTCGTCGCCGGCCTGCTCGCCTTCGCGCGATCCGGCGCGCGCCCCGATCCAGCGGCGAGGTGCCGCGTGGATACCGCATTTGCGACAGCGGTCGCGGACTGCGCGGACGTCGCGGCCGAGCAGCACGTCGACCTCGTCGTCGAAGCCTGTCCGCCGATCGAGGTGCCGTGCACGCCCGCCGTCATGACGAGCATGCTCGAAAATCTCGTGCGCAACGCCATCAAATACATGGGAGACCGTCCCGTCCGCCGCGTGGTCGTTCGCGCGAGGGTGGTCCCCAATGAGAAGGCGCGGATCGAAGTGCAGGACACGGGGCCGGGCGTGCCGTCCGAACTGCAGGCGACGCTCTTCCAGCCGTTCGTGCGAGGGCAGCACGAGGTGGGGGGGACCGGCCTCGGCCTGGCGACGGTGAAGCGCCTCGCCGAGAGCCATGGCGGGAGCGCCGGCCTCGACTCGACGCTGGGCAGCGGAAGCCTGTTCTGGATCGAGCTGCCCATCGCCCGCGGCAGTCAGGCCGCGTAGATCACGCGCAGCACGCCGGGCCGCAGCAGGCGGCCGCCTCGGGCTTCCGCGCGCGCACGAACGCGCTGGCGAATTTGCCCTCCACCGCGGGCGCGAGGCGGTCCACGTGGAGACCGCTCTCGACCAGAAACGCGCGGGCGTCTTCCAGGGCGTAGATGCGCCACGGTTCGACGTCGACGTCGACGAACCCGGCGGCGCGAAGCCTGGCGGCGTAGTCCGCTTCCTCCAGCGCGCCGGCAATGCACCCGATCCACAGTTCCATGCTGTGCCGGACGTCGGCCGGGACCTCGCCACGGACCACGACGTCGGAGACCGCGAAGCGGCCGCCGGGCTTCAGCACCCGGAAGGCCTCGCGAAGCACGGCATCCTTGTCGCTCGACAGGTTGATGACGCAGTTCGAAATGATGACGTCGACGGAGCGGTCGGGCAGGGGAATCGACTCGATCGTCCCCTTCAGGAACTCGACGTTCGTCACGCCCGCCTTCCGCTGGTTCTCGCGAGCGAGCGCGAGCATCTCGTCGGTCATGTCGAGTCCGTACGCCTTGCCGGACGGACCCACGCGCTGCGCCGAGAGGAGCACGTCGATGCCGCCGCCGGAGCCGAGATCCAGGACGGTCTGGCCTGGCTCGAGCGCGATCAGCGCGGTGGGATTGCCGCAGCCGAGCGAGGCGGCGACGGCGTCCGCGGGCAGCGTCCCCGTTTCCGCGTCCGAATAGAGATTCGAGGTGATCGGATCGCCGCAGCCGCACGCGGCGGGGCCGCAGCAGCCGGTTCCGGTTTCCGACGACTGCGCGACCGACCTGGCGATCGCGCCGTACTTATCGCGCACGGCCTGCTGAATGTCCGACATGACGCGCTCCTTTGTATCTGCAAACACGAATATAGCGCAGTCTAGGGCCGCCGTGATATATTTGTCAAGACGAATATATGGACAAGCTGCACGTGACCTCGATGGAGACGCTGTTCAAGGCCCTCGCGGACGCGACGCGTCTCAGGATTCTGGGGCTGCTCCTGACCGGCGAAGTCTGCGTCTGCCACATCCACGAGAGTCTCCGCGAGCCGCAGCCGAAGGTGTCGCGGCATCTCGCGTATCTCAGGCGGACGGGACTCGTGGACACGCGGCGCGACGGCCTCTGGGTGCATTACCGGCTTGCGCGGGTCGCCGATCCCGTTCTCTCGACGATCGTGGACGCGGTCCGGCATGCGCTCGCGCACACGGATGTGGTCCGTCGGGACGGAGAGCGGCTGCGGAAGCGGACCGGGTCGCGCCTGCCGTCGCCGGCTGACGTCACCATGGCCTCCTGCTGCGCCCCCGGGCCGAGGGCGTGAGCGCCTGAGTTCCGCCGTACGGTTGAGCGCCAGATGGGCACGCGGTCTGCACGGATCTTTCGGATATCTCACGAGGGGCACCTCGACCGGAGAGGGAGGATTCCATGCACAATGCGATGCGCTCGACGATGATCGGCGCCGGCCTCGGCGCGACCGCGATGTTCCTGCTCGATCCCGCGCGCGGCGCGCGCCGGCGCGCGCTGGTGCGCGACAAGATGACACGGGCGGCGCGGAAGACGCGCGACGCGTACGGCGCCACGCGGCGCGATGTCGGCAACCGGATCGCCGGTGTCAACGCGGTGATCAGACAGCGGCGCGATCATGCGGCCGTCGACGACACGACGCTGCGGGAGCGCGTGCGCGCCGCGCTGGGACGGGTGGCGTCGCACCCGGCAGCGATTCAGGTGCACGTGTCGAACGGAGCCGTGACGCTGACGGGAGACGTCCTCGCCTCAGAAGGGCGCGCGATCGAGCGCGCCATCCGCCGCGTGCACGGCGTCGAGGACGTCCATAATCAGATGATGTCGCACCGGTCCGCCGACGGCGTGCCGTCGCTTCAGGGATCGACGCGCCCTGGACGGTGGTCGTCGTGGGCCAGGAGCGGCTGGTCGCCGACGGCGCGGCTCGTGGCAGGCGTCGGTGCGGCCTCGGTCGCCAGCGCCGTCGTCATGAGCAGGAGCTGAACGTATCAGCGGCGCGCCGCAGCCAGCTGCCGCCGGCGGCGCGCGCGCCAGCCCGTGAGTCCGAGCCCGGTCGCGAGCAGCACGAGGCTGCCCGGCTCAGGGGCGTGTGCCGCCGCCTCGGCATCCGACGCGACGCCTGACACGCGGAACGCGGCATTGAAGTCCTTCAGCCCCTGCTGCCAGGGACCACCCAGATTGCGGTAGACGTCAGGCACGAGCTCCAGCACGGGGTTCGGCGAAAAGAACCAGAGGCCGTCGGCGACGCCATCCGTCGTGGCTTCGAGGAAGTACGTGCGTCCGGCCAGCAATGTCGGATGGCTGACGGAGTCGAAGCGGAAGATGCCGCTGCCGGCCTGATCGGGCGCCGCATCGAAATGTTCGATGGCTGCGCCCGGCACGCTGCCGTCCGATTCGAACAGATTGATCTCCAGCGTGCCCTCCGAAAAGGAAAACGGGAACCACAGCGCCATCTCGATGCGTGTGAGGCTCGCGGTCGTGCGCGGCTCGAACGACATCGCCCGCGCAAAGCGGCTGTCTGGATCGCCTTCCTCGCCGAAGTCGAACCCGAAATAGGTCGCGACCAGATCCTTGTAGGCATCGCCAGGACCAAAACTGCTGTACAACACGGCGTCGGCACGTGCGGGTGCCGCCGCGAGCGCGGCGACGAAGAAGGCGATGAGCGTTTTTGTGGATTTCATGGGGTACCTTTGCGCGGCGCGTTCCCTTCAGGCCTCAGACCACCGGCCGCGAGCGACGCTCGTGCAGCAGATGTGCCAGCTCGATGACATACAATGGCTGCCCGCATGACTGACGCCGCGTTCGCGCTGAGGCCCGACAAGAACGACGCCGTCGTGTACGAGCAGGTGGTACGGCGCAACGAGTACCGGCTCCCGGATCAGCTCGCGCCCGACTCCGTCGTCGTGGACATCGGGGTGCACATCGGCGCCTTCAGCTATCTCGCGCTCTCGCGCGGAGCGGGCACGCTCCATGGGTTCGAGCCGGTGCCTGAAAATCTCGCCTGCGCGCGACGCAATCTCGCTCCGTTCGGCGCTCGCGTACACCTCGACGGGCGCGCGGTCTGGCGCTCGGACGTTCCGGCCTCGTCGCTGCACTTCTGGCCGTCGAGCGACGCCGCCAACGCCGGCGGGGGCACACTGATCTGGGACACGAATGGCCCGATGGTCAATGTCGTGCCGTTCGACGCCGTCATCGACGCGGTGAGCGAGCACGGCCGCCGCCGGATCGACTGGTTGAAGATCGATTGCGAAGGCGCGGAGTTTCCGATTCTGCTGACTTCGCAGCGGCTCGGGTCCATCGATCACATCGTGGGCGAGTACCACGAGCTGCGGGAGACGCTGCCCGCGCACGTGAGAGTGCCGGGATGCGATCAATTCGCGCTCGAGGTGCTCGTGGCTCATCTGAACCGCGCCGGGTTCGACGTCGCGCACGAACGGCAGGCGAAAGGCGTGTACGGCGACCTCGGCCTTTTCTTCGCGACGCGCCGCTGATCAGCCATCGCGCCGATCGTCCGGCGCGTGCGCCCGGACCCATTCGGCGATGGCCGGTGGGTAGGTCGACGCAGCATCCTCCGAGAGCACCGACCACACGAACGCGCCCTCGTATCCCGCGCCCGCCGCCGCATCCAGCACGGCCGTCACCGCCGCGCGCCCGGAAAATTCCCCGAGAATGATCGGCCGATCGTCGAGGCCGAGCTCCGCGACCGGGCGCGTCAGCGCCGGCCACCCGAATCGTTCGTACCAGTGCACCTCGTAGAAGTCCAGCCCGAGCGGACGCACGAGGTCGAGGCGCCACGTGCCGGCGCAGCCGACAGTCACCGGCTGACCGGAGTTGGCGCGGATGCACTGCACGAGCTGCTGCAGGAAACTGCCGAGCGCGTCGGGTTTCACACGCGACCGTCGCGGCACCGGGCCGCCGCCCAGACACCACTCCGGTTCGTTCATGACGTCCCACGCCGCGATCGCCGGATGTGTGCCGAACGTGGCTGCCATCGGCTGGATCACGCGATCGACGAATGCCGCGCGGGAATCAGGGCTCTCGATCCACGACGATCGTCCGCCGAGCTGGACGCTGTCGATGATCCGCGCGGGCTTGCAGAGGTGAAAATCCACGAGCACTGGCAGGATGCTCACGCCGCGGCGGTCGGCGGCACCGAGCAGGGCCTCGATGTCGGGCAGCACCGCGGCGTCGATGCCCGCCGGACGGCCTTCGGCGTCGGTCAGGACGCCGGACCGCGCATCGCAGAGCAGGAACGTGCGCACGACGTGGAGGCCGTCGTCGGCGAGCGACCCGAGCGCGCGGTCCAGCCGTTGCATCGCATCAGGGCGAGCACTCAGGCCGCCGTCGGGAAACCACGCACTGGCACCGACGTCCGTGCCGTAGCCGATCCACGGCAGATTCGCTCCAACCACGAAACGTGTGGTGTCGCGCTGGCGCCACATAGAGGTATTGTGTTCTGGATTCGAGGAGATCCGTCATGCGCACCATCGGATTCATTGGCGCCGGCCACATCGCCAGCCAGGTGGCGCGGCTCGCGATCGCGAGCGGCTACAACGTCGTCCTCAGCAACTCCCGCGGTCCCGAGACGCTGTCCGATCTCGTCGCGGAGCTCGGACCGAACGCACGCGCGGCGACGCCGGAAGAGGCCGGTCGCGCCGGCGACATCGTCGTCGTCTCCGTCCCGCTGAAGGCGTGGCGGTCGGTGCCGGTCGAACCCCTGAAGGGCAAAGTCGTCATCGACACGAACAACTACTATCCTGAGCGCGACGGACACATCAAAGAGCTCGACAACGAGTCGACGACGACGTCCGAGCTGCTGCAGCAGCACCTGCCCGAGTCGAAAGTGGTGAAGTGCTTCAATCACATCTACGCGGCGGAGATCACCACGGACGGCCGTCCTGCCGGAACGCCCAATCGCCGCGCGCTCGTGATCGCGGGCGACGATGCGGAGGCGAAGGCGGTGGTGACGCGTCTGCTCGATCAGTTCGGCTTCGACACGGTCGATGCGGGGCCGCTGAAGGAGGGCTGGCGCATTCAACGCGATACGCCAGGATATGGTCCGCGGCGCAACGCACAGGAACTGCGCCGCGATCTCGCGGCGGCGCGCCGGTACGCCGAGCAGCGGTCCTAGCGAGGCCGGGCCGTCCGGATCATGCCGGCATCCGACGTCCGCGAGGCCGGTCAATCGCTCCCCGCCTATCGCCGGTCGGCTGTAGACGTCGCCGCGTCGCTGCACGTCGACCTCGCACACGGACTCAGCTCGGAAGAGGCACGGGCCCGCCTGGAACGAGACGGCCCGAACGCGCTGGAGCAGGAACCGCCGACGCCGTTATGGCAACGCTTCCTTGCGCAGTTCAAGGACGTCCTGGTCATCCTGTTGCTCGCCGCGACCGCGATCTCCGCGGTGCTGTGGGTGTTCGAGCGCGATGCCGCGCTGCCGTACGAAGCCATCGCGATTGCGGCGGTCGTGCTGCTGAACGCGGTGATGGGCTTCGTGCAGGAGACGCGCGCCGAATCCGCCGTCGCCGCGCTCAGCGAAATGTCGGCCGAGCACGCGCACGTCTGGCGCGACAGCCGGCCACTGCGCGTCCCATCGACCGACGTCGTCCCCGGCGACATCCTCATCGTCGAAGCCGGCGACACCGTCCCCGCCGATGCGCGCGTCATCGAGTCGGCGGCGCTGCAGACCGGCGAAGCCGCGCTCACGGGGGAGAGCGTTCCGGTCTCGAAGCACGCCCATCCGATCGCCGCCGACACGGATCTCGCCGATCGCGCCAACATGATCTTCGGCGGCACCATCGTGACCTACGGGCACGGCCGCGCCCTCGTCGTCGAGACGGGCATGCGCAGCGAGATGGGACGCATCGCGGGCATGCTCACGCGCGTGCCGGTCGAGACGACGCCGCTGCAGGAGGAGCTGAACCGGGTCGGCAGGACGCTGGGCGTCGTCGTGGTCATCATCGCGATCGTGATGATCGCGACGATCATTCTCGTCGAGGACGTGCGCGGTCTTCGTCCGCTGCTCGACGTGCTCATTCTCGGCGTCGCGCTCGGCGTCGCCGCCGTGCCGGAAGGGCTGCCGGCGGTGATCACCGCCGTGCTGTCGATTGGGGTGCAGCGCATGGCGCGGCGTCACGCGATCGTGCGGCACCTGCGCGCGGTCGAGACGCTCGGATCCGCCTCGGTCATCGCGTCGGACAAGACCGGGACGCTGACGAAGAACGAGATGACCGTCCGCGAAGTGGTCACGGCGAGCGGCCGGGTCGAGCTGAGCGGCACCGGGTACACGCCAGCCGGGAAGATGACGGATGTGGACGGCGGGACCGTGACCGGCGCGTTGCGGACGGAGGTGGAGCGTGCGCTGACGATCGCCGCCTGCGCCAACAACGCCGTCGTGCAGCAGCGGGACGGACGCTGGATCGTCGACGGCGATCCCACCGAGGGCGCCCTGATCGTGGCCGCGGCGAAGGCCGCGCTCGATCGGGCGGCGCTCGAGCGGCGGTTCTCGCGCATCGAGGAGGTGCCGTTCTCGTCGGAGCGCAAGCTCATGACGACGATCCACACCGATGCGGAATCGCGGGATCGTCTCCTCATCTTCAGCAAGGGAGCGCCTGACGTCCTCCTGAGCCTCTGCGCGCGCGAGCTGCGCGGCGACGAGGCGACGCCACTGACGGAGGAGCGTCGACGCGAAATTCTGCACGCGAACGACGCGCTCGCAGGCCGGGCGCTGCGGACACTGGCCGTCGCGTTTCGCGCGCTGGAACGGCGCGAACACGCCGGGCACTTCGACGATCGCGTCGAACGCGACCTCGTCTTCGCCGGGCTGGTCGGCATGATCGATCCGCCTCGTGCCGAGGCGAAGGAGGCGGTCCGCCGCGCCAGGCGCGCCGGTATCCGGCCGATCATGATCACCGGCGATCATCCGGCCACCGCGGCGGTGATTGCCGCCGAACTCGAGATCGCGCCGGAGCCGCAGGCGATCACCGGCGCCGAGCTCGACGCGATGGACGATGCCGTGTTCGCGCAGGCGGTGCGTCAGGCGCCGGTCTACGCACGCGTGGACCCCGGACACAAGCTGCGCATCGTCCGGTCGCTGCAGGCGGACGGCGCCGTCGTCGCGATGACCGGAGACGGCGTCAACGATGCGCCGGCGCTGAAGACCGCCGACATCGGCATCGCGATGGGGCGCACCGGCACCGATGTCTCGCGTCGCGCCGCCGACATGATCCTGGCCGACGACAACTTCGCCACGATCGTCGCCGCCGTCGAGGAGGGGCGCGCGATCTTTTCGAACATCCGCAAGTTCCTGCGCTACCTGCTGTCGTCGAATATCGGCGAGGTCATGACGATGCTGTTCGGCGTGCTGTTCGCGCACGCACTCGGCCTGCGGGCCGGCGGCAGCGGCCTGATCCTGCCGCTGCTCGCCACGCAGATCCTCTGGATCAACCTCGTCACCGACGGTGCGCCCGCGCTGGCGCTGGGCCTCGATCCCCCCGATCCGGCGCTGATGCGGCGCCGTCCGCGATCGCGGCACGATCGCGTCGTCACGCCGCGGATGTGGCGGGGCATCTTGTTCGTGGGCGCCGTCATGGCGGCCAGCACGCTGTTCGTGCTCGACCTGTCGCTGCCCGGCGGACTCGTTCCGGGATCCGGCAGCCTCGTCTACGCGCAGACGATGACATTCACGACGCTGATGATGGGACAGCTGTTCAACGTGGTAAACGCGCGATCGGACGAGCGCAGCGCGTTTCACGGGCTGTTTCGAAACGGCTGGCTCTGGGCGGCCATCGTCTCGTCGCTCGCGCTCCACGCGGCCGTCGTCTACATCCCCGTGCTGCAGCGCGCGTTCACGACGACAAGCCTGAGCCTACGCGACTGGCTGATCTGCGCCGCGGCCGCCAGCGTGGTGCTCTGGTCCCGGGAGCTGAGCAAGCTGGCCGCGCGGGCCATCGGCTCACGGTCGTCTGGTCAGCCCTGAAGGGCTGACCCACCCGCCTTCGCGGCTGCGCCGCTACGGCGGGCAGGCATGTGGGTCAGGGCTTTAGCCCTGACTCAGCCAGCCGACTCGTGTATACTGCGGCGCCCATGAAAAAACTGGCCATTGGTTGTCTGATCATCGTCGGGATTGGTGTCGTTGCGGCGGCCGGTCTGGTCTACTACGGCTACCGTCAGGTGAAGTCGACCGTTTCGCAGTTCGCCGAACTCGGCCAGCTGCCGGACATCGAGAAAGGCGTCCGGGCGCAAGGACCGTACTCGCCGCCGACGACGGGGGAGCTGTCCGAAGCGCAGCTCGAGCGCCTGGTCCAGGTGCAGGCGCGCGTCCGTGCCCAACTTGGAGCGCGCTTCGCCGAACTCGATCAAAAGTACAAGAGCTTCACCGATAAGAAAGAAGCCAGCATCACGGACGCGCCGGCGCTGATGGCGGCGTATCGGGATCTGGCGGCCGCGTGGCTCGAGGCGAAGCGCACCCAGGTCGAAGCGTTGAACGACGCCAAACTGTCGCTCGCCGAATATCGCTGGATTCGCAGCGCGGCGTACGCGGCGCTTGGCATGCCGTTCGTCGATCTGGATTTTGCGAAGATGGCAGCGCAGGCGCGGAAGGGCCTGGATACGGATGAACCCATGGCGCTGAGCGGCGCCATCGGCGAGTCGGGTCCGGAGGCCAACAAGAAGCTGGTCCAGCGCTTCAAGAAGCAGCTGGAAGACAACATCGCGCTGGCGTCGTTCGGTCTCTGACGCGGCGCTTACCGATCCGCCGCCGCGGCGCTCCGCAGGCCCGCCGACGACTGCCGCTCCCGGCGCACCTGCGCGGGCGTCGCGTCGCGGACGATGAACAGCACCTCGCCGCGGCGCATCAGCCCAAGGTCCTGCCGCGCGATGGCCTCGATGGCGGCCGGATCTTCCTTCAGCCGCCGGATCTCCTCCCGGAGGCGATCGTTGTCGGCTTTCAGCGTCTCCAGCGAGTTGGCGACCTGGGCGTATTCCTTGCGTGCCTTGATCGTCTGCAGCAGTCCCTTGTCGCCGACGAGGGCATCCACGACAAGAATGACGGTCACGAATACGAGAACGTAATTCAGGATGCGCCGGCTGGCGCCGCTGCCGGCCGCCGCGGGGCGCGGGGCACGCCTCCGGCGGAGCGGCTGAGGGCCGCCCGGCCGGGTCGTCGGGGATTTCGGGGCAGCAGACGGGGACATGCGCGCGCGACGCTCCTTTGTACAATAGTTTCGTCCGTTTGCAGCCCCCGAATTAGCGGCGCCGCCGCGGCGCGTGGAGAAATCGCATGACCCCGGAGCACGTACTCGTCCTGACGACCCTTCCGGCCGACGCCGACGCGGCCGGATTCGCCCGTGCGCTCGTCGAGGAACGGCTCGCGGCGTGCGTGAACCTGCTCGCGCAGACCGAATCGGTCTACCGGTGGGAAGGGCGGGTCGAGCAGGAGCCCGAGCGGCAGTTGATCATCAAGACGACGAAGGATCGCACGGTCGCGCTGTGGGAGCGCGTCCGCGAGCTGCACCCGTACGAAGTCCCCGAGTTCATCGTCCTGCCCATCGTGGACGGGAATGACGCCTACTTGCGGTGGATTGGGGAGTCGACGCGCAGCGCGTAGCCGGTCAGCGGACTTCCGGCGGGCTCCCGGCCGTCGACCGCGCGCTCAGCCGCGAGCGCATCCACGCGATGATCCCCGGCAGCAGCGACAACAGGATGACCACCGCGACGAGCAGGTGGATGTTCTTGTCGATGTCGGGCACGGTCCGCCCGAGGTAGTACCCCGTCAGCGTCATGCTGACGACCCACCCGATGCCCCCGACGATATTGAACGTCGCGAAGTGGCGGTAGGTCATCTCGGCGGCGCCAGCCACCACCGGCGCGAACGTGCGCACGATCGGCATGAAGCGCGCAATCACGATCGTCTTGCCGCCGTGCCGTTCGTAGAACTCGTGCGTCTTGATGAGATGCTCGCGCCGGAAGAGGAGGGAATTGGGCCGGCTGTAGAGCGCCTTGCCCGTCCGGTAGCCAATCCAGTAGCCCGTCGCGTCGCCGAGGATCGCGGCGAGGCAGACGATGACGTTCAGCCAGACGATGTCGAGGTCGCCGCGCGCCGCGAAGAGGCCCGCCGTGATGAGCAGCGAGTCTCCCGGCAGGAAGAAGCCGATCATCAGCCCCGTTTCGGCAAACACGATCAGCGCGAGGCCGGCGACGCCGCCAAGCCGGATCAACTCGGGGACGTTGTACAGCGTCCGGAAAGCGGTTTCGATGAAGTCGATCATCGGGAAGAGTCGTCGTCAGCCCGTAAAGGGCTGACCCACATGTCACTCCTGTGGGTCAAGGTTTCATGCCCTGACCGGGGCTGACCCACATGTCAATCTTTCTGGGTCAGGGCTTCATGCCCTGACGCTGGCGAGCGCCTGGGTCAGATCGTCGATGAGATCGGCCGGGTCCTCGATGCCGGCGGAAATCCGGACGAGGCTGTCGCTGAGTCCGATCGCCTGCCGCCGCTCCGGCGGCACCGACGCATGCGTCATCGACGCCGGATGGGAGATGAGCGTTTCGACGCCGCCGAGACTCTCCGCGAGTGACATGAGCCGGACACGGTTGCAGACCTGCCGCGCCGCATCGAAACTGCCCGCGTCGAAACTCAGCATCCCCCCGAAGCCGCGCATCTGCCGTTTCGCGAGCGCGTGCTGCGGGTGCGACGGCAGCCCGGGGTAGATCACCTGCTTCACCTTCGGGTGGCCGGCGAGGAACTCGGCCACCGCGATGCCGTTCGCGTTGTGCTGCGCCATGCGCACGGGCAGCGTCTTCGTGCCGCGCAGCACGAGCCACGAGTCGAACGGGCTCAGGATCGCGCCGGCGGAGTTCTGAATGAACTTGAGCCACGCGAGATCGTCTTCGCGCTGCGCGACGACGATCCCGCCCACGCTGTCGCTGTGGCCATTGAGGTACTTGGTCGTGCTGTGGACGACCATATCCGCGCCAAGCTCCAGCGGGCGCTGCACGCAGGGGCTGGCGAACGTGTTGTCGACCACGAGCCGCATGTCCTGCGCGCGCGCGATCTCGGCAGCGGCCGCGATGTCCGTCAGCCGCAGCACGGGATTCGTCGGCGTCTCGACGAACAGGAGCCGCGTCTCCGGCCGGACGGCGGCGCGAATCAGCGCGGGATCAGACGTGTCGACGTACGTGAAATCGAGCGAGAACTTCGTCAGCACCTTGTCGAACAGCCGGAACGTCCCGCCGTACGTGTTGTCGGTGACGATGACGTGGTCCCCGGCCTTCAGCATGGCGGCCACCGCGCCGATGGCGGCCATGCCGGACGCGAACGCGTAGGCGCCGCGGCCCCCTTCGATCGCCGCGAGGTTGGCCTCCAGCGCCGCGCGCGTGGGGTTCTGCGTCCGCGCGTATTCGTACCCCTTGTGCACCCCGAGCTCGTCCTGCACGTACGTGGACGTCTGGAAGATGGGGGTGATGATGGCCCCCGTTCCCGGATCGGGCTGCTGGCCGGCGTGGATGCAGATGGTGGAGAAGCGGGCGTCGGGCGGAAGCGTCATGCGTTCGGGTGATGTCGGCGGAGGCTCGCTAGAACCATAGTCTGTTATCATGCGTTTTTCAATCGAGAGGGCATCCGCTCGCGCTCTCGCCTCGATCCCATGCCCCAGACGAGCCGCCGCGGGCGGCCGGCGCTCACGCTCCCGCCGGTCGTCGAACCAGCCGAAGCGCTGCACACCTGGCGGCACCTGCTGCTGCATTCGTGGGCCGGACGCCTGTTCCTGATCTCGGCGGGCCTCAAGCTGCTCGTCGGCCTGCTGCGGGCGACGGTCGGCCTGCCGCCCGGCGTCTCCGTCCTGAGCAGCGCCGCGACGATCGGCCTCATCGTCTCGGTCGGCTACTTCGTCTGGCGCCTGTTTCTGATGATCAAGCGGCGGCTGCTCTGGCGCGTCCGCCGCAAGCTCATCCTGTCGTACATCTTCATCGGCGTCATCCCCGCGCTGCTGATTCTCGTGTTCTTTCTCTTCAGCGGCAGCCTCGTGTTCATGAACGTCAGCGCGTACCTGTTCAAGGACGGCTACGACGGGATCGTCGAGGACGTACGCGTCAGCGCGCAGGCGGCGGCGACGGAAATCGGCCGAATGCCGTCCACCGCGCAGCAGACGCTCGACCGCGTGCATCGCATCCGACAGGGTAAGTACCCCGGCATCTCGCTCTCGTGGATTCCGCCGCGCGGCGAGCCGCTCACGTCCGGCGCGTGGGAACACATGCGCACGCCGACCGCGCTGCCCACCTGGATGACGGAAGACGCCTTCGCGGGAACGGTGGTGCTGCCCCCGGCCGATCCTGCCGCCGATGCGGAGCTGATCGTCCGGGCGGCGGTCAAGG
>DASSOM010000201.1:0-13869 GCA_035700625.1 Vicinamibacterales bacterium
GTCAGCGGGGGTGTTCAACCGGCAGAGTCAGGCAGACGCGGCCATGCCGTCGTCTGCCGCCGATTGCCGCTGATTGCCGCGACTAGTCGACGGCGACTTTGCGCAGCAGCGGGAGGTCGGTGAGGATCTTGCCCGCGCCGAGGACGACGGACGTGAGCGGGTTCTCGGCCACGAGCACCGGCAGCCCCGTCTCCTCCCGGAGGCGTCGATCGAGGTTGCGCAGCAGCGCGCCGCCGCCGGTGAGGACGACGCCGCGGTCGTAGATGTCGGCCGACAGCTCGGGCGGGACGCGCTCGAGCGCGTCCCGGACGGCCTGCACCATCATGCGCAGCGGCTCCGCCAGCGCTTCACGAACTTCGGCATCCGTGATCATGACGGTCCGCGGCACGCCTTCGAGCAGGTGCCGTCCCTTCACTTCCATCGAGAGCGGCGCGTCGAGCGGCGCCGCCGATCCGATTTCGCACTTGATCTGTTCGGCCGTGCGCTCGCCGATCAGGAGGTTGTACGCGCGTCGCATGTGCTGGATGATCGCGTCGTCCATGGCATTGCCGGCGACGCGGAGCGAGCGCCCGTAGACGGTGCCCGCGAGCGAGATGACGGCGATGTCGGTCGTGCCGCCGCCGATGTCCACGATCATGTTGCCCGCCGCCTCGGTGATCGGCAGCCCGGAGCCGATTGCCGCGGCCATCGGCTCGTCCACGAGATGGACTTCGCTGGCCTTCACCCGGAACCCGCTGTCTTTCACCGCGCGCCGCTCGACCTGCGTGATCTCCGGGGGCACGCCGATGATCAGCCGCGGGCGGACGAAGGCGCGCTTGCCGTGCGCCTTCCGCACGAAGTGCATCAGCATCTTTTCGGCGGCGTCGAAGTCGGCGATGACGCCGTCCTTCATGGGCCGGACCGGCGTGATATTCGGCGGCGTGCGCCCGAGCATCTCGCGCGCTTCGGTGCCGACGGCTTCGATGCACCCCTTGGCCGTGTTGAAGGCGACGATGGATGGTTCGTTGAGGACGATTCCGCGGCCTCGAGCGAAGACGCACGTGTTCGCGGTGCCAAGATCGATGGCAATGTCGGAGCCGAACGCCGAGAAGAGGTTCATGAACACGTGTCCCCGGAAAATCGAGGCGACAGAACGGACAATCCGTCCTGCCGCCCCTGCCTGGAGGAGGGAATCGCCGGCCTCTGAGGCATATCCCGTTCCCACCTCTGGCGGATGACGGGATCGTGCATTCGCGGCCCAAACTGCGCACCGAGCGCACACGAGCGCCCTCGCCGACCGCCTCTTCGGATTACGCGATCGACATCGACTTACATTTTCGTGATTCGCTGTTCGTACGCCTCAGCTTTGCCTGCGATTGACCTGACCCCGATCTTGCACCTACGGGTACGGGAAAGGAGGAGGTATGAAAGCACGAGCGAATGGCTGGCTTGGCGCGCTGGCGGCGCTCGCACTGTTGAGCACCGCGGCCTGCGGCCAGGGGGACTACGACCAGAAGGACAGGACCGCCGCGTCGAACCCACCGGCGGCCGCGGAGTCGCAGCAGGCGCAGAACAACACCCCGGACTGGTGGACGACCACCAAAATCCAGGCGCAATACTTCGCAGACGACGTCGTCAAGGGGGGCGGCATCGACGTCACGACCACCGATGGCGTGGTGACGCTCAGCGGAACCGTTCAGTCGCAGGCTGCGAAGGAGCGCGCCGTCGCGCTCGCCCGGAAGGTCGATGGCGTGACTCGCGTCGACGACAGGCTGCAGGTCCAAACCCAGACGGCCGCCACCGCCGATCGGAACCCGGAAGGCACACCGGTCGCGACGAGCGGCACGCGCGAGACCGGCGTTCCCGAGGGGATACAGCCGGACGCGTGGGTGACCGCGAAGATTCAGTCGAAGTACTTCATGGATCCTGACGTGAAAGGCAGCGACATCGACGTGACGACCAACAGCGGCGTCGTGACGCTCGAGGGCACCGCGCGCAGCGACGCGGAAAAGCGCCAGGCGGTGGCGATCGCGCGCAGTACGGACGGCGTGAAGGACGTCCATGACCGACTGACGATCGCGCCCTCGCAGGACGCGACCGTGCGGAACCCGCTGCCGCAGGTGGCGGGCGGCGACGCCTGGATCACGACAAAGATTCAGTCGAAGTACTTCATGGACCGCAGCGTCAAGTCGACGCAGATCAACGTCGACACCGCGGACGGGGTCGTGACGTTGACCGGCACGGTTCCGGATGCGGCCGCGAAGCAAACCGCTGAAGCGATCGCGCGCGGGACGACCGGCGTCAAGCGCGTCGTGAACAACCTTCAGGTCGGCGGCTAGCGTTAACCCTCGCGCAGCGCGTGCACGGGATCGATCCGTGTCGCGCTGCGGGCGGGTATGGCGCAGGCGGCCATCGCGACGATCAGCAGCAGGACGGCGACAGCGGCGAAGACGCGGCCGTCCTGCGCGCTCACCTCGTAGAGCAGCGACGAGACGTAGCGCGTCAGCCAGAACGACGCGAGCAGGCCGATTGACACGCCCGCGGCCGCGGCGCTGAGTCCCTGCTTCAGGACGAGTCTCACGATCGTGCGCCGATCCGCGCCGAGCGCCTGCCGGATTCCCAGCTCGCGCGTGCGCTGCGCGACGCCGGACGCGAGCACTCCGTAAATCCCGACGGCTGACAGCACGAGCGCCAGCGCTCCGAACGTTCCGATCAACAGCATCGTCGTGCGCCGCGGCGCCAGCGACGCGGCAACCCGATCCTCCATCGTCTGGACATCCGCGATCGGCTGCTCGGGGTCCACGGCCCGGACGGACGTGCGCACGGCCTGCGCGAGCGACGCCGGATCGAGGGTGCTCTTCACCACGAGTCCCATCCGGGTGACCGGGATCTGCACGGCATTGAAGTAGATGCGTTCCTCGGGCACGGGGCCCGCGAGATCGCTCGCCTGAATGGTGCCGACCACGCCGACAATGGTGTAGTTCCGCGGACTGCCGAAATTCAGCTGCCGTCCGAGCGGGCTCTCGCCGGGAAACCGGTGCTTTGCGAGCCACTCGTCGATGACCACGACCCGCGGCGCGTCTGGCCCGTCCTGGGACGCAAACGTCCGCCCCGCCAGAAGTGGAATGCGCATGGCCGCGAAGTAATTCCCCTCGACCATCTCCTGCCGGGCATGCAGCGGTGGCTCGCCGACGGGCAGCGCGCGTCCCACGATTGCGTACGTGCCGGATGCGTCGAGTCCTCCGAACGGCAGGTTGGACGTGACACCAGCCGCAGCGACTCCCGGCACCGCGCCGACGCGATCGAGCAGACGCGTCCAGAACGCCCGGCGCGCATCGGCAGTGGGATACCGTGTCCCCGGCAGCGTGAGCGATCCGGTCAGGACGCGATCGGAGGAGAAGCCCGGATTGACGTCGAGCACGTTCGCGAAGCTCTCCACCAGCAATCCTGCGCCGACGAGCAGCGTGAAGGCGACGGCGATCTCGGCGACCACGAGTAGCGTGCGCGCGCGGCGGGCGCCCCGGCCAGCCGTACCCCGCGCGTTGTCGTCGCCGAGCGTCGCGGCGTCGTCGCGCCAGACCGCTGCCGCAGGCACGAGGCCGAAGATGCCGCCCGTGAGAACGGCGAGCGCGGCAGCGAACCCGAACACCGCCGGATTGAGCGAGACCGCCGGTCCGCCCGTGAGGCCCGCAATCGTGAACGTCGGTACGACCCGCAAGAGGGCGACGCCGAGCGCGAGTCCGCCGGCGGCGCCTGCCATCGAGAGCACCAGGCCTTCGGCGAGCAGCTGCCGCAGCAGGCGCGATCGCCCCGCGCCGAGCGCGGTCCGGATCGCCATTTCGCGCCGCCGCCCGGTTGCCCGCATGAGGAGAAGATTCGCCACGTTCGCGCACGCGATCAGCAGCACGAGCAGGACGCCAGCCTGCAGCAGATAGAGCGCCGCGCGGATCTGTCCGGCGCGCTGATCGCGCAGCGGCACGGCCACGCCGGTAAAGCCGCTGGTCTTCATGAACGCGGCTCTCACCGGCAGTCGATCGATCAGACGCTCGACGATCGCCGACATCTGCGCGTTCAGCTGCGCGACCGTTGCGCCAGGGCGCAGGCGCGCGATCATCACGCTGAATTCGTTGCCGCGCTCGTCGTCGGTCATCTGTTCCGGCCGGAACGCGAAGGGCAGCAGCAGGTCCGGCTCGTGCCAGGGGGACTCGAAGTCCGCCGGCATCACGCCGACGACCGTGTACGGCTCCGCGTTGACGCGGATCTTCCGCCCGACGACGGACGGATCTGCATCGAAGCGCGAACGCCACAGGGCATAGGAAAGTATGGCGAGTTGATTCGCGCCCGGCGTCGCGTCGGCCGTCGTGAATGCGCGTCCCAGCAGGGGCTCGCGCCCGAGCGTCGCGAAGAACGACGGAGTGACGGCCAGCGCGGGCAGCCGTTCAGGCTCCCCCGCGATCGTGACGTTGACGTCCCGATCCGTCATCAGCGCGGCGTCTTCGATGGCCGAAGCATCTCGCCGCCGATCGAGATAGTCGGGAATGGAGACGTCCGCCTGCGCCAGATTCCCCTTCGGATACGCGTTCCACACGAAGACCAGGCGGTCGGCATCTCGATAGGGCAGCGGCCGCAGCAGCACCTGATAGAGAAGGCTGAAGATGGCCGTGTTTGCGCCAATGCCGAGCGTCAGCGTCAGAACGGCGACGAGCGTGAAGAGCGGCTGGCGGCGAAGCGACCTGAGGGCGAAGCGGAGATCGCGCATGTGCGTTGGACGGATCGACCGGCATCAGGGGTTGACGACGGATCTTCTGCGGCATAATGGCCGGATGCGCACATTCATGACGCGGGCCCTGTCGCTCGCTGTACTCATCCTTATTGGCGGCTGCGGCGGCAACGGCACGCCGACGACGCCGACCGGGCCGGATCAGAGCAACGTCCCATACAGCCAGACGGATCTTCAGGTGGGAACCGGCGCGGAGGCCGTCGCCGGCAAGACGATCGTCGTCGCCTACATCGGCTGGCTTTACAACGAATCAGGGCAGGATCACAAAGGCACGCAGTTCGACAGCAATGCAGCGGGCACGTTTCAGATCGGCGTCGGCAGCGTGATCAAGGGCTGGGACAAGGGGATCCCCGGGATGAAGGTGGGCGGCATCCGCCGGCTGGTCATTCCACCCGACCTCGCGTACGGGTCCGCGGGAAAGGGTCCGATCCCGCCGAACGCGGCGCTCGTGTTCGACGTGCAGCTGTTGGCGGTGCAGTAAGTGTCAGGGCTGAAGCCCTGACCCACAACCCCTACCGCGCAAACCGATACGCCACCTTCACGAAGAACGCATCCCGTGTGCGGCGGAAATCCGTGAAGTTCCGCTGCGGACGCTCGAGCGCGCTGCCGTAGCCGAAATACGCCGCCGTGCCCGGCGTCGGCTCGTACGAGACGAGCCAGTCGAGTTGCAGACTGCGGACGCGCTCGGCGGCCGCCGGCGCGCCGTCGACGAACAGCGGCGCGCCCGTGCGCGCATCGAGGAGCGCGGCCTGGTGCTGCGATCGGTATTCCCCGACGACGCGGAAGAACAGTGAGCGGCGCGGCTGGTATTCGA
This sequence comes from Vicinamibacterales bacterium, assembly GCA_035700625.1. Classification (GTDB taxonomy): domain Bacteria; phylum Acidobacteriota; class Vicinamibacteria; order Vicinamibacterales; family 2-12-FULL-66-21; genus DASSOM01. The sequence goes on from DASSOM010000201.1 coordinate 5,574, forward strand.
CCTTGAGCCGCGGCAGCGTCGTCGTGGCGAACGTCGAGCCGTCGCGCGCGCGTTCGATGGTCGATCGCACGGCGCTGAAATCGATGCGCACCGAATCGGTTGGACGCAGACCCACGTCCGCGCTCCACCGCCGCTCGCGTCCTTCGGACGCTTCCGGAAAGATGGGCGTCTCGCCGCGGAACAGCTCGAGCTGCGCGTCGAGTCTCTGCCAGGTCGGAGTCTCGACCGACCAGTTGACGCCCCACGCGCCGGTCATCTCGTCCGGCGCGGCGTAAGGCACGAGCGCGCCTCCCTGCTGAATCGCGTAGCCCGCGTAGTCCGCGGGGTCGAATCGGACGAAGTTCCGGGTGGGTTCGACCTGTAGCTCCCATCCGCCGCGCAGGTTCACGCTGACCCGGACGGAATCCTCTCCCTCGATCGGCGACTCGTGCCCGAAGCCGCTGAACCGCCACAGCCGCGACGGCCCAAAGAAGGTCGTGACTTCCTCGACCAGCTTGCCTCGCGCGCCGTAGTATGACAGCCGGTTCATCGCGTGCCCGTCGACGATGTTGTTGCGCGGTACGAAGCCGGCAAGCGTCTCGAAGGAATCGCCGATGCCGTTCAGCCTGTAGTTGAATCCCCAGTGGCGCGCCGTGCGATCGAATTCCGCCGACCAGATCGGCGCGCTCGTGGTCGCCGCCCCGTCTTCCGTCCACGAGCCGCCGACCTGGCCCAGGACGTAATACAGCTCCTTGAACACGATGCGCGCGTCGGCGGCGAGCACGCGGTTGTATCCGTCGCTGAGGGTCCGATCAGTGTACGTCACGCCGGCGACGGAGCTCTGGCCGATGTCGCGGCGGATGCGCGTCACGTTGAACAGCGCGTTGCCGTCCGGTGTGTCGTCGAGCGCGGTGAGGTGCGCGATCCCGAAGGCGCCGAACTTGCCGGTGACCTTGGCGCCGCCAATCGGGTTGACGATCTGCCGTGTGTACACGAGCTGATTCGGCGTGGAGAACAGCTCGATCCCTTCGAGGAAGAACGGCCGCTTTTCGGGAACGAACAGCGCGAACCGCTGATTGATGGTGACGAGTCCGGTGTCCGATTCGACCTGGCTGAAATCCGGGTTGACGGTCGCGTCGAGCGACACGTTCGCGAAGCCGAGGCGCGCGTTCACGCCCGCATTGAAGTCACTGGATTCGCGGCGGAACTGCCCGTCTTCACGCAGCGAACCCGCATTCGACCCGGTGACGAACGGCTGGACTTCCGTGACGACCCCGCGCTCGAGATCGTGGAGCCCTTCGAGCGTTCCCGCCTGCGCGAGAAAGCTGGCGACGCGGCGGGCGTCGGTCCAGGTGTCCTCGTAGCCGGTCCGCTGAATCGTCCGCTTGACGTTGATGCCCCACGCCTGCGAGTCGCCGCCCGGATACCTGAGGCTCTTGAAGGGAATCCGCACCTCGACGACATAGCCGTCCTCCGTCACACGGCCCCTTGAATCGAAGCGGTAGTCGGGGTTGGTGTCGTCGTTGCCGCCGAACTGGTGGCCGGCGTTCCCCTGGCCTTCGCTGAAGACGCCGTCTTCCTGCGCGCCGAGCGCGTTGACGGTGAAGAAGAATGCCCGCCGCCGGTCGTTGAACGTGTCGAGGTAGATCGTGACCGAGTCCTCGCGCCCGAGGTTGTCGCGATCCGCCATCGTCGCGCGAATCGACGAGGGATCGCGATCGAACGCGAGAATGCCGAAGTAGATGGCGTCAGGAGCGTACCAGACGAGGACATCCGTCCGCTCCTGCGCGGGACGGCCGTCGGCCGGTTGATACTGCGAAAAGCCCGTGAGACGGACGGCCTGCGCCCACGCCGACTCGTCGAGGACGCCGTCGATCACCGCGGCCGCCTCGAGGCGCGGTGCGGTGAACGCAGGCGAGCCTCGCCCCTCGACGGGGTCGGACGGGGAGACCAGAAGCAGAAGGAGGCAGCAGATCGGTGACAGCAATCAACCGATCTTATCAGGCCGCGCGCGCTACGATTCCTGGGGGCTTGGCGCCGGCGCCTTGCGCCGTTCCATCTCGCGCTGCGTCCGGAGGATGCTGCACCATTCCTTGTGCTCGGCCACCGGCATGCCGCATTCGACGCAGATGCGCACGCGCGTTTTCGGCTCGGATTTCCTGGAGAACAGCTTCTGGAAAATGCTCACATCGCCCCCTTCCCCTACTGAGACGGAAGAGGGGGGTCAAAGGTTTGCCAAAGCGTCGCGGCGCTGCCCCACCATAATAAGGATGTGGTGTTGCATCGACGGCTCCGGCTGCGCGTGCTGCAGGCCCTGGATAGCCGTGCCCGGCAGTTCCGATCGCGCGAAGACGTCTGGCCCTTCCGCGTGCCGCACGAGCCGCTCGCACTGGAGCCCATCGTCGAAACGGCGCTCGAGGGGGAGCCGGCCACGATGGACGTGCGGGCGCTGCGCTCGCGGCCGGTCCTCAGCCTGGAATGGACCGATGGCCCGGACGAGTGGGAGGCGTGGGCGCTGACCCTGCCGTCCGGCGTACACCTGTACGGCGATCGCGGCGGCGGCGAGACCCGGGTGCTCGCGTCGGTCAAGCGGGGCAGCATCGTCGAAGCGGATCGCTTCTTCCTCGAGCGGCTCGGTGAATCGCGCGGCCACGCGTTCGGGATCGAGCTGGGCGGGTCCGTGCCGGACGGCGTGCGGACCTCCGTGGACGATCGCGATTTGATTGGCGACGTGTTCGTGGATCTGTTCGAAGCGACGCCAGCCGAAGCAGCGATCCAGCGGCTGCTCGCGAATCGTGCGCCAGCTCATGCGGAGGCCGCCGGGCGCGACTTCCGCGAAGACGTGATGCGCTGGCTCGATCTCGTGCTCGTCGCTCCAGCGTTGCCGCCGAGGCCGGGCCGCCGCCGTCCCGTGCGATTGCGCGACATGGACGCGGACCGCCGCTGACGCGGACGCGCGTGATGGTAGACTGATCGCCGCATCGCACCACCACACATGGCACTCGCACTCCAGACCGCGCAGACGGGCACCGGCCGGCTCACCATCAAGGGAGAGCTGACGGCGCGTGAAGACGTGACGATCGACGGCCTGTTCGAAGGCACGATCGATCTCAATGGACATCACCTGATGATGGGGGCGCAGTCGGACGTCAACGCGATCGTGACCGCGCGCGTCGTCACCGTGCATGGCCGGCTGAAGGGCTGCGTCAACGCCGACGTCGTCGACGTCGCCTCAAGCGCGCTGGTCGACGCGAGCGTGCTCGCGAAGACGCTGGCGCTGGAGGATGGCGCGCAGTTCAACGGCCCCGTCAACACCGAGCGGGCCCGAGCCGCCGGCGAGATCGCCAGGCGCCGATTCACCACACGGCAGACGCAGCCCTGATGGATCGGCTGCGCGTCGCCTCGCTCCAGTACTTCATCCGGCCGGTTCAAAGCATCGATCAGTTCCACGAGCAGGTCAGCGCGCTCGTCGAGACGGCGGCCGACTACGGCTGCCGGCTGGTGCTCTTCCCGGAATACTTCACCGTCCAGCTGCTCACGCTCGGCAACGTGCGGCGGCCGATCAAGGAACAGATCCGCGATCTCGCCGCCCACAGCGGGACGTTCGTCCCCTTCATGGCCGATCTCGCGCGCCGCCACCAGCTGTACATCCTCGGCGGGACGATTCCCGTCGTCGACCCGGCGACGCAGGTCGTGCACAACGACGCGTACTTCTTCAACCCGGAGGGGCGCTACGCGTCGCAGGGCAAGCTGCACATGACGCGGTTCGAATCGGAGGACTGGGTCGTGCGCGCGCGGGCCGGGCTGCGCGTGTTCTCGACCGCGTTCGGCAAGGTCGCCGTCACGATCTGCTACGACGTGGAGTTTCCCGAGATCGCGCGTGCCGCCGCGCGGGCGGGCGCACACATCCTGCTCGTGCCGAGCTGCACGGACGATCGACAGGGATTCCTGCGCGTGCGCTACTGTGCGCACGCGCGGGCGATCGAGAACCAGATGTACGTCATCGTCTCGCACACGGTCGGATCGCTGCCGATGGTGCCGGCCGTGTCGCTGAACTACGGGCAGGCCGCGATCCTGACGCCGAGCGACTTCGCGTTCTCGCGCGACGGCATCCTGGCAGAGGGGAATCCCAATCAGGAGATGATCGTCATCGCGGAGCTGAATCTGCAGACGATCCTCGAGTCGCGGACCACCGGTACCGTGCTGCCGCTCAACGACAGCCGATCCACCGCGGCGGTGCTGCAGGACATCGAGGAGATCGCGCTGTGACGGTGACCGTCCGCCAACGGCGTCCCGAGGACGCCGACGCGGTCGTTGCGATTTCGCGCGCGATCTATCCGGACTCGCCGCCATGGTCGGCCGTCCAGCTCGCGTCTCACCTCGCGATCTTTCCGGAAGGGCAGCTCGTCGCGGTTGCTGACGAACGCATCGTCGGGATGGCGGCAAGCCTGATCGTGCTCTGGGACGACTACTCGCTCGACACGAACTGGCGCGATTTCACCGACGCCGGGATGTTCACCAACCACGATCCCGAGCACGGGCGCACGCTGTACGGTGCGGAGGTGATGGTCGATCCCGCGTGGCAGCGCCGCGGCGTCGGCAGGCGGCTGTACGAGGCGCGCCGCGCGCTCGTCGAACGACTGGGGCTGCTGCGCATCCGCGCGGGCGCGCGCTTGAGCGGCTACCATCGCTATGCCGCGCAGCTCACGCCAGAGGCCTACACGGTGCGCGTCGTCCGCGGCGAGTTGAGCGATCCGACGCTCACGTTTCAGCTCAAACAGGGCTTCGTCGTCCTCGGCGTCGCGCGCGAGTATCTGCACCACGATCCCGAGAGCCTGGGGCACGCCGCGGTGATCGAGTGGCTCAATCCCGCCGTGGCCACGCCGGCCGACTACGCGGATCGCGATCCGCGCTTCAGTATCTGATCTGCGCTCGTGTGGGTCTCTGATCCGCGGCCGTGTGGGTCAGCCCTTTATGGGCTGACCACTCGTAAACGTCACACGCCCCTTCGGGCAGTCGAGCGCGAGCAGGAACTCCGGCGCCGCCGTCTCTTCGACCTCCGCGGTGATGTCGAGCGCGGATAACATCCGCTTCAGCGCCGCGGCGTCCGGGCTCCCGATGCGGAAGCGGGCCAGCGTGCAGCCCGCCGGTGCGGTCGTCGACGGGTGCGGCGTGTCTGGCGACCACGCGATGAAAAACGGCGCCTGAGACGGCGAGTTCTCGACCCGCGTGGATTCCCACCGCAGCGTCGTCCCATCCGGCGCGGCGCGTGAACCCGGCGCGGCAGGCGCGAGCTGGAAGCCGTGTGTCTTCAGCCGATCGCGCAGCGACGTCATGTCGCGCCCGGTGACCGCCCAGTCGATCGGCACCGGACGATCCACGCCGCGCAGATCGGGGAAGTCCGCCAGCCGTTCGACGCCAGGCTGCAGCGCGATGATCTCGAGATACGTCCGTCCGCCGAGCGCGAGCAGCGCGTTGTGCGTGCCGCGCGGATGCTTGCCGCCGTACACCGGCTGCACGCCGGTCGCTTCGGCGACCTGGGCGACGGCGCGGTCGAGGTCCGCCGCGCCGAGCAGGATGTGATCGATCCCCGGCGCATCCGGCGCGTGCTGGCCAAGCGCGAGCGCTGCTGCCGCTGCCATCGATCCGACCGTGAGCAGCAGGTGAACATCCATGCTGCGGATTATGGCACGCGTGCCCTTCCCGTTTCCGTCATGCTAGGCTCGATCTCGATCGAAGGGGAGGACACGATGCAGTTGACCCAGCTGTTCCTCGGTGAGCTCGATCGAGAGGCCGCGCGCACCCGGCGCGCCCTCGATCGCGTACCCGAAGGGCGCGACGACTGGAAACCGCACGACAAGTCGATGCCGCTCGGCCGACTCGCGGGACTCGTCGCGACCATGCCGGCGTGGCTGAAGATGATCATCGAACGCGACGATCTCGATCTGAACCCGCCGGGCGGCTCGTCGACCGGCTTCGGCAAGCCGCTACGGACGCGCCGCGAGCGGCTCGAAGCGCTCGACGACGGTGTGGCCGGCGCGCGCGAAGCGTTGGAACAGACGACCGACGATCACCTGATGAAGCCGTGGCGTCTCCTCGTGGCCGGCAAGGTCGTCGCCGAGGACCCTCGGCACATCGTGCTGCGCGACGCGATCAACCATCTCGCGCACCATCGCGGACAGTTGACCGTCTACCTGCGCCTGAATGACGTGCCCGTGCCGTCGATCTACGGTCCCACGGCCGACGACGAACGCTTCCTGTAGCGCGCGATCGCCGCGCACGGATCGGCTTGACATCCTCCGTGCGGCGGGACCATGCTGGGCGCAGTCGCTTTCCGAGAGGAGGCTGTTTCGTGGAGGCTCCACCGGACTGAGAACGACTGCACGGGGTTCTGTCGCACCCGCGCCGCGCGGCTTCCGGACCTGCTGGTCCGGGCACACGGTCCCATCCATTTCAGGCGCCAGAACCCCGCGTAGTCTCCTTCCCACCCCAGCATGCGAGCGATGTGCTTCGCTCGCGACTGGTACGCCGCCTGCATCGTCTTAACAGTACCGGTCACGCCGCCATCTCGATTGGTTTGGCTTGCCCCCAGCCCGGCATGAACTCTTCTCTGGGGGTGTTTCGATGAAATGGCCTAGCTGGATAAACGTGATACTCGGCGTGTGGCTGATCATCGCGCCCTGGGCGCTGATGTACGCACACGGGACGGCCGCGACGAACAGCGTCGTCGTCGGCATCCTGGTGGTGATCTTCGCGCTCTGGGCCGGTGCCGCCTACGCCGGTACGCACGGTCCGGCCTGGGTCAACGTGATCCTGGGTATCTGGACGATCATTTCGCCCTGGGTGCTCGGCTTCAGCGCGATCCAGGCCGCGACCATCAACGGTGTCATTTTCGGCATCGCGATCGTCGTCCTTGCCGCGATTCGGGTTGGGACGCCGCGGCCGCTGCCGGTCGGCGGCGTTCCGCCCGATCGTCTGTAACGGCCTGTGCTCCTGTCGGTCAGGGCGTTTTGCCCTGGCCGACGCGGGAGGATCACGGTGTAGCATGCGCGGATGCGATTGCTGTCCGCGTGCTGTGCCGTCCTTGCGATCGTTTCCTTCCTGCCCGCCGCGGAGCGTTCACCGTCACAGGCGAAGCTCGACGCGATCGTCGATCGCCTGATCGCGTCGCGTGCGCGCGGCCGGGAGTCGGCCGAGACGCTGGATCCGGATGCGCTGCTCGCCGAGCTCCGCGCGATCGATCCCGCCAGGCTGTCCGCCGGCGACGCGATTGATCGCCGCTTCGCCGAGTCGATTCTCGTCGGCCGGCAGATCGCCGGCGCTCGCGGGGATCGCCCGATGGGCGAGGCGCTCTACACCCGGATGCTCCGGGAGCAATACCTGCTGCCGTACGACGCGGCGTCGCTGTGGAGGTACGCCTGGGACGAATTCAACCGGACGGTCGCGCAGCTCGACGCGCTCGCCCGTCGTCTCGACGATCGCAAGACGTGGCTTCAAATCGCGAACGACGTGAAGCGCGATCATCCCGAGCCGTCGCGGATGATTGAAGCGCACCAGCAAGTCGTCGATCGCGCGCGGGCGCACCTGATCGAGCACGATCTCATTCCGCTACCGTGGCCGGAACGCTGCACCGTCGTTCCGCGCAAGCCGACGCGGGGGAACAACCCGTACTACGGAAGCTTCTCGGGTGCGCGCGCCCGGCCGCCCGCCGCCGATGGAACCGCGCTCGGCGAATGGCAGATCAACCCATTCGATCCGTCGTGGGACGAGGCGAAACGGCGGGATTACCTGCTCGAACACGACTGGGGCGTCATTCTCGTGACGACGCCGCACGAAACCTACGGCGGCCACCACGTCCAGATCCTCTACCAGATGCACAATCCGTCGAAGCTGCGCCGCGAAATCGGTACGCCGATGTTCACCGAGGGATGGGGCTTGTACAACGAGCAGCTGTTTCAGGAGACCGGCTTCTTCCCCGACGAACGGATTCACCTGCGGCAGCTCCAGCTGCGTCTGTGGCGGAACGCGCGCGTGATCTACGACGTCGGCCTGCAGACGGGACGGATGACGCGCGACGAGGCCGTCGACTTGATGGTGAACCGGGTCGGCTTCCTTCGGTGGGCCGCGGAAGCGGAGGTGGATTCCGCCCTGGCGCGGCCGGGGTACTTCATCGGCTACTTCATGGGCCTGACGGAGATCCTGAAACTTCGCGAGGACGATCGCGCGCGGATGGGAGACCGCTTCACGCTGCGTGACTTCCACACGCGGCTGCTGCAGATCGGCAGTCTGCCGCCGGCGCTGATGCGGGAGGCGCTGC
>DASSOM010000202.1:0-7450 GCA_035700625.1 Vicinamibacterales bacterium
ACAATCCCCTGATGGGGCCCCAGCGCGGCCGCCGCGGCCGGAACGTCCGTTCATCCCGCGCTGCATCTCGGGCGGCTGCGGCTGGTTGAGCGCGGCGAACATATCGGCAGTCGGCCGGAACCGCAGCGCCGCGTTCGGCACGCGCAGGACGTTCGTGCGCCGCGCGATCTCGATGTTCACGTTCGCGGTCATGCCCGGCTTCAGCTTGAGCTGCTGGTTCGGCACCGCGATGACCGTGTTGTAGGTGACGACGTTCTGCACGACCTGCGGCTGCAGCCGGACCTGCTGCACCGAACCTGTGAACTCTTCGGTCGGGTAGGCATCGACGCGGAACCGCACGACCTGTCCCGGGCGGATCCGGCCGACGTCCGACTCGTCGATGTTGGCGTTCACCTGCATCTTCGTGAGATCGGCGGCGATGACGAACAGCGTCGGCGCCTGCATGCTGGCCGCGACCGTCTGGCCGACGTCGACGCTGCGCGAGATCACGATGCCGTCGATCGGCGCGGTGATGATCGTGTGTTCCAGGTTCACCTGCTGCTGATTCAGATTCGCCTTGGCCTGCGTGAGCGCCGCTTCCGCGGACTTGATTTGCGCCTGCGTGGAACGGACCGTGACCTGCGCCGTCTCCAGCTCGCTCTGCGGGATCAGGCTGCGCGCGGAGAGCTCCTGCGCGCGCTTCAGCTTCGTGTTCGCGTCTTCGAGCGACACCTGCAGGCGGTCGACCTCCGCCTGCGATCGGATGACGTTCGCCTTGTTCTGCTCGATCTGCGTCTGAATCAGCGACGGGTCCAGCTTGGCGACGACCTGTCCCTTGTGGACGATTGAATTGAAGTCCGCGTAGAGCGCCGCGACGGTGCCCGAGACCTGCGTGCCGACCTGGACGGTCGTCACCGCTTCGAGCGCGCCCGTCGCGCCCACCGTATCCACGATGTCGCCCGACGCCAGGGCCTGCGTCGTCACCTGCGGCTCCGGTCCGCCGCGGCGAATGTAGTACGCGCCGACCCCGGCTCCGACGGCAATCAGGACGATGATGAGCAGAATGAGCTTTTTCATGACGATTCGCGGACCCGCCGCCTCCAGCCTTCCTCGAACAGGGTGTACACCGTTGGTACGACCACGAGCGTGATGAGCGTGGATGCCGCCAGACCGCCGATGACGACGCGGGCGAGCGGCGCCTGCAGCTCGGAGCCTTCACCGATGCCGAGCGACATCGGCACGAGGCCGAGAATGGTCGTCAGGGTCGTCATGACGATCGGTCGCAGCCGCGTGCGCCCGGCCTGCTCGACCGCTTCGCGCAGCGGCATGCCGTCGCGCCGGCGGAGGATGTTCGTGTAGTCCACCAGCAGGATCGCGTTGCTGACGACGATGCCGGCGAGCATGATGAGGCCGATGTACGCCTGCAGGTTGAACGTCGTGCCCGTGAGCTTGAGCGCCAGCACGACGCCGATTGCGGCGAGCGGCACCGAGAACATGATGATGAAGGGGTCGCGCAGCGACTCGTACTGCGACGCCATGACGGCGTAGACGAGCACGATCGCGAGGATCAGCATCACCTGCAGCTGGGAGAACGACTTCGCCTGCTCCTCGACCTCGGAGCCGAATCCGACGGAGAAGTCGGCCGACCGGTGGATCTCGGGCAGCCGGGCGTTGATGGCGTCGACCGCCTCGCTGAGCGACACTTCAGGCTCCGCGAACACGCGCACGATCCGCTCCTGGTTCTTGCGGCGGATCTCCGTCGGACCGGCCTGGTTCTGCAGGCTCAGCAGGTTCTTCGCCTGCACCACCTGTCCCTGCGCGCCGCTGACGAGCACGTCGTTGATGTCGGTCACGCGCTCGCGATCCGCCTGCCGCAGCCGGACGACGATCGGATACTCGTTGCCGTGCTCGCGGAAGAAGGCCGCCTGCGTGCCGGCGACGTTCGTGCGAATCGTGTTGGCGACGCCCGACACCGTGAGGCCCAGCAGCGCCGCCTTCGGGCGGTCGACCTGAATCGCCAGCTCCGGCCGTCCTTCGTCGCGGTCGACGCGCGCGTTGCGCAGCTCGGGCAGGCGATCCATCAGCCCCTTGGCGGCCTGCGCCAGCCGCGCGGCTTCACCGAGATCGTCGCCGCGGATCTCGAGTGAGATGCGTCCTTCGTCGCCGCCGCCGAGCAGCCGGGCCATCTGGAAGTTGCCGCCCGTGGCGCGCGTCGAAATGATGACGCCGGGGATCACCGCCGCAAGCTGCTGGTTCAAGGCGCGCGCGATCTGTTCGCTCGACCGCGTCCGCTTCGCGCGCTCGACGAGCATGATGTTGACGTTGGCGCGGTTGGCGGAGCCGCCGAAGCCGCCGCCGCCCGCCTGCGTGATGACCGTTTCCCCCTCGGGAACGTATTCCTTGACCAGGCTTTCGAGCCGCAGCGCGACGTCGCGCGCGCGCTCGATGCGCGTGCCGACCGGCAGTTCGGCGGTGACGCGCACCTCGCCCTCGTCCGCCTGCGGCATCAGCTCGAACGGAATCGTCGGCAGCAGGAGGGCCGCGATCAGCACCAGTCCGCCGCCGGTGGCGAGCACGGTCGGCCGGTGTGCCAGCGCGCGGTGCAGCAGCTGGCGGTAGCGATTGTCGATCTGGTCGAGCGCGCGTTCGGAGACCGTGAAGGCGCGCCCCCAGAAGCCGGTGCGCTGATCCGCGGGCGCCGGCAGCTTCAGCAGCCGCGAGCAGAGCACCGGGACGAGCGTCACCGCGACGAAGAGCGACATCGACAGCGAGAACATCACGACGACCGAGAGCTGCTTGAAGAGAATGCTGGACACGCCCGTCAGGAAGAACAGCGGCACGAACACCGCGACGTGCGTCAGCGTCGACGCGAGGATTGCCGACCACACCTCTTCAGATCCTTCGATCGCCGCCTGCATGCGCGGCTTCCCGTGTTCCATGTGCCGGAACGTGTTCTCCAGAACGACGATCGAGGCGTCGACGATCATGCCGACGCCGAGGGCCAGCCCTCCGAACGTCATCGTGTTCAGCGTGAACCCGGCAAAGTAGAGCAGGGCGAACGTGCCGATGATCGAGATCGGGATCGACGTGCAGATGATGACCGTCGACCGGATGTTCCGCAGGAACACGAAGATGACGATGACGACGAGGATCGCGCCGAGCACCGCCGCCTCGCGGACGGCATCGATGGAGCGCCGGATGAAGATCGAGCTGTCGTCGAGCACCGTCAGCCGCAGCCCCGGAATGTCGTGGTTGATCCGATCCACTTCCGCGCGCACCGCGTCCGCGATCGCGACCGTGTTGGTGCCCGACTGTTTCACGACGCGGAGCCGGACGCCCGGCTTGCCGTTGATCCGCGTGAACGACCGGAAATCCTCGGTGCCGTCGGTCACGTCCGCGATGTCGCGCAGGTAGACGGGCACCCCCTCGCGCGTCATCACCACGAGATCGCGGATTTCCTGAAGACTGGTGAATTGTCCCTGGCTGCGGACGAGATACGTCCGGTCTCCCTCGTCGATCTCGCCGAGCGGGATGTTCTGGTTCTCCGTCCCGAGCAGGCTGACGATGCGGTCGACGGGCAGGTTGAGCGCGATGATCTTTTCCTTCGACAGCTCGACGTGGATCTGCCGGCGCAGTCCGCCTTCGACGCTGACCGACGCCACGCCGGGCACGCGCTCGATCCGCGGCGACAGATCGTTCTCGCCCATCTCGCGCAGCGTGACGGGATCGAAATCCCCCTCCACGCCGATGCCCATGATGGGGGAGGCGTTCGCGTCGTACTTGAAGACGACCGGCGCGTCGGCTTCTTCCGGCAGCCGGCCGCGCACGCGATCCAGCCGTCCGCGGACGTCGTCGGCCGCTTCGTTGAGGTCGGTGCCCCACGCGAAGTTCAGCGAGACGCGGCTCTGACCTTCCTGGGACGTGGATTCGAGCCGCTCGAGGCCGGCCACCGCGCTGAGCGCCTGCTCGATCGGGCGCGTGACGAGCTCCTCCATCTCGAGCGGTCCAACGCCGGCATAGCCGACGCGGACGGTGATGCTCGGGTAGGTGACGTCCGGCATCAGGTCCACCGGCAGGCGGACGAGGGAGATCGCGCCCAGCAGGACGATCACGCCGCAGAGCATGAACATCGTGACGGGGCGTTCGATGGCGGTGCGCGGAATGCTCATCGCGAAGACTCCTTCGGTGCCGCCGCGAGCACGATGCGGTCGCCGTCCTTGAGCGCGCCGGCGCCCGTCGTGATGACGCGGGTCCCTTCGTCGATGCCGATCACTTCGACGCGGTCGCCGTCCTGCAGCCCGGTTTCGACGCGGACGAACTTCGCCACGAACGCGGCGGGCGATTCGGCGTTCGGCGGCTGTCCGTTGGTCGAGGCCGCTTCGGCCACGAACACGCCGGGCCGCCCGTCGACGCGCACGATCGCGTTGGCCGGAACGGCCAGCGCCTGCGGCCGGGTGCCGACCGTCAGCGTCACGCGCGCGTACATTCCCGGCTTGAGGCGGAGCGCGGGATTGGGGACTTCGATTTCCATTTCCGCGGTGCGCGTCGCCGGATCGAAGACCGGCGCGACACGGCTCACCTGTCCGGAGAACTGCTCGCCGGGGAACGCGTCCACTTCGACCGAGGCGGGCGTCCCGACCTTCACGCGCCGGAAGTCCTTCTCGACGAGATTCGCGACGAGCCGGACCGGCTTGATATCGACGACCGAGACGATCGGCGTGCTGGAATTCACGAACGCACCCGGATCGAGGAATCGTTTGCCCACGAAGCCGTCGACCGGCGAGGTCAGCACGGTGTTCGCGAGCGTGATCTTCAGCTCGTCGAGGCGCGATTTCGCCTGTTCGTGCTGCGCGCGCGCGAGATCGAGCTGCGCGAGCGCCGCCTGATACTGCGCGTTGGTGTCGTCGAACGTCTGCTTCGGCAGGAGCTGGCGCTCGAACAGGCTCTTCGATCGATTCAGGTTCGTTTCGGCCAGCTTCAGGTCCGCTTCACGCTGGCGAATCGTCGCGCTGGAGACCTTGAAGGAGGCTTCCGCCTGGCGAACCTGCTCCTGGATTTCGCTGCTCTCGATCCGCGCGACCGGCTGCCCCTTGCGCACGCTGTCGCCGAGCTTCACCGGCACGGACTCCAGGCGGCCGTTCACCTTCGGGCTGATTTGCACGGTCGCCGCGCCGATCAGGTTGCCGACGACGAGCACGCGATCCGTCATGGCGGTGCGCGCGACCGGCATCATGTTCACGGGCATCGGCGGACGCGTCATGCCGCGGCCGTTGCCGGGGCGCGGCGCGTCGCCCGTGCCGCGGTACACGACGACGCCGGCCAGCGCCAGCACCGCCACGATGGGAATCAGAATCGCTTTACGCATGAGGACTCTTTGGGGTCGCGCCTCAGCGGCCGCCGCCGTTGCCGCCTCCGCCGGACTGCCCGTTCGATCCGCCGTTGGATCCGCCGCCGCCACCGCCGCCGCTGCTGATCGTGCTGATGCCGCCGCGCGAGGCCGACACGGTCTGCACCTGTTCGAACGTGACGAGCGCCTTGCGGTAGTTGAGAACCGCGCGCAGTTCCGAGTTCTGGGCGTCGCGCAGATCGCGCTGCGCCTGGACCACCTCGAAATTCGTGGCCATGCCGACTTCGAATTTGCTCTGCGCCGCTTCGAGCCGCTTCTGCGCGAGGTCGCGAGCGGCGGTCGCCGCCTCGACGGCCTGCTGATCGGTGCGCACGGTCAACGCGGCGTTCGTCACGTCGGTGGCAATCGTCAGCTCGAGCGCCTTGAGCTGCGCCTGCGTCTGCTGCAGCTGGAGCCGCGCGCGGGCCGTGTTCGCCTCCGCGGAGCTCGTGCCGAGCGGGTACGAGAAGTTCAGCTGCATGCTCCACGTCGGCGCGTCGAACCCGCTGATGTTCCGCAGCGCATCGAAGTAGCCGCCCGGAATCGTCTGCGAGACGCCGCCGCCGAGGCCGCTGCGGACGAACTGCGTGCCGCCGAGGCCGGCCAGTCCGTAGCTGGCGTTCAGGTCGAGCGCCGGCTTCATCTGATCGACCAGATTGCGCAGATTGATGTCGTTGCTCGCCAGCGTCTTCTTGGCCTGCTGAAGGTCCGTGCGTTCCTGCAGCGCGCGCGTCACCGCGGACTCGAGATCGATCGGTTCGGCGGTGGACGGCGGCTGGTCCACCGGATTGATGCGGGCGGTCCACAGCGGATCATCCGTGCCGCTGACGATCAGCCGCTTGAGCGCGAGCTCAGAGGTCGCCAGCGCGCCCTGCGCCTGGACGAGCGTCTGCCGGCGCGTCGCCTCCTCCGCCTGCGCCGACACGACGTCGATCGGCGCGAGCGTGCCGATTTCGACGCGCGCCTGGTTGTCCTGCACGAGCTTCGTCGCGAGGTCGAGCGACTGCTTCGCGACGTCGACGGCCTGGACGGCGAACACGAGATCCCAGTAGGCGTTGCGCGCCGCGGCGATCGTCGAGGCAATCGTCGCCTGCAGCGCGATTTCATCCGAGTCCTGGCTGAGGCGCGCCGTCTGGAGGGCGGTGCGCGTGCCGTCGGTCCGGAAGCCGCGGAGCAGCGGCTGCGTGATGCTGAACGTCAGGTTCGAGGAGTAGCTGGGATTCCGCAGCGCGAACGCGTCGTCCGAATTCTGCCGCGTGTTCTGCCAGCCCGCGCTCAGCGACGTGCCGCCCCAGCGCAGGTTCTGCGCCCAGCCCGCTTCCCAGCTCACCGTGCCGGTCGTCAGCTTGCCGCCTGTGCCGCCTTCGACCTGGCGCGTCGGCAGCCGCGTGGAGCTGCGATCGAGCAGCGTGCTGGTCACATTCGGCTGATAGTTCGCTTCGATCGAGGCGATCGAGAAGTCCCACAACCGCGGGTTGAGCCGGGCGACGGAGATGTCGATGTTGCGTTCGAGGGCGCGCTTTGCCACCTCGTCGAGCGTCAGGTCGACCGTCGCCGTCGGCGCGGCGAGGGCCGGCTGCGGCGGCGTCTGTTGCGTCTGCTGCAGCGCCTGCTGCACCAGCTCGCGCACGTGCGCAGGGTCGGGCGCCTGCTGCGCGCGCGCGGGGGCGGCCGCGATCACGGCGATCGCCGTCACCAGTACCGTCTTTCTCACGAGAGCCTCCAGAAAAGCTGCGTTTGGGGAATATTCAGACCGCGGGCGGCGACCGCCTCTCAGCTGCCGGACCGGCGCCGCGATGCCTCCCAGCGATCGTGCATCGCCTTGAGCTTCTGCCGTTGATCCGCCGAGAGCACCCGGTTCATCCGGTACAGCATCAGCGTGCGCCCCTTGTTCATCTCGCTGCGCACGCTCTCGACCCGATCGATCTGTGCCGCGACCAGCGACTCCTCGGCGGCATCGCGGATCATCTGCGACAGCACACCTTCGAGGTCGTCGAGCTGCCGCCGGGACGCGCGGAGCTTGGGCAGGCTGGCCTGCCAGATCTCCTCGATGGCCGCGGACTGCTCGTTCGTGATGCCCAGCTC
>DASSOM010000203.1:0-7794 GCA_035700625.1 Vicinamibacterales bacterium
GACGCGTGCGCGGACATCGGCAAGCTGCGCATCCGCGTCGGTCAGCGCCCGCCGGTCGAACAGGCCGGCCTGCACCGGGCCGGCCCGGTCCGGCACGCCGGCAAGCACGCGTTCGCGCGCCGCCAGTCGTTCCGCGATCGCGCCGTAATTGGCTTGCGCATCTGCGAGCCACCGTTCTGCCGCGGGCGCGATGACGCGGCGCACCTCCGGCATCCATTCGGACATGACGCGGCGGGCGGCGGCGCGCACGTCACCGGCCCGGCGTTCGATCGGCGGGACGTGCGGCACGAACACCGCGGTCGCGCGGGTCGCGATCGTCGTTCCGTCCGGCACGCCGGCGGCCCAGTCGATGACGAAGATGGTTCCGCGGGCAAGCGATCCACTGTGACGGATGCGCGTGACGGCAATCTCGTCGAGTGACGTCGCGCTTCTGCCGAACGCCGACTGGACCTGGAGACGGTGCCCCTCCGCGAGCGCGGCCGTCTCGAACGCCGCGACGCCCGAGTGATCGATCCCGGACAGAGGCGGGTCCTCGACTGGATCGATTGGCTCGCCGCCAATGACCGCCTGCGCCGCACGCGCCTCCGTGAGCAGCGCGGCGACGCGATCGGATTCGCCGAGCGTGCGTGCCGCGCGCATCAGCCGCCTGAGAAATCCAGCGAGGACGAGGTCCTCCGCCGTGTCGCAGAACACGAGCGTCATCGCATGCACGCGGCGCGTCTGTCCGAGGCGATCCACGCGCCCGATGCGTTGGTCCAGCCGCGCCGGATTCCATGGCAATTCGAAATTGATGACGAAGCGGCAGCGTGCCTGAAGGTTGAGCCCTTCGGCTGCCGCATCGGTCGCGATGAGGACGCCCCCGTGGCTGTTGAAGTCCCGCTGCACCGCGTCGCGTTCGACTGTCGTCATGCCGCCGTGCAGAAGACGGGTGACTCCGAGCGCGGCGGCGAGCCTCGTGAGCGTGTCGCGATACTCGGTGAAGACGACAACCGGCTCCGACGGGAGGCGGCGAAGCAGACGCTGGAGCGCGCGGATCTTGGTTTCGTCGCATGCGGCACCCAGGGCGGCTTCGTGAATGGCCGTGAGCCAGCGTCGCTCGCGATCGGCATCGGCGAGGCCCGGCGCCGCGAGGGCGGCAACCGGCTCGGCATCCTCGATCGCCTCGTCCTCGTCGAACAGCGGCAGCTGTACCGGACCTGGCGCACGCTGATCGAGGAGGACCATGCGGCGCGCGATCGATACGGCGGCGGCCATTGCGCACGACAGCGCGCGCTTGCGCAGCACGATCATCGCGAGCCGCGCGCGTTCGTCCGTCTGACCGCGGTCGTGCCAGACGGCGCGCGTGTAGCGATCGAGCAGCGCCTGCAGACGCCGCTCAGCGGCTGACGGCCGGATCGCGGCGAAGCGATGCCGGCGCGGCCGCGCGAGGCCGGCGTCCTGGCGCGATCGGCGGAAGAGGATCACCGGTGGCGCGGGTCCGCCGATGGATGTCAGCGACGCAAAGCCGGACGCATCCGCGGCATATGGCGTCGCGCTGATCAGCACGACGATGGCAGCGCGGCCTCCGATCGCGTCGAGCGCGGCGTGACGATCCGTCGGGGCGGCTGCGCCGTGCGCTTCGTCCGCGACGAGGACGTCCCAGTCCAGCTCCGCAAGCCCGCGGCGCACGTCGTCGCGCTTCACGAAGTCGACGGAGGTGACGTAGAGCCCAGGCAGCGACCACGGGTTCACGTCCGACGGCAGATCGGCGGCGGCGCGGCGGAGCCAGCGCGCGTCCGCCACGGTCGCGTCGATCCCGAAATGACGCGCCAGCTCGCGCTGCCACTGCAGCCGGAGGCCGGCGGGCACGATGATGAGAATGCGCGCGTCGTGGTGGCGGGCACAGGCGTCCGCCGCGATCCAACCCGCCTGGATCGTCTTGCCGAGGCCGACTTCGTCCGCAAGAAAAATCCGCGTGTGTCCCGCCGCGGCGCACAGCGCCGGAGCGAGCTGGTACGGCAGGACGCGCAGGCCGGGCGAGCACCGTGCGTGCAGCCCGCCAAGACCGGGCCGGGCTGCGAGGGCCGCCATGCCACGGAGCCACCTCCTCGGACGGACGACGTCGATCCTGTCGGACGGGCGATACGGCACCGGCCGATCGAACGGCCAGAGCAGGACGGCCGAACGTCCGTCCGCGGCTTGCAGTTCGAGTTCCGTGCAGTCGTCCCAGGGGGTCGCCCGATCGAGGCGCCACGTCCGCGCCCGAACGGTCACGTGCGTGCCGACCGCGGTACGCGGAAATGTCAGCGCCGCCGGCGCGTCAGGGTCGCAGGTTTTGAGAGGTTCCATCGCGATCGTTCCGAATCGCGCCGGATTTCGACGCGAGCGCGGAACGATCGGCAATGCGGATGCCGGGTCTCGTCAGTGACCGTTTGCGGCGCGCCGGTTGCGCCCGGCGTTCGGATTGCGTCTTCCGCCCTTCGGCGGCGCGTCCAACGGCGTTCGCTCACGGGACGCGCGGACCCGGGGTGTCGCTCCGCGGCTCCCGCCGACGCCGCGCGGTAAAACCGCCCTCCGGCGTGTGTCCTGACGATGACCGCGTCGGCTGGGGTGACCTGCGGCGCTTGATCACGATTGTAGCGGCGCTCGGGTAATTCCCTCGCCGTCCGCAAATACTGCGCCGAAGCGACCGGAGACGCCTCCGGGCGGGTTTGTCCTCTGTCGGTCATCGCGCGGGTCGGAGGTCGCTCGCGGATCGACACCCCGGGTCCACGCGTTCCGCCGACACCGCATCGTCAGGCACGCGCCGGACGGACTGTTTTTCCGCGCGGATCAGTGGGAGACGCGATGAGAACGCAGGTGCGAACCGGCGCGCAGTGCGGAAACGAATTCAGCGGGCGCTATTGGCGCGGCGCTCGGACAACGCGCGCTTCGACAGGATGACCGGGCCGGGAACGTGGCCCCCCTCGGTGCGGCTGGCCGCCGGAACGCGCACGCGCCGGATGCGGCATCCGCGCGCGTAGGAAACGGCCGCCACATGCGGCGGGATCGACAGGCCCGCCATCAGATCGCGCACTTCATCCGCCGTCGTCCGATCGGCGGAGGCCTCGGCTGCCGGAGGCGGCGACGCAATCCGGGCTTCGCTGCGCGCCCACATCGCGAGCGGCGTGAGCCGGACGGTCCCGCCAGCGCCGCGCTTCGAAGATCCCTTGCGGCGCCGCTTTGGCGCCGGCGCTTCGATCACCGGTTCGGCTACCGGCTCGTCGAGGACGATGGCGATCTCGGGCTCCTCGTTTTCGACGCCGATCGCGGGCTCCGGTTCGAGCAGCACGATCGGCTCGGGTTCGGGCAGCACGATCGGCTCGGGCTCCGGCAGCACGATCGATGCGACGTCCTCGGCCGGCGCGACTGCATGGACAGCTTCTTCGAGTTCGGGCGCCGCCGCGGCGATTTCCTCGGGTTCTTCTTGCGCCACCGGCTCCGGCGAGTCGTCCAGATAACGCACCGGTTCGACGAGCGGTGCTTCGTCGAGCGGAGACGTCTCGAGCGGCGCCGCGTCCAGCGGCACGGCCTCCATCGGCGACGGCGTCACGTCGGCTGCCGGTTCGGGCAGCAGTACGGACGCGGGGACCGGCGGCTCTTCGACCGGCGCGGGCGGCGCGGCCGGTTCTTCCTGGCCGGTTCGGGTGGGCGGCGTCGCGCGGCGCCACTCGAAGGGAGAATCCCAGGCCGATCCGCCCGGCGTGGCGGCTGCCTCCTGCGCCGCAGGCTCCGCCGGAGCACTCGCGTTGGCGCGCGGAGCTGATCCAGCCGCTGATGACGGGGCTGGCGTCTGGCTCCGAACGCGGTACTCGAGTTCGTGCACGCGCGACTGAAGCGCGGCGACCGCCTCCGCCTTCATCTCCGCCGCACGCTTCAGGAAGCTGCGGATCTCGTCGGCAAACAGATCGGGATCGCAGCCGGCGGTCTGCTCGACCTCCTTCTTCTTGCGGAAGGTGGAGAACAGTCCCTTGCCACGCGACGACTTGCCCTCGCTCGAGGCCAGCTGCGGAATCGTGTGCGTCTGCAGATGCTCCGCGTCGGGACCGAGGTCGCGCAGATGCGAGATCAGTTCGTCTTCATCGCGCGGCGACAGCAGCGCGCTGAGCAGGAGGACGTCGGGAATTTGTGCGTTGACCGCCGCGATGGCGGCGTCGCGTGAATCGACGACCACCAGCTCCGCGCGCACCTTCTCCTGGATGACGCGCTGAAGAATGGCGGCCTGACGAAGGTCAGGCTCGATCGCGAGGACCAGGGACACGCAGCGTCAGCTCCTGAACATGAAGAGGGTCAGCACCGCGCCGATCGCCGCGAACACCAGCATGGGCGCGTTCTCGATGCTCTGATAACGTGCCGCGCTCCAGAGCGCGCTCCCCACGTCGGCGAGTCGATCGCCGAGTGGAGACACGCCGCCGCTGCCTCCAATCAGTTCGCTCACGCGATCCTGCACCCGCGGGTCGAGCGTCGTGAGCGCCAGCAGGATGGCGGCGAAGACGGTCATCGAAATCGCGCCTTCACGGATGCCCAGCTTCATGGCGGTCCTTCTATTGGCAATGCGTGTGCCGCAGCGGTCCACGGCCGCGATCAAGGACGGCAACTCACGATATTGCAGGCATTAAGCCATTCCTGGATGTCCCGTTGTTCGTGCGGCGCGCCCGCGGCGGCGATCGGCCGGCCACGAAAATTGCCGTGGACGTTACGAAAGTGCAGGACCAGACCCGGCCGCGCGCCGGGCATGACGGCCCCTCCCGGCGGGTCCCGCCGGCGGGCGCGTCGCCGCAAGTGGCCGCGAGCGCTGTGGGTTGCGCCGATCACGCCCGGCGGACGCGCGTCCGTGGCACACCAGTTGCCATTGTCGCGGCCGTGACGCGGCGAGTTGCCGCGGGTTTCATCGTCAACGCGGCCTGGCCGCACTTCGCACCGCTTCCTGGCGGTGCACAACCCGGTGGGGGAGGATCTCATGCAGCTCGTGAACTTCGTCAATTTCGTGAAGTCGTTCGCGCGTCAGGATGAGGGGCAGGACCTGCTCGAGTACGCGCTGCTCGTGGCGCTCATCGCGCTCGTCGCGATTGGCGCGGTCGGCCTGGTCGGCGACAGCGTGAACGCCATCTTTACGAACATCGCGGGTCAGCTCGCGAACGCGGCGTAACACACGAGTCGAGTGAGGCCGGGAACGTATTCCCGGCCTCACGTGTTCCAGGGTGATTACGTTTTCGTGAGGAGCCCCGGTATGCAGTCTCCAGTTGCCGTGACCACGTTGCTGCGAATCGCACGCACACGTACGCGGTCCGAGGATGGGCAGGACCTGCTCGAGTACGGATTGCTCGCTGCGCTCATCGCCATCGTTGCGCTCGGGGCGGTGTCGACGCTGGGGCAGACGATTTACAACGTGTTCTGGTCGAGCATTGCCAACAATTTCTAGTTCCGCGTTCGCCGTGCTCGCGGCGGGGCTGCTGGCCGCCACCGTGATTGATATCCGGACGCGGAGGATTCCGAATCTGCTGACCGCCGGGATGGCGGCGGCAGGCGTCGCGCTCGCCGCCCTTGGCGCGAGCGATATCAGCATCGCGGGCGCGATGCTTGGATTTCTGATCGGGCTGCTGCTGATGGTGCCCGGTCACGCGCTCGGCGCCACGGGCGCGGGCGACGTGAAGCTGATGGCGGCCGTCGGCGCCATCGTCGGACCGAACGCGGTGATCGCCGCGTTCCTGTTCACGGCGATCACGGGCGGTGTGCTGGCGGTGCTGGTCGCGATGCGGCGTGGACGCCTGATCGCGACGCTCTCAGGCACCGGACGGCTGATTGCGGCGCCGGGCGAGGCCAAACGGACCATCGAGGCGCCAGCACGCGCCAACCGGTTTGCGTACGGGCCGGCCATCGCGGTCGGCAGCATGTTGGCGATGGTTCTTCGCTGAATGGGAGGGAGGTGGCCGATGCGACGAGTCAGATCCGAACGCGGGGCGGCGCTCATCGAAGCGGCCATCACGATTCCGATGCTGCTGCTGATCTCGGTCGGCATTTTCGAGTTCGGCCGCGCATACCAGACGTGGCAGGTGCTCACGAACGCGGCGCGCGAAGGCGCGCGCATCGCGGTCATCACCGGCATTACCGACGAGCAGGTCCAGGAGCGCGTGTGCGACTACATGATCAGCGGCGGCCTGCCCGACGCGACCGTCGACGACGTCGTGGTCGAGCGTTCGGTGCCCCTGGGCACCGACAGCGCCTCGCGCATCACGATCAACTACCCGTTCGAGTTCATGGTGCTCAATCCCGTCGTGCGCCTCGTGACGCCCGACTCCAACACCGGCGCGCCGATCACGATGCATTCCGTCGCGCTCATGCGGAACGAAAGCTAGGGGACCAGTCATGCGCAATCGGATGTTTGCCGTTCTCGCGATCGCGATCCTCGCCGGCGGCGGCCTCGCGTACGGGACGTACAACCTGACGCAGAACCAGCCGGTCAAGACCGTCTCGATGGCCACCCAGCCGGTGGTCGTCGCCGCGGCCGACCTCTCGCTCGGCAGCGAGCTGGCGAAGGAAGACCTGCAGGTGATCAACTTCCCGGCCGGCAACGCCCCGGAGGGCGCGTTCGGCAAGCCGGCCGACATCATCGGCCGCGGGCTGATCGTTCCCGTCGTGAAGGGGGAGCCGATCCTCGCCGCGAAGCTCGCATCGAAGGAAGCCGGCGCCGGGCTGCCGCCCGTCATCCCCGAGGGGATGCGCGCGGTCTCCGTGCGCGTGAATGAGGTCATCGGCGTGGCCGGCTACGTGCTGCCGGGCACGCGCGTCGACGTGCTCGCCGTCGCGAGCCCGACGAACCAGTCCAGCGACACCACGTCGAAGGTCATCCTCTCCAACGTGCAGGTGCTGACGGCCGGCACGCGCATGGAGCAGGACCAGGAAAAAGGCAAGCCGATGCAGGTGACGGTCGTCACGCTGCTCGTGTATCCCGATCAGGCCGAGCGGCTGGCGCTGGCGAGCACGGAGGCGAAGATTCAGCTCGCGCTCCGCAACCCGCTGGACCAGGGGGCGCCTGCGACGACGGGCGTGAAGACCGCGATGATGCTGGGCATTTCGAAGGCGGCGCCGGCGAAGACGACGGCCCGTGTGCGGAAGGCGACCGGGCCCGTGACGCAGGCCGCGCCGGTAGTGGCGCTCCCCACGGTCGAAGTGATCCGCGGCGATAAGCGCACCGCGGAAGTCATTCGATAACGTTGGCCGGATTCCAGGATCCGGTTCTGGAGGACTCATGAAACCCCGTGGTGGTGCCGCGAAATTCGCCGCGCTGATTGCCTACATCATCGTCATCCTGGTTGCGGCGCCGCAGGCGCAGCAGCCCGTCGCGTTCAGCGGATCGCCGGGCGCGATCGTGGCCGGCCCGCCGGCCGCGCCGGCCGACGCGACCGACATCGACCTGCTCGTCGGCCGGTCGACGGTGCTCAACGTGGGCAGCTCGATCGCCCGCGTGTCGCTGACCGTCCCCGACGTGGCGGACGCGATGGTGACGTCGCCGCAGCAGCTGCTGATCCACGGGAAGCAGCCCGGCACGATCTCGCTGTTCGTGTGGGACCACGCGGGCGGTATCAAGAAGTACGAGGTCAACGTCCGCCGCGATCTGAGCGAGCTCGCTGCGCAGATGAAGCAGCTGTTCCCGGGCGAGCCGATCACGATCACCGGCAGCGGCAAGGACGTCGTGATCTCCGGCACGGTCTCGAGCAAGTACGTTGTCGACAAGGCGGCTGAAGTCGCCGGCGGCTATGTCGAGAAGAAGGAGAA
>DASSOM010000204.1:0-8185 GCA_035700625.1 Vicinamibacterales bacterium
CGCGCCCGGACCGGTGCCGCACATCCGTGAATGTCCCGTCGGCCAACGCTGCTCGGCTTGGCGTGAGATCCCTTGGCTCCTTAGCTCCTTGGCGTGAGATCCCCTTGGCTCCTTGGCTCCTTGGCGTGAGATCCCGTTGACCGCCTGGCTCCTTGGCGTGAGATCCCGTGGCGCCTTGGCGTGAGATCCCCTGGCGTGCGATCACGCAGCCGCATGATAGCCTACGCGCGCCGGCCACGGCGGCGGCGAGGAGGATGGGATGATCGGACGAGGGAGACTGGCGGTGATGTTGGCCGCGGCGCTGGCGGGGGCGGCCGTCGCGCTGCCGCAGGCACAGGAGAAAACCACGACGCTCTATCTCGTCGCCACCGCACACCTCGACTCGCAGTGGAACTGGACCGTCCAGGACACCATCCGCCAGTTCGTGCCGCGCACCTTCTATACGAACTTCAAGTACTTCGAGCAGTACCCCGACTACGTCTTCACGTGGGAAGGGGCCATCCACTACATGTGGTTCAAGGAGTACCACCCGGAGGACTGGGCGAGGCTGCAGAAGTACGTCGCGGACGGACGCTGGCGGATTGCCGGATCGTGGATCAACGCCGTCGACACGAACATGCCGTCGCCGGAATCGCTCATGCGCCACGCGCTGTACGCCAAGCGGTTCTTCCGCGAGGAGTTCGGCAAGGTCAGCCAGGACGTGTACCTGCCCGACTGCTTCGGCTTCGGGTTCGCGCTGCCGTCGATCGCCGCGCATTCGGGGCTGAAGGCGTTCTCGACGCAGAAGCTCACGTGGGGCCGGCCCATTCCGTTTCCGATCGGCCGCTGGCAGGGCGTGGATGGCAGCGAGATCCTCGCCGAGCTGAAGCCCGGCGACTACGTGACCCGGATCGAAACCGATCCCTCAACCGATCCGAAGTGGTCAGATGATCCGACCTCGCTCGGCGACGGGACGTCGGTGGTGTTCCGCTACTTCGGCACCGGCGACACCGGCGGCGGCCCGACCGAGGAATCCGTGCAGAACCTCGAGAAGGGGCTCCACAATCCGGCGGCGAAGATCGCGATCAAGAACACCTCCGCGGATCAGTTGTCGCGCGACCTGACGGCGGCGCAGTTCGCGGCGCTGCCGGAATACAAGGGGGAGCTGATCCTGAAGACGCACGGCACCGGCTGCTACACGTCGCAGGCGGCGATGAAGAAGTTCAATCGCCGCAACGAGCTGCTTGCCGACGCGGCCGAGCGCAGCGCGGTGGCGGCCGAGTGGCTCACCGGCGCCGCGTATCCGACCGAGCGGCTGCGCGAATCGTGGACGCGCGTGCTGTGGCACCAGTTCCACGACGACCTGACCGGCACCTGCATTCCGCAGGCGTACCAGTTCTCGTGGAACGACGAACTCGCGTCGCTCAATCAGTTCGCCGGCGTGCTGACGAGCGCCACGAGCCGCGTCTCGAGCGTCCTCGACACGCGCGGCGCCGGCGTTCCGCTCGTCGTCTTCAATCCGCTCTCGAGTGCGCGGCGGGACCCGGTCGAGGCGACCGTCACGTTCGATGCCGCGGCGCCGGCCGCGGTGAAGGTGACAGACGAGGCGATGGGCCGTGAGGTGCCGGCGCAGGTTCTCTCACGGAACGGACGCGAGGCGCGGATTCTGTTCCTGGCGGAGCTGCCGTCGGTCGGCTACAAGGTATTCCATGTGTCGGCGGGCGCGGCAGATCAGGCGGGTCTGAAGACCCGCCCTACGAGCTCGGGGTTGAAGGCGACGGTGTCCGGCCTCGAGAACAACCGGCTGCGCGTGCGGATCGACGAGAACGGCGACATCGCGTCGATCTACGACAAGGCGGCGAAGCACGAGCTGCTGCGCGCGCCGATCATGCTCGAGCTGCGCGACGATCCGTCCCCCTCGTGGCCCGCGTGGGAGATCCTGTATGACACCGTCCGCGCGCCCGCGCGCGAGTTCGTCGCCAACCCCGAGGTCAAAGTCGTCGAGAACGGGCCGGTCCGCGTCGCGCTGGAGATTACGCGCAAGGCCGCCGGCTCCACGTTCGTGCAGCACGTGCGTCTCACCGACGGCGGGGATCGCGTGGACGTCGAGAACCTCGTCGACTGGCGATCGCCGAACTCGCTGCTGAAGGCGTCGTTCCCGCTCGCGGCCGCGAGCCGCGTCGCGACGTACGACCTCGGGCTCGGCACGATCGAGCGGACGAACAACGAGCCGGACAAGTACGAAGTGCCCGCGCAGAAGTGGGCCGACATCACGGACGCGAGCGGCATGTTCGGCGTCGGCATCATCAACGACAGCAAGTACGGCTGGGACAAGCCGGATGACGCGACGCTGCGGCTCACGCTGCTGCACACGCCGCGGCCGACGAGGAACTACACGTACCAGAGCAGCAACGACCTGGGGCATCATCGCTTCACGTACGCGATCGCCGGACACGCCGGCGACTGGCGTCAGGGACGCATGCCGCTTCGGGCGATGCGGCTCAACCAGCCGCCGATCGCCTTCCAGGCGTCCGCGCACGCCGGCGATCTCGGGCGATCCTTCTCGCTGCTTTCGCTCGACGACACCACCGGCGCCGTTGCCGTCGTCGCGATGAAGAAGGCGGAAGATTCGGACGAGCTCGTCATTCGGCTGCAGGAGCGCTACGGCGAGTCGGCCAGGACGACGGTGCACCTGCCGTCCGGCATCGTCGCGGCCCGCGAGATCAACGCGGCGGAGGAGTCGATCGGCCCGTTCGAGCTGCCCGAACCGCGGCGACGCGAACCGGGGCCCGTGTCGCGGTTCACGATCGATCTGAAGCCGTACCAGCCGCGGACGATTGCGGTGCGCCTCGCGCCGCGCGCCGCCGAGATGCCGACACACGCATCCGCGCCCGTCGCGCTGCCGTTCAATCTCGACGGCGTCACGAGCGACGGCAATCGGGCGGACGGCGACTTCGACGGCAAGCGTCACACGATCGCGGCGGAACTGCTGCCGCGGGAACTTACGCTCGACGGCGTCCGCTTCGAGTTCGGCGCGACCACGGCGGGCGCGAAGAACGTCCTCGTCCCTCACGGCCAACGGGTCACGCTGCCTGGCGGATCGTTCAACCGCGTTTACGTCGTCGCGGCGGCCGTGGGGGGTGATGCCGACACCACGCTGCTCGGGCGGCCTGTCACCATTCGCGACTGGCAGGGACCCGTGGGGCAGTGGGACAGCCGGCTGAAGGAGCCGTCGGCGTTGTGGGAGCCGTTCGTGCCGGCGGATCCCGACGGCGTGCCGTCGCGCGAGGAAATCCAACGCGGCCTCGTCGTGGACTGGAACCCCGAGACCGGCGAGGTCAGCGGCATCGACGACATCCGCCCCGCGTTCGTCAAGCGCGACGAGATCGCATGGATCGGCACGCACCGGCATGCGCCCGACGGCAATCAGGTGTACGTGCCGACATACGCGTTCCTGTACGCGCTCGATCTGCCCGCGGGCACGCGGACGATTCAGCTGCCCGACAACGGGCGGCTGCGGATTCTCGCGATGAGCGCCGTCAACGAGCCCGCGCGCGTGCGTCCCGCCGGCGCGCTCTACGTGCCGGAGTTCGGAAGCCGATGAGCGTCCGCGCCGCGATCGCCTCCCGCTTCCCCATCACCATCGTAGGGCGGGTCTTTAGACCCGCCATTCTTTGCGCCGTCGTCCTCGGCGCGACGCTCGCTGCCCAACCCGCACCACCCGTCGATCGTGCCGCGATGGCGGAGCGCGTGAAGCAGGAGTTTCTGCACGCGTGGCACGGCTACGAACAGTACGCGTGGGGACACGACGAACTGCTCCCCGTCTCGCGTGCGCCGAAGGACTGGTACGGCCAGTCGCTGCTCATGACGCCGGTCGACGCGCTCGACACGATGCTCATCATGGGGCTGACGGACGAGGCCGCGAAGACGCGCGCGTACATCGCGGACAACCTGTCGTTCGACAAAGACGTGTCGGTGTCGGTGTTCGAGATCACGATCCGGCTGCTCGGCGGTCTGCTGTCGGCGCACGAGATGACGGGGGACGCGCGGCTGCTCGCGAAGGCGGAGGACCTCGCGAAGCGGCTGCTGCCCGCGTTCGAGTCGAAAACGGGCATGCCGTACCGGTTCGTGAACCTGAAGACCGGCGCGGTGCGCGATCCCGTGTCGAATCCGGCCGAGATCGGCACGCTCATCGTCGAATTCGGGACGCTGTCGAAGCTCACCGGACGCCGGGTGTACTTCGACGAGGCGCACGCGGCGCTCGCCGAAGTGTACCGGCATCGTTCGCCGGCCACCGGACTCGTCGGCGAGGCGATCGACGTGAACACCGGTGAATGGAAGAACACGGCGAGCCACGTCGGCGGCGCGATCGACTCGTATTACGAGTACCTCCTGAAATGCCAGGTGCTGTTCGAGGATGACGAGTGCGGCCGCATGTTTCGCACGAGCGTGGCGGCCGTGAACAAGTACATCGCGGACGAGACAGCGGATGGTCTGTGGTACGGCGAAGTGGACATGACCACCGGCAAGCGGACCGCGACGCGCTACGGGTCCCTGCAGGCGTTCTTCCCGGCGGTCCTCGCGATGAGCGGCGACGTCTCACGCGCGCGGCGGCTCCAGGCGTCCGCGTTCCGCATGTGGTCGCTGCATCACATCGAACCCGAAACGCTCGACTACAAGACGATGACCGTGGTGCATCCGGGCTATCAGCTCAGGCCCGAGATCGTCGAATCGTCGTATTACCTTTCACACTACACACAGGATCCCGTGTACCTGCAGATGGGGAAGTCGATGTTCGAGGATCTGGTGAAGTACTGTCGTACCGACGCCGGCTACACCGTCCTGCGAAGCGTGGTCACGAAGGAAAAGGGGGATCTGCAGCACAGCTTCCTGCTGGCGGAAACCTTCAAGTACTTTTACCTGCTGTTCCGTCCCGAGGCGCTCGACTTCGATCGCGTGGTCTTCAACACGGAAGCGCACCCGATGCGGCGCTGACGCCTGGACCGCGCGAGATACGCCGCGCGTCTATGATCATGTGGTGACCGATTCCGCAACGCCCGCGCAGGTGCTCGACCCCGTCTGCGGCATGACCATCAGCCCGGACGAGGCGGTGGGCACCTACGAGTACAAGGGCGAGACCTACTACTTCTGCCATCCGTCCTGCCTCGAGCGGTTCAAGGCGGATCCCGAATCGTTCCTCCAGCCCAAGCCCGCCGAGCCGGCGGCCAGCGCGGAAGGGATCGTCTACACGTGCCCGATGGATCCCGAGGTGCGTCAGCTCGGGCCTGGCGCGTGCCCGAAGTGCGGCATGGCGCTGGAGCCGGACTACGGCGCCGCGGGACCGCTGACGAAGGTCGAGTACACGTGCCCGATGCATCCGGAGATCGTGCGCGACGCGCCGGGCGCGTGCCCGATCTGCGGGATGGCGCTCGAGCCGCGGACGGTCACGCTCACCGAGCTGCCGAATCCCGAACTCGTCGACATGACGCGCCGGTTCTGGATCGGCGCGGCGCTCGGCGCCCCCGTGTTCCTGCTCGCGATGAGCGACATGGTGCTCGGATCCGGACTCGGCGGCCGGATCGCGATCGGCGTCTCGAACTGGATCGGGCTGATCTTCTCGACGCCGGTCGTGCTCTGGGCGGGCTGGCCGTTCTTCGTGCGCGCGTGGCACTCGCTCGTGAACCGCAG
Organism: Vicinamibacterales bacterium; assembly: GCA_035700625.1. Classification (GTDB taxonomy): domain Bacteria; phylum Acidobacteriota; class Vicinamibacteria; order Vicinamibacterales; family 2-12-FULL-66-21; genus DASSOM01. The sequence continues at coordinate 5,668 of DASSOM010000204.1, forward strand.
CCCGAACATGTTCACGCTGATCGGGCTGGGCGTCGGCGCCGCGTACGTGTACAGCGCCGTGGCGACGCTGGTCCCGCAGATCTTTCCCGAAGGCTTCCGGACCGATGGCATGGTCGAACCGTATTTCGACACGGCCGTCGTCATCACCGTCCTCGTGCTGCTCGGCCAGGTGCTGGAACTGCGTGCGCGCGGGCGGACGTCTTCGGCGATCCGTCAGCTCCTCGGCATGGCGCCCAACACCGCGCGCCGCGTCCGCGATGGACGCGAGGAGGACGCGCCGATCGCGTCGGTGACCCCCGGCGACGTGCTGCGCGTCCGGCCCGGTGAACGCGTCCCGGTGGACGGCGTCGTCGTCGACGGCCGTACGTCGGTGGACGAATCGATGGTCACGGGGGAGCCGATTCCGGTCGAGAAGGAAAAGGGGGCCACGGTCACCGGCGGCACCATCAACGGTACCGGATCGATCCTGATGCGCGCCGAGCGCGTCGGCGCCGACACGCTGCTGTCGCGCATCGTGCGCATGGTCAGCGAGGCGCAGCGGAGCCGCGCGCCGATCCAGCGGCTCGCCGATCGCGTCGCCGCGTGGTTCGTCCCCGCCGTCGTCGTCGTGGCGATCGCGGCGTTCATCGTGTGGAGCGTGACGGGGCCGGAACCGCGGCTCGCCCACGCCGTCGTGTCGGCCGTCGCCGTGCTGATCATCGCGTGCCCGTGCGCACTCGGCCTCGCGACGCCGATGGCGATCATGGTCGGCACCGGGCGGGGCGCGACGACGGGCGTGTTGATCCGGAACGCCGAGGCGCTCGAGCAGCTCGCGCGCGTCGACACGCTCGTCGTCGACAAGACGGGCACGCTCACGGACGGACGTCCGGCGCTCGTGTCCGTCGAGACCGCGTCCGGGGTGACGGACGCCGAGCTGCTGCGACTCGCGGCCTCGGTCGAAGCGGGCAGCGAACATCCGCTGGCGGACGCGATCGTAAAAGGGGCCGCCGCCCGCGGGATTCAGCCGTCGCCGGTCGATGCGTTCGAATCCTTCACGGGCCGAGGCGTCGTCGGTCGCGTCGGTGGACGCGACGTCGCGCTCGGCAACGCGGCCCTGATGCGCGAGCGGAACGTGGACGTCGCTCCGCTCGAACGGGCGGCCGATGCGCACCGCCGCGAAGGGCAGACGGCGATGTTCGTCGCGGTGGACGGCCGCGCCGCAGGGTTCCTCGGCGTTGCGGATCCCGTGAAGCAATCGACCGCGGAGGCGATCCGCCTGCTCCACGCGGACGGCCTCCGCATCCTCATGCTGACGGGTGACAACCGCACGACCGCGGACGCCGTCGCGCGGACGCTCGGGATCGACGATGTGCGGGCGGAGGTGCTGCCGGATCAGAAGCGCGAGATTGTCCGCACGTTGCAGCAGCAGGGACGCGTCGTCGCGATGGCCGGCGACGGCGTGAACGACGCGCCGGCGCTCGCGGAAGCGACCGTCGGCATCGCGATGGGCACCGGCACCGACGTGGCGATGGAGAGCGCGGGCATTACGCTCGTCCGCGGCGATCTGCGCGGCATCGCGCGCGCCCGGCGCCTCAGCCGCGCGACGCTGCGGAACATCCGGCAGAACCTGTTCCTCGCGTTCATCTACAACGCCGTCGGCGTCCCCGTCGCGGCGGGCGTGCTCTATCCGTTCGTGGGTTTACTCATCAGCCCCGTGTGGGCCAGCGCGGCGATGACGCTCAGCTCGGTGTCGGTGATCGGCAGCGCGCTGCGGCTGCGGAGGGTGGCGTTGTAAAGATGTCAGCCCTAAAGGGCTGACCCACATGCCGGGTCTAAAGACCGATGCTGACCCACATGCCGGGTCTAAAGACCCGGCCTGCGAAGGACCTGTGGGTCAGGGCTTTAGCCCTGACTTCAGCGCAGGGGGGCTTTCCTTTCTGTGTTTTTCTGTGTTCTTCTGTGGCCCTTAACCTCTGCGTTTTTCTGTGTTCTTCTGTGGCATGTACCCGGATCTGTGGGCGTACGCGGCGATTGTCGTCCCCATCGTGATGACGCCGGGGCTGTCGACGGCGCTCGTGCTGCGCAACAGCGTCGAAGGCGGACGGCGCGCCGGCGTCGCGACGGCCATAGGCGCGAACGCGGCGTCGCTCCTGTACGGCGTGATGACGGGCTTCGGCGTGGCGATCGCGCTGCGCCGCTGGCCGATGGCGTGGACGGTCCTGCGGACGGGAGGGCTGGCGTACCTGATGTGGCTGGGGCTGCGCTCGCTCGCGCACGCGTGGAGAGGCCGACGGAGCTCCGCTGGTGACGCGGCCTCGGCGCGCGCCGGCCGTCAGAGCCGGCAGCACGTGTCCGAGGGATTCCTGGTGAACGCCACGAACCCGTCGATCGCGACGTTCTATCTCGTGATCGTCCCCTCGTTCATTCCGCGCGGCGCGCCGGTCATTGCCAACGCGCTGCTGCTCACCGCGATTCACGTGACGCTCGCGCTGACGTGGCACGTGTCGTGGGCCGCCGCAGGAGGCACGCTCTCCCACAC
>DASSOM010000205.1:0-13901 GCA_035700625.1 Vicinamibacterales bacterium
AGCCTTGGTGTCGGCAGTCGACACCAAGCACTAAAGTGTCGACGGCCTACACCATGGCGCGAACACCCGACTTGCTGCCCGGCACGCTCGATCTGCTGATTCTGCGCACGCTGCAGAAGGACGCCATGCACGGCTGGGCGATCTCCGAGCGCATCCAGCAGATTTCCGAGGACGTCCTCCAGATCAATCAAGGCTCGCTGTACCCGGCCCTCCATCGTCTGGAGCACCAGGGCTGGATCGAGGCCGAGTGGAAGGTCTCCGAGCTGGGACGCCGCGCCAGGTACTACCACCTCACCGCGTCGGGACGCCGTCAACTCGCCATCGAAGCGCGGGAATGGGACCGCATGGCTCACGCCATCGGCCGCGTGATGAAGCTCGCATGACAATCAACGACCTGAAGCTGAGGGTGCGTGCGCTGCTCAGGCCCAACCGCGTCGAGCAGGAGCTCGACGAGGAGCTCGCCTTCCACATCGAGCGGGAGACCAGAAAGCTGGTCGACGAGGGCATGACGCTGCCGGCGGCACGCCAACGTGCCCAGGCGCGCTTCGGATCGACGGCGCTCGCGGCTGATCAGTGCCGCGACGAGCGCGGCACCGCGGTGATCGACAACACCATTCGCGACGTTCAGTACGCGTGGCGTACGTTCGTCAAGGCCCCGCTCTCCGCACTCACCATCGTCGTCACCGTGGCGATCGGACTCGGCGTGGTCGCGGTGCTGTTCACCGTGTTCAATGCGCTCATGTTCCGTGTCGACCAGGTACCCGACATCGACGAGATGTACGAGATGACGCGGACGCCGGCGGCCGGCGACAATCCCGCGCTGCTGACGCGTCCGATCTTCGACGCGATGCGCGCCGACACGCGCGTCTTCACGGACGCCTACGCCACCATCACCGACGTCGATCTTCACGTCGACGGCCGGACGATGGACGTGACGCTCGTCACGGGGAATTTCTTCCAGGTCGTCAGAGTGAATCCGATCCTTGGCCGCGCGCTCATGCCAGCCGATGACGCGCCCTCGGGCGGCAACGCGGTCCTCGTGCTGAGCGACAAGGGATGGGAGCGGCACTTCCATCGCGACCCGAACGTGCTGGGCCGGACGGTGCTCGTCAACGGCGCGCCGTTCGAGATCGTCGGCGTCGCCGGCACCGGCTTCCGTGGTCTCGAGGTCGGCGGCCCCGACGTGTGGGCGCCGCTGTCGCAGCTCGCGCAGTTCCGTCCCGCCGATCGCGGCCGCGAGAACGCCGTCGGCGTGGAGATCGTCGGCCGGCTGAGACCGGGCGTGTCGAAAGACGAGGCGCGCGCACGACTGGCCGCCTGGGATGCGAACCGATCAGCGGATGCTGCCGGGCGCCGATCCGCGACGATCGACCTCGTGCCGCGGCGCGGGACGATCCCGCAGCCGATGGAAGCCGTGGCGGTCTTCGCACCGCTCTTCGTCGCGTTCGGATTGATCCTCTTGATCGGATGCGCCAACGTGGCCAATCTCCTGCTCGCCCGCGGCGTGGCCCGGCAGCGCGAGATCGGCATCCGACTCTCGCTCGGCGCGTCGCGGCGGCGTCTCATCCGCCAATTGATGACTGAAAGCGTGCTGCTGGCGCTGGCCGCGGCGGCCGGCGGTTATGTGATCTCGCGTCTGGTGCTCGAGGGAGCGGTGTACTGGATGCTGCAGGTGATGCCGGTCGATCTCGGCGAGATCAACCTCGGCGTGCCGGCCGCCGATTGGCGGGTGGCGCTGTTTCTCGTGGTGGGCGCGGTTGCCGCCACCGGATTCTTCGCGCTGATGCCGGCGCTGCGCGCGACGGCGATCGATCCGGTGCGGACGCTGCGCGGAGAGCTGGTGAAGGACGCGAGGCCGGGCCGGGCCCGCAACACGCTGATTGGTGTGCAGGTGTTCGCGTCGGCGCTGCTGCTGATCTGCGCGACCATCTTTCTGCGCAGCACGATCGCGTCCGCTCGATACGATCCGGGCCTCCGCACCGCCGACACGGTGCTGATCGACATCGACAACGAGCCGAAGCGGGCGGCGATGATCCAGGCGGTGGCGACCGACGCGACGATCACCGCGTACGCGGCCGTCCGGCCGCAGGTGCTCGCCCCGTTGCGCGTCGCCGTCGCGGATACCGGCGCGGCCAAGGCCCCGGTGACGTTCAAATCCGTGTCCGGCTCGTACTTCGCTGTGCTCGGTATCCCGATCGTGCGCGGGCGCACGTTCGAGCCGTGGGAGCGCGACGATCATCCGGTGGCGATCGTCTCCGAATCCGTCGCGCGGACGTTGTGGCCCAATGGAAGGGGCGTGGGGGAGACGTTCCGGCTCGAACCGGATGCGGGGCTCGAGCGTCCGAACGGGTTCCTGACGGTCAATCCCGACGCGCCTCCTGATGTCGGCCTCGCGCACGCGCGGATGGTCACGGTGGTCGGGGTTGCTCGAGACGTGCCTGGATTCCGCATCACCGACGTGAAGGAAGCCGGCGTGTTCCTTCCCACAGCGCCGGATGTCGCGAAGACGTCGATCGTCGCCCGCGTGCAGGGGGAGCCGGGCCTGGCGCGTCAGGCGCTGCTCGATCGCCTGACCAGGATTGATCCGAACATGGGGCAGATCATCACGCTGCGCACCGTGGCGAGGCTCGAGACGATGTTCCTGCAGATCGCGTTCACCGTCTCGCTGATCCTCGGCGGGCTCGCGTTGCTGCTGACGGTGTCAGGGTTGTTCAGCGTGCTGTCGTACCTCGTCGAGCAGCGAAGGCGCGAGATCGGCGTCCGCATGGCGCTCGGCGCCTCCGCGCAGGCGGTGGTGCGATTGATGCTCGCGCAGACGACGAAGCCGGTCACGGCCGGCCTGATCGCGGGCGCCGCGCTCGCGGCCGCCCTCGCAACGGTGGTGCTCGCCACGCCGGCCGGCGCGCTGATCTCGCCGATCGTGCACGTCACCGATCCGGTGGCCTACCTCTCGAGCCTCGGCGTGATCGTGGCGGCGTGTCTGCTGGCGGCCTGGATCCCCGCCGCGCGCGCGGCCAGACTCGATCCCATGCGGACGCTGCGGCAGGACTGATATACCTCAGCCCCCTGAACAGCACGCATGTTAGAGTCAACCGCCGGATCCAACCGCGACTCACTTGAGTTGAGTCACCGACGGGGGTGGCGCCGGACGGGGCCGCCGCAGGCACCCCAACGCGGCTGCCGCGTTGGGGACCCCGCCCCATCCGCCGCGCAGGCCCGTCCCTCGTGACAAGTGCTTTTCGGGCCGAGGACGGATGGGGCTGTCCGGCGACAGGACCCGCGCTTATCTCAACTCGAGTGAGTCGCGGGCTAATCATGGACCGCGCGCTCGATCACCGCATGCTCCGTCTGTCAGCCAGGCTCCTGCTCGCCGGGCAGCTGCTGTACGTCGTCGTCACCCTGTTCCACACCGGTGGGGACGCCAACAACCATCCCGCGATCTTCGCTGCCTACGCCGCCAGCGCGAGCTGGACCGCCGTACACGCCGCGCAATTCGGGTGCATGGTGATCATGCTGGCGGGACTGTTCGCGCTGTTCACCGCGCTGGATGGTCAGGCTGGAATGCCACGGCTGGCGAATCGAATGGGTGTCGCGTTCACAACGGCCACGCTGGCGCTGTACGGCGCAGTGCTCGCGGTGGACGGCGTCGCGCTCAAGCAGACGGTGAACGCGTGGGCGAGCGCGCCCGACGTTGAGAAGGCGGCCCGCTTTGCGGACGCCGAGGCAATGCGGTGGCTCGAGTGGGCTACGAGGAGCTACGAAAACTTCTCGCTCGGCCTCGCGGTTCTGGTGGCGGCGGCTGTCGTGCGCTCGACCGGGGTTCCCCGTCCGATTGCCCACCTGATGGCGCTCTCGGGCTTCACGTATCTTACGCAGGGATGGCTGGCCGGTGCGCAGGGGTTCTCTCCGGCGCATACGTACGCGATCATCTCCGCCGAAATTCTGAACGTCGTGTGGATGACGTGGCTGCTCGTGTTCGCCGGGAGGAGACGGCTCTCGCAGTCTCCGTCATCGCGTCGATGAACGTGCGCAGCCGAGATTGGCGGGTCTGAAGACCCGCCCCACACCTGTCAACGGAGTGTCCATGCCGTACGTCGTCGGAATCGTTCTTTCGGTCGGCGTGGCGGCATTTGCGAGAACCGTCGGCTTCGATCGGGATCGCGCGTTCTATCCGACAGTCTTGATGGTGATTGCGTCGTACTACGTCCTGTTCGCCGCGATGGGCCAGTCGATGCACGCCATCCTGGTGGAGTCGGCGGTGATGACGGCCTTCGTGGTCGCGGCGGTCGCTGGATTCAAGTCCAGCGCATGGATCGTCGTGGCCGCGCTTGCCGGCCACGGCGTCTTCGATGCCGTTCACGGGCAGGTCATTGAAAACGCCGGAGTGCCGGTGTGGTGGCCGCCGTTTTGCCTCGCGTACGATCTCGTCGCGGCCGCCATTCTGGCCTGGCTCCTCCGTCGCCCTCACCACTCGATCTGACGACGATCCTTGAAGAATCCTCCGGTCGGGCCGTCGTCGTCGAGCGTGGCCAGCCAGACGGTCGTCTCCACACCGCGTTCGATCGAGCGCGGAGCGCCGGACCCGCCCATGTCGGTTCGCACCCATCCCGGATCGACGGCATTCACCAGGATGCCGCTCTCCCGATAGGTGTCCGCGAGGATTCTGGTGAAGGCGTTCAATGCCACCTTCGAAATGGAGTACGCCGGCGCGTAGGTCGACAAGCGCGACATCTGACCGGCACCGGACGAGACATTGACGACGCGGCCGTAGCCGCGGTCGATCATCGAAGGGACGAAGGCGCGGCAAACTTCGATCGCGCCGAGCAGGTTGGTGTCGAGCGTCGTGCGGAACGCCTCCAGCGGAATCGACAGCACCTCGTCGTGCTCGTTCAGGAGCACTGCGGCGTTGTTCACGACGACATCGACAGGACCGAGTTGCCGCTCGATTGATCGCTTCGCTGCGTCGATGCTCGCGGCATCCGTCACGTCCATTCGCACGCTGATGGCGTCGCGGCCGGGGTCGCCAAGCGCAAGTCGGGCGCGCTCGGTCGCGTCCTCATCACGGCCGGTCAGGACCACGCGGAGGCCGCGGCGCAGCAACTGGCGCGCGGTCTCCAGGCCCATGCCTCGATTGGCGCCGGTGACGAGTGCGATTCGGCGTTGCGTCTCCATCGTCAACTCGTTTCTGAATAGCGTACGCCACACTGCAGCGACTGCCACGCTGAGCCGGGCGGCCCGGAAGTGATTATGATCGAGCGCAAATGAGCGCCGTCACCCGCCGGCCCGGCACACGCGCGCCACGAGGCCAGACGCACGGACGTCAGGCGCCGCGCGCGGGGGCGTTTGCGCCCGTCGAGGCGATCGGCCGCACGCTGCGGGACGTCGAGGTCTCCACCAGCTGGGGGCAGCCGGCGCTCAAAGTACGCGGCAAGATGTTCGTCTGCATCGCGTCGCATCACTCCGCGGAGCCCGACACGCTCGTGGTGCGAATGGATATCACTGACCGCGACGCGCTCATCGAGGACGATCCCGACACGTACTATCTGAAGGAGCACTACGTCGGGTACCCGTGCGTGCTCGTCCGCCTGGCGCGAGTGCGTCCCGACGCTCTGCGGGATCTCGTCGTCGGCGCTTACCGCTACATCAGTGCCTCACCGGCCCGCCGGCCGTCGCGTTCACCGCGATCCCGATAACCCGTGACGACACGGCGACCATCCGTGCGCGCGACTCAGACCGCCGCGTCCACCATCGCCATTCGCAGGCTGTACAACCAGGCGATTGCCGGTGCGGCGCGTCGCACGCCTGCTGACGTGGTGACGTGGCTTGGCGCGGTGCAGGCGCAGGAGTACGGGCCGGCCACGTGGGGGATCGCGCTCCGGATGAAGGCCGGCACGGCGCTCGACGAGATCGAACGCGCGATCGACGCCGGTCGCATTCTCCGTACGCATGTCCTGCGGCCCACCTGGCACTTCGTGCCGCGCGACGATCTTCAATGGATGCTCGCGTTGACCGCGCCGCGCGTCCGGGCGCGCATGGCGCCGTACAACCGCAGGCTGGAGATCGATGCGCGGACGGTGGTGCGGGCAAGCGCCGTCTTCGAGCGTGCCCTCGGCGACGGCGCGTACCTCACCCGGGCCGAGCTGGCGCAGCACCTCGCGCGGTCGGGCCTTCAGGCCAGCGGGCAGCGGCTCGCGCATATCATGCTGTTCGGCGAGCTCGACGGCGTGATCTGCAGCGGTCCCCGACGCGGGAAGCAGTTCACCTATGCGCTGCTGGCGTTGCGCGCGCCGCGCTCCCGCGAGCTCACGCGCGACGAGGCGCTCGGAACGCTCGCGAGTCGCTTTCTTCGCAGCCACGGTCCGGCGACCGCGAGCGATTTCGTCTGGTGGTCAGGGCTGCTCACCGGCGATGCGAGACGGAGCTTCGAGATTGCGCGAGCGCGGCCGGAGACGGTCGACGGGCTGACGTACTGGTCCGTGCAGCAGTCAGCGCGCGACGCTGCACGGGATCATGCGGTTCACTTGCTGCCCGTCTACGACGAGTACGTGGTTGCGTATCGTGACCGCCGCGCGGTTCCGCATGGGCCGGCAAGCGTTCGCCGAATGGCAGGCCGGCCGCTCGCGTTCCAGCATCCGCTCATCATCAACGGGCAGGTTGCTGGCGTGTGGAGACCGGGTGCGACGGGCGGCCGTCTGGACGTCGCGCCGTTCGCGCCATTGCGCAGCCGCGATCGCGAGGCGCTGCACGAAGCGGCCGCGCGCTACGCGGTCAGCGTTGGGTCTCCTCTCACCGTCACGATCCGCTGATCGTTACCGCGCCGGGGCCGCTCGCGTCGACAGCGAATCCGCCAGCACCCACGAGGCGCCCATCACGGCGAGGTTCACCGCGTTTTCGTTCCAGATCCAGTGGTTCGACGGGTCGGCCAGGAGCATCCGCGCGTGCACGAGCACGCCGAACGAGGCGAACATCGCGGTGAGAAGGATCGCGGCGAGCCGAGCCTGCACGCCGGTGAGGATCGCGACGCCCGCCGCGATCAGACACCCGCCGGTGGCGTAGGCCCAGAACTGCTGGCCGGGCGGCAGCCATGTCGGAACCAGCGGAGCGGTGAGGTTCGTGTAGACGAAATGCGCCGCGCCGAAAATCAAAGCACAAACGCCGAACGTCAGTTGCCCGAAGCGGACGAGGCGTGCCGCCAGCGCTGCATCGATGTCGGCTCGCGCGGCGTACACAATCAGGAGGCCCACCGTAATCGCGAGCTGGATGGCGGCCCCTTCGTAGGCCAGGAACTCGGCGTAATGCGCGATCAGCACACGACCGTTCAGCAGGATCATGACGACGATCGTGTAGTACGCGGTCAGCGCCGCGGCGCCCCTGAGCGCGGTCTTCCGCCACACGAGGGCCGCGCCGCCGAGGAGCAGGAACGCACCTGCGACGTAGGCAAGAACGGCGCGACCGGGGAGACCCGCGGGCACGGGCTGCCCCGGGAGAAAGTCCCCGATCGCCAGACCGACCACGCCGATCGCCATCACGCCGATGCCCAGCACGCGCGAGCCGACGTCGGTCGTGTGGCTCGTTCCCGCCGACGCCGTGATGTGTGTCGTCTGCATGACCACGCTCCGCGGGCTGGTGTGCACGTCGCGGCATCCCGGATCCCGCGAATCGCCTGAGTTACGTCACCGACGCGGGTGGCGCCGGACGGGGCCGCCCAATCCGCCGCGCAGGCCCGTCTCACGTGACAGGTGCTTTTCGGGCCGAGGACGGATGGGGCTGTCCGGCGACAGGACCCGCGTCGTCACGCAACTCACGTATGTCGCGGTGATGAAGACACCTGAGACGCCTCAACGGCTCGCATCACCCGGACACGATGTCGTACTCGAGTCCCACTGTTCCCGTCTTTGGATAGAGCCGGTGTGTCCGCAGTTTGAGCCGCGCGCGATCGGCCGGCGACGGCAGCAGCGGAATGCCTCCGCCGAGCAGCACGGGCACGACGGACACGTTCACTTCATCGACGAGGCCAGCGGCCAGCAGACTGCGGAACAGGTCGCCGCCGCCGAACAGGGCGATGTCCTTGCCCGGCTTTTCTCTCAGTTCGATGACGCTGCGCGCCGCATCGTCGGTGAGCGTCGCCGGCGCGCAATCGGCCTGACGAAGCGTGCGCGAGCAGACGATGTTGGTGATGCCGGGTGCGGGCGGCGCGGCGTCGCCCATCCGCTGAATGGCCTCGAACGTCTTGCGGCCGATGAGAAACGTGTCGAAGCGGCGCATCAACGCCGCGAAGTCCATGTCCGGATCCATCGGGATCCAGTCGTACTCGCCAGAGGGACCTGCGATGTAGCCGTCGAGACTCATCGCCCCGCCGAAGACCACTTTGCGCATGGAGGGCCTCCTGGGCCAGACCGACATTCTAGCCGCTCGATGATAGAGAATCACATGATGCAGATCGAGAAGGCGCAGGCATTCGTCGACGGCATCCAGATCTATTACGAAATCCACGGCAGGCACGACGGCATTCCGCTCGTGCTGCTCCACGGCGGCGGGTCGACGATCGAGTCGAACTACGGACGCATGATCCCGTTCCTGGCGCGAACCCGCCGGGTGATCGCCATGGAAGAGCAGGGGCACGGACGGACGTCGGATCGCGATCAGCCCGTGACGTTCGAGCGGTCGGCCGATGACGTCGCGGGGCTGATGCGGCATCTCGGGGTGTCGCAGGCGGATCTGCTTGGATTCAGCAACGGCGCATCCGTGGCGCTCCAGGTGGCCATCCGGCATCCGTCACTCGTGCGCAGGCTGGTGTTCGCCTCGTCCTTCACGAAACGCGCCGGCGCGCAGCCGCAGCTCTGGGAACTGATCGCACACGCGGACATCGCCAACATGCCGCAGGCGCTGAAGGACGCGTTCCTGGCCGTCACTCCCGATCCCGCGCGATTGAAGACGATGCACGACAAGGACGTTGCGCGGATGGTGCATTTCGCGGACGTGCCGGACGAGGCCGTTCGCGCTGTGCGCGCACCGACGCTCATCATCACGGGCGATCGGGACATCGGTCGACTCGAACACGCGGTGGAGTTGCGGGGGACGTTTTCTGACGCGCGCCTGCTCGTGCTGCCGAGCGGCCACGGCGACTACCTGGCGGAGGCGGAGACCGCGCCGGACGATACTGAGTACGCGGAGATCACGGCGCGGCTGGTCGATCGGTTCCTGTCGAAACCGGACGGTGTGAGCTGACGTGCGAAACTACCTGCCATAAATAGTATCCGCCCGCCCTACCGCACACTTCAAGACTGTTTCTTCGGCCGCCGGGTCGGTATCATCGCCGGCCCATGTCGAAACACACCAACGGCGTCGAAGATCGGCTTGCCCGCCTTCTGAACGCGCCAGGCCTTGCACGCGTCGTCCCGCACCTCGCGCCGGAGACCCTGCATCAGCTCATTCGCTACCGCGGGCTCGATGCGTGCGGCGAGATCCTCACGTCGGCGACCACCGCGCAGCTCACGTCGCTCCTCGACCTCGATCTGTGGCGACGCGCGCCGGGAGCGGACGACCGATTCGACGTCCGCCGCTTCGGCGATTGGCTGGAAGTGCTCGTCGAGGCCGGTGAGTCAGTGGCAGCGCGCACCGTGGCCGCACTCGACCAGCGCGTGATGATTGCGGGCCTGTCCCGTTACCTGCGGGTCTTCGATCCCGGGACGTTCGAACCAACGGCGGCAGGCGATGACGAAGCGCCCGATCGCCGCGAGATGATGAGCGGCGACGTGCTCGAGTGTGAGGTGGGCGGCTACGTCGTGCGGGCGCGGCGAACCGACGCATGGGATGCGATCGTCGCGCTCCTCGTCACGCTCGACGCCGAGTACAACGATGACTTTCACACCCTCATGCGCGGATGCCGTCAGCTGTCCAACTCCACGCCGGAGATCGACGGCCTTGACGAACTGCTGAACGCACCGGAGCAGCATCTCCACGACACGGCGATCGAACGCGAGGAACGTCGATCGCGGCGGGGCTACGTGACGGCGACAGACGCGCGCGCGTTCCTTCACATGGCGCGTCAGGCGCGAGACGCGCGCGAGCCGATCGCGCACAACCCCATCGTGACCTCCTACTTCCGCGATGTCGATGACGAAGGAGAAGAGGCGGCAAGCGTCGTCACACGCGAGCCAGACGAGGTCTCGACATCGATAGCCGCGATTGTCGAGCTCCTGAACGAAGCTGGAGTGCAGCCGGAGCCGCGGCGGGCGCTGCTCGAAGCCGCGGACGAGCGCCCGGCCAAAGGGGAACGTTCGCACCTGACGCGGCTGATGGCTTTTGCGCTGGAACACGACGAGACCGCGTACCTCGCGCGCGGTCGAGAGGTGGCATTCCTCGCGAATGCGCTCCTCGCGGGATGCTCCGTTCAATCCCGTTCGTTCACGCCCGAGGAGGCGTCCGACGCCGCGGCGTGTATCTGCAATCTCGGCCTCGACTGCTGGCCCGAGCCGGCCGGACTGCCGGACGCGTTTCTCGTCGATCACGACCTCGTGGCGGCGTTCGAGGTGGGCTGGTCAGTGCTGTACCGGGACGTCAGCCGGTTCGCGGCGGATCGGCTCATCGCGATGCTGCCGGACCTGCACGATGTTGACGCCGGCACTCGTCGTGAACTCCACGCGCTGGAGCGCACGCTCGTGAAGCAGCGTGAAGCGGGCACGCCGTGGCGCGCACGCGACGCGGCGGACGTGCTCGCGACGTTCGACACCACGGCCTGGATCAGCGTGCTTGGATTGCTGGACGAGTGTCCGATCCTGCCCACGGCTCTCACGGCCATCGTCGAGGGGCGCACAACACCTGTCAGCCCGACGGCGTTCGAGTTCATCTCGACGCGCGCGCAGATCGGGAACGTTCGCCTTTTCCTGAGAATGCTTCCGGCCGTGTTGTCACGGCCGTAAGTCGAATGACGAGTCCCTGGTCACGCGCTACAATCGTCCCGCGTTCATGTCCGTTTCCTACGAGAATTCGAAAATCGTCTTTCAGGGCCTCAAGGAGGCCGGCATCACCTCGCTCTCCGCGCTGCCCGAGACGTGGCTCGGCCTGCTGCTGCAGCAGGCGGAACGGGATCCGGACGTCAGGCTCATCCAGGTCGCGAAGGAGGAAGAAGCCATCGGCATCGCGGCGGGGGCTTACTTCGCCGGCGAACGGCACGTCCTGCTCATGCAGAACCACGGCTTCCTCGCCGCGATCAACGGGATCGTTTCACTCGCGATGCTGTACGGCATTCCGTTGTGCATGCTCATCGCGCTTCGCGGGCATTGGGGCGAGCCGTATCCCTGGCATACGCGCGGCGGCATCGTGACCGAAGGTGTGCTGCGGGCACTGAACATTCCGTTCGAGTACGCGCGCGATCCGAAAGAGGTCGGGCGGCAGATTCGCGAAGCCTACACGTTTTCGCAAAGCTCGCTGTCCCCGGTCGCGCTGCTCCTCACGCGCGATTTGATGGAAGAAACGCTGTGAAACGCGCCGAGTGCCTCGGGATGCTCTACCCGGAGCTGGACGACAGGATCGTCGTCACGATCATGGGCGCCTGCGCGCAGGAGCTCTACGATCTGGGCCACAAGGACAACTTCTTCTATCTGCAGCACGCGATGGGACTGGCGTCCTCGATCGGCCTGGGACTGGCGCTGCATCTGGCGCACGAAACGATCGTCGTGCTCGACGGCGATGGGTCGGTGCTGATGAACCTCGGCACGCTCGCGACGCTCGCGCGCTACCGGCCGCGGAATCTCGTCCACATCGTCTTCGACAACGGCAGCCTGCTCTCGACCGGCGGATTCGACTCGCACACCACGTCAGGGATCACGGACCTGGCCGCCATCGCGAGGGGCGCCGGCATCGAGCATGTCGCTGCAGTCGATTCGGTCATGGCGTTCGGCGAGGCGGCCATCGAGGCGTTTGCCCGCGACGATCTCAGCGTGATCGTGGCGAAGGTCGCCCCCGTGGGCCCGAATCACTACGGTATGGATCTTCACCTTCCGGAAAACGCCTTTCGATTCAAGCGGTGGATTGCCGCGAGGCGATCGGCAGCGCCTCAATCGACGGGAACACGATGAGCAGTGTGCTGAGCCAGCTGGTCGATGAACTGCATCGCGGGACGCTGAAGGTCGTCGACCTGACGCAGCCGCTCGGACCCTCGACGCCGGTCATCGGTCTGCCGCCGATCTTCGCGGCGTCGCCGGGCGTGACGATCGACGTCATCTCCAGGTACGACGACAAGGGGCCCGCCTGGTACTGGAACACGATCCGGATGGGGGAGCACACGGGGACGCACTTCGACGCGCCGGTGCACTGGGTCACGGGGAAGGATCGTCCGAACAACGCATGCGACACGATCCCGGCGTCGCGGTTCATCGGACCCGCCTGCGTCATCGACGTGACGGCCGACGTCGCTCGCGATCCGGATTTCCTGCTGACCCCCGAGCGCGTCGTCGCATGGGAAATCGAACATGGACGGATTCCACGCGGCGCGTGGGTGCTGCTCCGAACAGGGTGGAGCTGCCGCACGGATGCGGCATCCTTCATCAACGCCCGCGAGGACGGTCCGCACAGTCCGGGCTTCGACGCGCGTACGTCGAAGCTGCTTGCGGAGGATCGCGACGTGCTCGGCGTCGGCGTCGAAACCATCGGGACCGATGCCGGTCAGGCCGCGACGTTCGATCCGCCGTTCCCGAATCACGCGACGATGCACGGCGCGGGGAAGTTCGGGCTCGCGAGCCTGTGCAACCTCGACCAGCTGCCGCCGGTCGGTGCAGTGGTGATTGCCGCGCCGCTCAAAATTGTGAACGGGAGTGGCAGCCCGCTCCGCGTCATCGCCCTGACGCCGGCCTGAGGCGTATACTCCGCCTCATGAAAGCCCTGGCCTTGATCATCGTCTGGGGCACTCTCGCGATCCCGGCGGCCGCGCAGCCGCCCGGCGTCGTCTACCTCGGAGCGTCAGGCTATCGCGCCCGGATGCACAGCGCGCTCACGATCGAGGAAGTGGTCGTGAAGCATCCGAAGCTGCCCCTCTACATCATGCACGCCGGGTATCCGATGATCGGTGACCTGCTCGCCGTCCTTCATGCGCACCCGCAGGTCTACGTCGACGTCGGCATCATCGACTACAACCTGCCGAAGGCCGCGTTCTATCCCGAGTAAGCCCGATCCCTACTCCGGAGATCGCTCAGCAGCTGCCTCGTACGCCTTCCAGACGAAGGAAGGGGGCCCGGAGTTCGGCGAAATCTGCGGCTAGCTCGGATCGCCGGGCAGGGTGTCCGTCGGGCTCGCCGGCGAACGAATCAGGAATGTCAGCACGATCGCACCAAGGCGAATCTCGTCGCCATCGCGGAGCCGGTGAGGCGCCGTCATGCGCGTGCCGTTCACGCTCGTGCCGTTCTTGCTGCCGAGATCTTCGAGCGTGGCCTCTCCGCCGGCGACCAGAATGCGTGCGTGATGCCGCGAGACGCCCGGTGAGTCGACATGGATCGCGGCGTCTTCGCCGCGGCCGATGACGTTCGCCCCCTCCAGCAGCGGCATGTGGCGCCGTTCGACGACGAGCCACAGCGTGACTCGACGCGCTTCGGAGCGGCGTGCGTCAACGTCGCCGATCGGTTCGCCCACGAAGCGATATCCGAATCCATAGATGGTGCGAACAAATCTCGGGTTGGACGCCGAATCGCGAAGAGCGCGGCGGATCTCCGCGATGAGCGTCGCGATATTCGCCTCCTCGACGAAGGTCGACGGCCACAGGTGCTGCTGCAGCTCCTCCTTCGACACGGCGCGCGCGCGATTCGCGAGGAGCAGCACCAGCAAATCGAAGCCCTTTGGCGTCAGGTGAATCTCGGCGCCACCCGACAACAGTTGCCGCGCCTCGGGGTCGAGGGTGAAATCGCCGA
>DASSOM010000206.1:0-8018 GCA_035700625.1 Vicinamibacterales bacterium
AGGACGGCGCCCTGGGCGTCCATGACGCGGCCGCGCAGTTCCGCGGTGCCCTGCTGCGCTGCAGCGGGGCCCGCCATGACGAGCACGACGAGACAAAGCACTGCCGGGATCAGACGACGAGACATACACGCTCCTTAACCAGCAGCGGCGGGGACGCCCCGGGCGGGGGCGGCGCGCGCACCCGTGCTGAGTCCCGGCAGTATACAGAGTGGATACTGAGCACGGCAAGCCGTCTGCCGCGCCGCCGCTTGGACCCGCCTCCCGCCTGTGCTATTCTGACGCCGCCTTTCCCAGCAGGCTTCCTGCGAACCCGTCCCATCAACGTTGTCCGGGGCGAGATCACGACCCATGCGTATCCGTCTGTCTGCGTTTCTCTGTTGTCTGGCCGCGGCGCTCGCCGCCCCCCCGCCGGCTGCCGCCCAATACGGCGCGCGTCCCGTCGCCGACACGGCGCCCGGCGAGGACTATCGCGTCGAAGTCGGCTTCGCCTTCTGGAATCCGACGCCGGACATCGTCATCTCGAGCGAATCGCTCGGAATCATCGGCAGCCACATCGATTTCGTGAACGACCTGGCCATCGAGAAGAGCCGCTTCACGCAGCTGAGAGTCGTGCTGAAGCCGGCCCGCAAGCACAAGTTCCGCTTCGAGTTCACGCCCATCAGCTACGAGGCGCAGGCGACGCTGCACCGCGACGTCATCTTCAACGGCCAGCGCTTCTCCGTGAACCTGCCCGTCGCGACCGAACTGGAGTGGAAGGCGTACCGCTTCGGCTACGAGTGGGATTTCGTCTCGCGGGACCGGGGCTTCGTCGGCCTGCTCCTCGAGGCGAAGTACACGGACGTGCGGGCGACGCTCTCGAACGTGCTCGTCACGGAGTTCACCCACGCGAGAGCGCCGATCCCGGCGATCGGCATCATCGGCCGCGGCTACGTCGCCCGGAACGTCGCGATCACCGGCGAGTTCAGCGGATTCAAGCTGCCCGAGAGCATCAACGAGGACTACGGCGCGAAGTACTACGACTTCGACCTGTACGGCACGGTGAATTTCAACCGCTACGTCGGGGCGCAGCTCGGGTACCGGTCGTTCGACGTCTTCTACAAGCTCGAAGACGACGACGGGACGCTGAAGCTGAATGGGATCTACTTCGGCGGCGTCGCGCGGTTCTGAACCTCCACCCAGACGCCGAGCAACCGGTCGTCCCCCCGCGTCGGATCGACGGCGGACGGCCGGAACCCTTTTCTGGCCGCGATGCGCACGAGCGCGGCGCCGCTTGCGGCCTCGAGCGGGACGTCGAGGACGCGTGTCTCTCCAGGCGCCGCATTCCAGACCCGCCGGCCGGACGCCATCTGCACCTCCATGTGGTTGGTCGTCGCGCCGTTGCGGAACGAGAGCCGCACGTCCGGAAGCCGCACGTCCGGAACATCGTCTGCCTGAATGAGGATGTCCGTCGCTGACTCGCCCGCGACCCAGAAGCCCCGGGGCTCCGGATAGCTCTGTTCATCCAGGAAATACACGATGGCCTCGCCGTAGCGCACGGCGTGAAGCGCCGTCGCGCCGGACAGCGTGTGCCCGGGCGGCAGCAGCGTCCGCGGCCGCACCACGAAGGCTCTGGTGAGTCCTGAGTCGTCGCCGCGCACGACCAGGGCGCGCACCGCCACCGGCAGCCGGATGTCGAGTCCGCGCGCGAACTCCTCGGCCGGCCCCGTCGCGAGCGCGAATTGATCGCGGCCGATGCCGAGCGTGAGCCAGCCGGCATCCCCGTCGCCTTCCACCGTCAGACGATATTCGCCTGCCGGAACGGCCGGCACCAGGAATCGAGCGCGATCCCCGCGTGCGAGGCCGCGCGGACGCGGCGGCTGCCGGATCACCAGCGACTGGGCCAGAGTCGAGACTGGACGTGTACGCCAGGACGAGAGGTCGATGGCGACCTGGCGTTCGCCCGTCGCGAGCTGCCCAAGCAGCGCCGCCTGCGCCGATGCGGGTGTCGTCCGGGGCGCGCCTTCGATCGCCCACACGGCCGTCAACGACCCCATCGCCGCCGCCGCGAGCGTCAGCACCACCGCCGTCGCGGCGCGCAGGCGTCCCCCGCCGCGAACGACCGCGCGGACGATCAGCCACGCCGCGGCGATCGCGCCGGCCCAGATCGCGATCTCGACGTAGAAGCGCGCGCGTGCCGCGTGGACGAAGAAGCTGGGCAGCCCGCGCTGCAGATCGATCGACCGGTTCATCCAATCCGCGAGCAGGCCGTACCCGTCGCGGACGTTGTACGCGAGCCGTCCGCCGTTCACGAAGACGAGCACGCCGGTGGTGAACATCGTCAACCCGAGCAGCGCCAGCAGGCACGCGCGCGTGCCCCGCCGTTCCGCGGCGCGCCAGGCGATCGCGATGGGAATCGCCAGCGTCGGCAGTACGGGCATGAAGAAGCGGGCGGGCGCGCTCCAGCCCGCCCACCACATCGCGAAGTGCGTCACGACGAGCAGGTACGGCGCCGCGATGATGAGAAGTTCGACCGCGAGCGTTCGCGCGCGGCCTCCCGAGCGCAGCATCGCGATGCCCCCCGCGACGGCGGCGGCGAGCACCGGCGCGTACGCCAGCAAACCGAACTGCTGATCGAAGAACAGGCCTGCGAGCCCCGGCAACACGTGCGCGGGCGAGCCGAGATTCGCCTGCCCGTACGGCGCCGCGGGGTTCGGCGTGCCGTAGATCGCGGCGAAAAAAAGGATCCAGCCAACCGCGCTCGCGGCGGGTACGAGCAGAAACGCGGAGGCCTTGGCCGCGGCGTTGCGCGTCCGCGACAGCTCCAGCAGGATGAGGGCGCCCGCGACCGCGGCAAGCACCACGAAACGCGTATGCAGCCAGGGCAGCGCCGCCAGTGCGGCGCCATGCAGCAGCCACGGCATGACGCCGGTGCGGCCGCTCCCCTGCTCGTCGCGCGCGCGGATCAGCGCCCACACACCGGTGAGGACGATGACCGCCGCGGGACCGTCGGGAAACACGGTGACCGCCTGAAACACCGTCGTCGTGCACAGCGCCACGGCGCTCCAGGCAAACCATGCCGCGCCCGCCGATCCGCTGATGCGCCAGGCCAGATGCCACGCGAGTCCCGTGCCCGCCGCCGACAGCAGCAGCAGGAACACCACGGCAGCGGGATAGCCGCCCACGGCGAAGGCAGGCGCGATCAGGACAGGCAGGCCCGGCGCATGGATCGAGTAGATCTGTCCGTCGGTGCCGCGGCGCAGGTAATCCGGCTCGAGCTCACGATCGAAGTACGCACGGTAATCGCCGCGGCGATGATTGTTCTCGATCTGAAGATCGCCGTCCGACAGCAGGCTCTGCGTGATGACAAGGTACTGCGGCTCATCGCCGGACGGAATCGACGGCGCGACCTGCCAGGCGGTGACGCCGAATACGACCGCGGCGAGCAGCGCCGCGAGCCGCGCAGCCGAGCGCGGCGTCACCCCGCGCAGACGTACCCACGCGCGATTCAGCCACGGCTGGGCGACGATCGCGGCGAACGCGATCCACAGGAGCAGGACGGGCGGGCCGGACCAGAGGAGGAACGCCGCCGGGATGGACGCCGGCGCCCACGGCAGGAACACGGGCGCGAGCACGAGGACGGCCATCGCGGCGCCGCGGCGCGCGGCCGCGAATCCGACGAGGGCGGCCACAGCCGCAAGAACGAGGTGCCCCGCGTCCACGGGCACGAGCGCGAGACGATGGCCGCCGGGGGCGTCCACCGCGAGCGTGGCAGACGACACCAGCGCTGCCGCGGCGGCCACGATCGCGGCGGCAGTCGGAGCAACTCGCCTCATGCAGCGGTGCGATCAGAATAACTGATCGCGCTCGCCGGAGGGCTTCTTCTTCGTTGCACGCCCTTTCGTGGCGGACGTTTTCGACACGCCCGGCTTGATCGTGCCGGACGGGCCGTACAGCCGTCGGTAGTCTTCGGCGGTGCCGAGGATCCGCTTCACGTAGTTCTGCGTCTCCGGAAACGGGATGTCGTCGATGAACTCGTCCTCGTCGAGCCCGGGCCGCTCCTCCTTCCACCGCGCCACGCGATTCTCGCCGGCGTTGTAGCTGGCGAGCGCGTAGTACGTGCCGCCGAACTGCTCGACCAGGTCCGAGAAGTACAGCGTGCCCATGCGGATGTTCAGCACGGGGTTGGTGAGCATCGCGCGGTTCCACCGGCGCACGCCGAGCCGGCGCGCGAGCCGCCGTCCCGTCGAGGGCAGGATCTGCATGAGTCCCCACGCGTCGGCCGCGGACCGGATGTTCGGATCGAACGTGGACTCCTGCGCGATCAGCGCGGCGACGACGTACGGATCCAGATCGTGCGCACGGGCATACTTGCGAATCGAATCCCAGTAGGTCAGGGGGAAGATCACCTGCAGGATTTCCGGCGGCAGATCTTCTCCACCGGCCGCAAGGTGCTGCGGGTACGCGCGGCGCATCAGCGTGATCGCGCGCCGCAGCTCTCCCTTCTGGTTGTACGTCCACGCGATCGTCGCCTCGATCGGCGCGGAGGTGCCCCACACCTTCTGCGCGTACCGCAGCTCGTTGAGCGCATTGTCGTAGAGGCCGGCCGCGAGCAGTCGCTTGATGACGGGCGCATTGGGCGGCGGGTCCGGAGCCGCGGAGGGATCCGGAGCCGCGGGCGGATCCGTCGTGCGTGCGGCGGCCGGCACGGCGACGTCGCCGTCGGTCTGCGTCGTCCGAGAGGCCCGGCGCGCGGACAACCGCCGCTCGGCGAGCCGCCCGTAGTAGGAATTCAGGTAGTCGGTCGAGACGAGCGCAAGCCGCTCCTCGGCGACGTCGCGATCGCCGAGCTGCGCGTGCGCGCGCGCCGACCAGTACAGGTAGGAGGGCCGGTAGTCCGATCGCGGGAAACCGGCCGCGGCGCTCTCGAAGACGCGGACCGTCTCCGCATATTCACCGTTGCGATAGCTCCACCAGCCGTACTTCCACGCGGCGCGCTGCGCATGCGGTCCTGACGGAAAGCGCTCGTACAGCTCGCGGAACGTCTGCGCCGCCTCGGCGTCTTCGTCCTCGAGGATGTAGTGGGTGCCGAGATTGTTCAGCGCGTCGCCCGCCCACGTGGTATCTGGAAACTCGTCGAGGAGCGCGCGCGAGAGCGCGATGTAACGGTCCTCGTCGCCAAGACGGCCGACGGCGCTCAGATAGAAGAAGCGCGCTTCGGCGATCCGCGCCCCCTTCCGGGTGTACGGCTCCAGCGCATCCCGCGCATCGGTATAGCGGCCGAGAAAATAGTCGCATTCCGCGAGACGGAGGTCGACGATTTCCCGATCGTCGCCGCTCGCCTGATCGCGCAGCGCGCGGAACGCGTCGCGGGCGTCGCTATAGCGCCGCCCGCCGAACAGCATCTGCGCACGGCCGAGATCCGCCTGGTATCCGCGGCTGTGCGGCTGGTCCGGCACCGTCGCGAGCAGCGTCGCGGCGGTCGCGGCCGCGTCCGAGAGCGGATACTCGTAGTACACGCGCAGCAGCGCGTCCGCGGCGCTCTTGTTGTCGCCGGCCGCGAACGCCGCCTGGCCGAGTCTCAGCAGCACTTCGTCCGGCGCGATCGTCCTGCCTTCGGCGAGCTGCGCGAAGATCGCGGTCGCGCCCGCCTGATCGCCGCGCGCCGCGAGCGCTTCGGCCTTGCCAATGTTCGCCGCGTTGCCCAGATACCCGGCCGGCCCATGACTCAGCAGCTCGTCGAACGATCGGATTGCATCGTCCACGCGCGCGAGCCGCACCTGCGACTGCGCGCGGTACAGCCACCCGTACTCGCGCAGCGGGCCGTCGGCGCTGATGGTGTCGTTCGCGGCGCGCAGCGCGACGGCGTAGTCGCCGGAGGCGAACGCCTTGGCCGCCGAACCGAGGTTGTCGGCACCGGGGCCGGGACGCTCGCGCTTGTCGGGCACGAGCCAGTAGTCGGAAAGCCGGGACGGCAGCGCCGGATGAATCGTCGGCGCGAGCTGCTGCGCGCTCACGCGAGGATGGCCGGGGACGATGCACAGGAGGCCGCCGGCGCAGAGGAGCGATCGAAGCCAGCGGCCGGAACGCACGACAGCGATCATCAGGTCTGGCCCAGAAGCGCGGGATCGCCGTCGGCAAGCGTCTGCACGAGTTCCTGCTGGAAGTAGAGGCCGCGCGCGCCGATGGCCGGCGGAACGCGTTCTTCGTACAAGCGTCGCGCGCGATCGATCTCGGGCGCGAGGCGCGCGAGCAGATCGCGCTTCTCTCGACCGACACGAACGGCGGATTCGTTGTACAGCTTGATCTCCGAGACGAGCAGCCGCGCGTAGCGCCGCGCGCTCTGGTCGTCCGCCTCGGCACTACCGGCCGCCGGCCCGCCGGACGCCTGAAGCGTGCGGGTCGCGGTGACGAGCGCGAGCGCGCTCGAGGCATGCCGGGCGATGATTTCGATCGCTTCCGTCCACGCCGCCGACGAAGTCGGCTCGGACGCGCCCTGCTCGTCCGCATACAACAGCGCGACGACGTGGCCGCCGACGAGCAGCGGCGCGGCAAATCCCGTCCGGCCCGGCATCAGCGCCAGCATCGCAGGGGGCGGCACCGCCTCGCTCGTCGCGCGGACGGTTGCCGTGCGCACGGCATCGCCGAGCACGCCCGCGTCGTTCAGCGAGAGGTCGATGCTCGACGCATCGAGACGATCGAATCCGGCCGCGCGCCATCCCTGCAGACGATCGCCGCTGACCATGAGGATGACGGCGCGGCAGGCGGACGCGGCGGCGTACTCGAGCAGCCGTTCGAAAATACCGGTCAGCGTGCGCTCACCCCCGATCGCCTGCACGGCAGCCAGCAGCGGCCCTGTCTCGATCGCCCGCGTGGACTCCCGCTCTGGCCGCGGCTCCGCGAGCGCGACGCGCGCGGCCTCGGCGGACTCGGCGCGTGCGCGCTCCGCCTCCAGTTCGCGCGTGAGCCGCTCCTGGATCTCACGGACGCGCTCCTCCGCGCGCTGGCGTTCGGCCGCGAGCGCCTGTTCGAGTGTCTCGCGCTCGCTCTCGGCGCGTTCGGCGGCTGCGTTTTCTGCCTCGACGCGCACGCGCGTCGTTTCGGACGCCAGCCGCCGTTCGGCGTCGGTGCGCGCCGCGGCCAATTCCGTGTCGAGCTGCTGCGCGCACTCGGCGCGCACCGCGTCGAGCTGCGACGCCAGGTCGACCAGCGCCTCGGCCGCAGCCTCTTCCTTCGCCTGAGCCAGGGCCGTCTCGTGCTCGCGCGTCAGCGTCTGGAGATGGCGCCCGACCGCGTCGCGCAGGCCGGACTGAAGCGTTTCGAGCGCCTGCTGAATCTCGTCGGGAAACATTCCCGGCATTATCGGGAACCGGGCCGCCTGAGTCAAGGCGAGAAATGGCCGCAAGTACAAGCGCGACAGCAATTTGACCGGCCCAAACCGCTGCGGTACAATGGTCGGTCTGGGGGCGACCCAGATTCGACGGAGATATGGTTCCGCTGGATGCGTGCCGAGGACCATCACCCTCGTAAATCAGATGGAAACAAACGTAACTGCGGACACGCAGCTCGCTCTCGCAGCGTAAAACCCTGTGAGCGTCCGTCCTCATCAGCCTGCGGGTGGGGAACGGATGTCATTTCAGCAGGCTGGCTGACGCCGGCCGTCCCGGACGGCGGCGGCGAGATTTTCCGGGGCTGGCGCTCGGCGGTTCTGGCCGTATCTTCACGCCGGGCGCGACACTTCAGACGCGGCTACGCATCGTAGATGCCGGCGGGGATGTATTTTCGGACCCGGGTGCAACTCCCGGCGCCTCCACTTATTTTCCGAGGGGCTTCGCCCCTCGGACTCCCCTACACGCGCCCTCGCTCGCCGCTGCGCCGGCTCACTCCGGTCGCGTGGCTCGCTCGCGGCCGCTCGCTCGCATCGACTGCGACGAGCTTCGCCCCTCGGACTCCCTACACGCGTCGTGGAGCTAGCATCATCCATGCCGCGTTACGGCAGAGGTTGGAGCTGCTCGAACTCTTCGACGTGCACCGCACGCGCG
>DASSOM010000207.1:0-2230 GCA_035700625.1 Vicinamibacterales bacterium
TGCACGAGCGCACGCTCCGCCGCTTTGCGCGCCGCATCGGGCGTCGGCTTGCCGAGCGCCTCGGCAAGTTCCGCGTAGCTGTACCCCATCTCGACGCGGCCGACGATCGCTTCGCGTTCGCCAGGATCGAGACGTTCGAGCGCACGTGCGTAGCGCGCCATGGCTTCATGACCAATCGCTTCCTCGAGCGGCGAGTTCGCGCCGTCGAACTCGAGCCCTTCGAGGTCGGTTCCATCCGGCTGCCGCGCCTTGCGGCGCAGTTCATCCCGGATGCGATTGACAACGGCCTGACGCAGATAGGCCTGGAGCGCACCCGCGCGTCGGTGCTCGAAGCTGTCGATCCTCTTAAACGTCTGAAGCAGGGTGTCCTGGACGAGATCGTCCGTGTCGGCCAGGTCGCGCGCCCATCGGGGCAGCCGACCGCTGGCCCATCGCCGAAGCGGCTGGAGATGACGGGTGAACAGCTCGTCCAGCGCCGCTTGATCGCCCGCACGCGCGCGATCGATCAACTGGACCGTGGTTTCGGGGCCGCCTGCCCCCTGAGGGAAGTGCTGCGACGAACCGGGGTCTTGCGTCATCGCTCACTCCGGCCGCGAACTGGCTGGCGGATGTTAACAGAATCCGGTCCGGATCGCGTGGGGAAAGCGTTTAGGAAGGTGAGCGAATGGGAGGAGCTGTGACCCGCATCCTGGCCATGCTAACGACGCTGCTGCTGGTGGCGTGCGGGACCGGCGGGCCGGCCGTTCCCACTGTCCCGACATCCCCAGCCCAGCCGTCCAAGCCGGCGCCGCCTCCGGTCCCGCCCCCAGCCCCATCGGCACGCGTCTGGGCGATGGTGATCCGCGATAGCGGAGCCTGTATCGCCGCGACAGTCCAGGCGATCTCCGGACAGGCGGTTGGCCAGATCAGAGCGCAGACGAACGAGTGCGATGCATGGGCTTACGACGGGGGCGTGGTCTTCGAAAATCTGACGCCTGGCATCCAGATGACGCTCCGGGCATCGGCTCCCGGCTATGCCTCCCAGAACGTGATCGTCGTCCCCACGGCGGGTGTGCAGGGCGCGATCTTCATCACCTTATCGCAGACTTCACCGTGACGACGAACCGTAACTAGAAGCGCAGTCTGGTGAGAACCGGCGGCCCCGTCTCCGGGCGGACCACGACAAACAGGTTGTCGTACTCCATGTCGTCGATCGTCACATCCGAAACGCCGAACGCTTTCAGGATGTCTGGAATGGTGTTCGAGTGACCGACGACGAGCGTGGGACCGTGCTCGGCGATGATCCGCCGAACCAGCTCGTCGACGTTCTTGGCAGGAACAGTCTCGATCTTCAGATGGTCCGCTTCCGCGAGCGGCGCGGCGGTCTGCTGCGTGCGCTTGTACTCACTCGCGTACACGTGCTCGATGCCGGCAGAACGCAGCACCTCCGCAAGGCGACGCGCGCGCGCGTGCCCCGCGTCTGACAGATCCGGGTCCTTCATCTTCATGTCCATCTGCCCGCCGTCATCCGCGCGCTCGGCATGGCGGACGATGAAGATGGTGGACTGAGCGTATGCCGGCGCGGCGAGCACCGCGACGAGCAGAAGCGCACTGAAGAACGTTCGGGTGATGCGGCGCATGGGCAGCCTCGTGAAACCGGTCTCTCGTTCCGGTTGTATCACGAAGCGCCTGCCTCCGGCTTACTCCGCGCGGAGGGCGACCATCGGATCGACGCGCAGCGCCCGCCGCGCGGGAACGTAGGAGGCCAGCGCGGCCACGACGAGCACCGCGGCGCACGTTAGCGACAGCACCGCAGGGTCGATCGGATTCACCTCGTACAGCAGCGGCCGGAGCGATCCGGTCAGCAGCCAGGCCCCGAACAGGCCGATCCCGATCCCTATCGCGGAGAGCAGCAGGCCTTCGCCGACGATCAGACGGAGCACGCGGCGCCGATCGGCGCCGAGCGCGACGCGGATCCCGAACTCGCGCGTGCGCTCCGCGACGGAGTACGCGATAAGGCTGTAGATGCCAACCGTCGCAAGGAGGCCGGCAAGCAGCGCGAACACGGCCGTCAGCACGGACGACAACCGCGAGCTTCCCGCCGACGCCTCGACGACGGACGTCATCGTTTGAGGCTTGATGATCGGCAGGTCGGGATCGATGGCGGCAATCCGCTGCCGCACGGCCGGCAGCAGCTGCGCGGGGTCCGGCAGTTCGGTCCGCATGACGATCCCCATCCCGCGCGACACCG
>DASSOM010000208.1:0-18194 GCA_035700625.1 Vicinamibacterales bacterium
CTCGTTCAGCCGCTCTGCGAAGTTGCCGAGCCCGGAGCCCAGCACGATCGCGACCTCCGGCACGCCGATGCGCGCTCGCAGCCACGCCGTCGTTTCCTCAACCTGCTCGAAATACGCCATCAGCATGTCGCAGGCCTCTAACAGGCCGTTGAAATAGTGGTTGAAACCCGAACTGATTCCATCGCTTCGGACCTCACGAATCGTCGCGCCGCGGCGCGCAGGCGGCGGCGCGCGCGTGCGCGCGGCGCTTCAGACCTGCGCCGTCACCAGGCGGCGCATCCGGACCATGTTGTACGCCGCGGCGGTGAAGATGAAGACCCAGTTGACGCGGGCGTGGCCGCGGTGTCGGAGTTTGCGGGCCAAGCCGATGGTCTTCATCCACCCGAAGCACTGCTCGATCAGTTTTCGCTTCCGTTGGCTCCGGTGATAGCCGGGATGGCGCGTCGTCCGGGTATCGATGGCACTGGTGCGACGCGGCGCCTCGTACTGCGCCACGTGCGGTGTGATGCCGAGGCCGCGCGCGACCGCCACAAAGTCGCGCGTGTCGAAATTCTTGTCCGCCCCGATCGTGACCCGCCCCCTGTCGGGCAACTCGCTGAGCATCAGCAGCGCGGCCTCGCGCTCGGCCGTCCCATCGGCGCACGTGGCGCACGCGTCGACGATCAATCCGTGGCGATTCTCCGTCAACAGATGCCCGAGATAGGCGAGATGCGCCGCCTGCCCGCGCGCCTTCTTGTAGAGGCGCGCGTCGGGATCCGTCGTCGACGCATGCGTCTCATTGCGCCGCGGTTCGCCCCGAAAATCGCGCGTGGGGTTACGGGGATCATCGTCGGAATCGGCGGGCGGCCCGTCTTTCCGCTGAAAACTCTTCTGGCTGGCCCACGCCTCCAGCAGCGTGCCGTCGACGGTGAAGTGGTCATCCGACAGCAGGCCGGCCGCGCTCGCCTGACGGACGATGGCCGCGAAGAACGCCTGGGCGACGTCGCCCGCCAGCAGCCGGTCGCGATTCTTCGAAAACGTCGAGTGATTCCAGACCGGCGCGTCCATGCTCAGCCCGACGAACCAGCGAAACAGCAGGTTGTAATTCAGCTGTTCGATCAACAGTCGCTCGCTGCGGATGCTGTACAGCAGCTGCAGGATCAGCGCGCGCAGCAACTGCTCCGGAGCAATCGACGGCCGCCCGATATCGGAGTACATCGCATGAAAGCGTCCAGACAGCTCCTGGAGCGCCGTGTCGGTGAACTGGCGGATCACGCGCAGCGGATGATCCGCCGGCACGCGCTCCTCGGGCGACAGATAACTGAACATGTAGCCGGTCCGCTGATCGTCACCACGCATGCGCTGCGCCTCCTGATAAACAGTCGGCGCAGTGTAGTACGAATCAGGGGCCCGTTGGGTACCTCGTCGAGTTACTTTTTCAACAGCCTGCTAAAGGCATGCGCTACGACACATCTGCAATGTGGGTCAGCCCTTTACGGGCTGACAATCACCCGAGCGGCTTCACGTACTTGAGCGTCTCCACCTGGAACCCGCAGCGCTCGTACATCGCGCGCGCCCGCTGGTTGCCGCCGAACACGTTGAGCGTCAGCGTCCCGTACCCCTGCTCGCGTGCCCAGGCCTCTGCGGCGGACATGAGCGCGGTGCCGGCGCCGCGCCCCTCTGCCGCGGCGCTGATCGCGATGATGCTCACGTGACCGTGCGGCCGGCCGGTGAAATAGTCGACGCGCCGCTCGAGCAGCACGAAGCCGAGCCGCTCGCGGCCGTCCTCGACGACGAACATGGCGGAACCGGGCAGCGGCGTGACGAAGAACGCCTCGAGCGCCTTCACCTCGGGCTCGACGATCTCCGACGGCGTCCGCCACGGCGGCGGGCCGAAGGCCGCGAGCCTGACGGCGGTGCTCGTGATGAACTCACGATCCGCCGGGGTGGCGGGGCGCGTCCGGATCGACGGCATCGCCGCTACCCGCCGCACGGGGTTGCGCGCGGCGGCGCGTCGGCCGTGACCGGGTGCATCGACCAGTGCTGGACGAGCGGGGGCTCGGTCGGCGCGAGGGTAATCTCGACTCGCAGTTGTCCGCGATCGCACGTCATCGTCCAGGCGCCGCGCAGGCGGTTCTCGACGTCGAACGGGCCTTCCGGCGCGCAGGCGCCGAGCTGCGCGCGCACCGCGTCGAGTTCGCGCCGGCGCCGATCCTTCGATTCGTCGAGGAACAGGTTCTCCGCGGCGATGCGATCCGCGAGCGAGTCGTCCCACTGCTGAATCAGGCGCGACACGGCATTCTTCGCGTCGACCAGCGCGGCCGCGGGCTGCGGTTGGCGAGGCTGCAGGCCGCCGGTCGCGGCAAGCGCGTCGATCGCGCCATCGAACACCTGGGACCAGCCGGTATAGGTCTTGTTGCCGAGCGCGATGATGCCGACGCCGTAGTCGGGCAGCCACCGCATCTGCGACCCGAAGCCCGGAAGACCGCCGCTATGCGAGACGACGTGTGCGAAGGCGCAGGTCTGCGAAACGCCCAGCCCGAACGCGTAGCCGCCGGACGACAGCTCGATCCCGCCGCTCGCCGCATCGCGCCGGACGGACGCGCGCCTGGGTGACCAGACGTGCTGCATCTCGCGCAGCGACGCGCGGCGGATGGGCGCGGTCTCGGGCCCGTCGTGCGGCGGCCACGCGCTCATGTAGACGCCGACGTAGCGCGCAAGATCGCGGATCGACGTCAGCATGCCGCCCATCGACCCGAACGCGCCGTCCGGCAGCTGCGGCTCCTCCTTCCACTGCTCGTCCTCCCACCGATATCCATGGGCAAGTCGATCCGCCGGCACGTCCCGCGGCTCGAGCGTCGATGACGTCATGCCCAGCGGCTTGAGGATGTTCGCCTGGACGTAGTCGCGGTACGGCATGCCCGACACGCGGGACACGATGCGCCCGAGAATCGCGAAGCCGTAGTTCGAGTACTCGTACTCGATCCCCGGCGCGTGCGAGAACGGGATGCCTTCACGCAGCATCGCCGACATCTCGTCGTCCGTGTCCGCCAGCTGCCGGTCGCCCCAGGGATTGTCTTCAGGAAAACCCGCGGCGTGCGACAGCAGATGCCGGATCGTGATCCGCGGCGAATCCGTCGTCGGATACTTCAGTCCCTTCAGTTCGGGAACGTAGCGCTCGGCGGGATCGTCGAGCGACAGCTTGCCTTCGTCGCGGAGCTTCAGGATCGACATCGCCGTGAAGCTCTTCGTCATCGAGGCGATGCGGAAGACGGTGTCGGGCGTGACTTCTGACTTCGTCTCGAGGTCCCGAAACCCGGCGGCGCCGGTGTGCGCGAGCTCACCGTCGATGATGACGCCGTACGCGATCCCCGGTACGTGCGTGCGCGAGGCGAAGTCGCGCATCAGCCGATCGATCTGGGGGAAGGCGCCGCGCAGCTTGTCGACGCGCGCCGGATCCGCGAACCCCGGGGCCGCGGCGGCGGCCGGCGTTTGGGCAGCAGCACCGCCGGCCAGCATCAGCAGCACCGGCATCATGACGGAAGTGACGTGCAATGAGCGGCTCATACGGAGCGAGAGCCTAGCACACGTCGGATCGGAGCCGCCCGGCGGCTGTCAGCCGGCGAGAGGCTGCCGATCGGCGGGGGCCGGCGACGGCGCCGCAAAGCTGCGGACGGCCGCCTCTTCGCTGTCGAAGATCTCGAACACCGCGAGCAACCCCGTGATCGTCAGGATGCGCAGTACGCGGCTGTTCGGGCAGGCGAGCTTCAGGTGCCCGCCGAGCTGCTTGATCGTGACGAACTTCGCGACCAGCGAGCCGACGCCGCAGCTGTCGATGTAGGAAAGTTCCCGGAGATTGACGACGAGGCGGCGCGCGCCGGACTGGATCAGCGCGTCGACGAAGTTCCGGAAGCCGAGCGCGTCCTCCTCGGCGACGAGCTGCCCCGTCAGCCGCACGATGACGACGTTGCCCGCCCGATCTTCCGCAATCTGCAGGTGCGCGAACATGGCAACCACCTCCGCTTTTCTGGAGCCCCGCTGCGCCCGCCGATCTCGCCGCCAGTATACGCCCGCCGCGTGCGCCCGATGCTAGACTTTTCGTTTCGGATCACGGCGGCGTGCGCGACCTCGCGAGCGGGCCGCCCGATGAGGAGGCAGCGAGAATGAACGTCGCGTATGTGTTCGTGAGTCCGCGCGCGGCGAGCTACAAGCTCGGCCAGATGATCCTTCCGCAGCTCGAGGCCGGCACGCACGGGGTTGAAGTCGCCGGCATGTTCTTCTTCGACGACAACGTGTTCGCGTTACGGCGCGGCGATCCGCTCGGCGAACGCCTGGCCCGCGTGGCGCAGAAGCACGGCATGCTGCTGATGATGTGCGACATGTGCGCGCTCGAGCGCGGCCTCGCCGAAGGTGAGCCGCGGTGGTGCGACGCGCAGGGCCGCGGACGCCGCGAACCGGGCGACTGCCGCGTCAAGGACACGGTGGCGGGTGTGCAGGTCGGCTGTTTCCCCGATCTCTACGCCGCCCTCGGCGGCAACCCGCCGGATCAGGTCATTTCGCTGTAGGCGCCATCGACGCGAACAGTTGCAGCTCCGCGTTCGCCTCGCGGAGCCGCACCATGCGCTCGTACGTAAAGCCGAGCCGGCCCAGGAGCCTGATCGACGCATCATTGGCAGGGGACACGATCGCCACGATGCGCGAGATCCGCAGCGCCGCGCGCGCATGATCCAGCACGGCCCGAGCCGCCTCCGCCGCGTAGCCCTGCGACCAGTACGCGGGCAGAAACGCGAAGCCGAGATCGACGTCCTCCAGCTCGTCGCGTTTGAGGAGACCGCACAGACCGATCGGCACGCGTGATCCGTTCAGCTCGACGATATAGAGACCGAAGCCGAAGCGTGCGTAGCTCGCCTGCGGCCCCTCGGCGATGTACGTGCGCGCGTCATCGAGCGTCCGCACCCCTTTGTCGCCGATGTGGCGCAGGAACGACGGCTCGTTCAGCAGCGTCCGGACGAACGCGGCATCTTCCGACGCGACGCAGCGGAGCGTGAGCCGCGGCGTCGCGACGATCGTCTCCGGCCCGATCCCGCTCATCTGGGGTTTGCGCGTTCCGTGGCGAGCCGCGCGTCCAGTCCGCGGCGGCCGTTCGCCGCGTACGCGCGGCACGCGCCCGTTCCGACGAACGGGTTGGCGCCGCCGCGCGCGAGCGCCGCGAGCTTGGCATCCATCCCGGACGCGCCCGGATGGGGCGTCAGCAGCACGTCGCACGGGAGGCTCGCGATCGTGTCGAGCCCGCGGCGGAACGCCTCGACCGCACGCGGATGGCTCGTGAACCGGTAGTCCGGCGCGGAAACCGCGGTGACGCTGTCCGCGTACACGAAATCGAGGCAGCGCTCCCCTTCGCAGCTCCTCCACGTCCACGTGGTGCTGCCGGGCGTATGTCCCGGCGTCAGGTGGGCGGTGATCGCCAGATCGCCGGCGTGCAGCGTCTCGCCGTCCTCCACCACGCGCACGTCGCGGATCGGCGGGAAGCCGTTGTCCTCCGAGGCGAACTGCGGATCATCGGCCGTTGGGTGTCCCTCACGGAGCGCGCGCGCCGCCGGACGCGTCGCCGCGACCACCGCATCGCTCGCACGCTGCAGGGCGGCGAGGCCACCCACGTGATCGTAGTGCGTATGCGAATTCACGATGAGGCGCACGTCCCCGATCCGGAATCCAAGCGCGCGGATGTGCGCGTCGATGAGCGGCGCGGATTGTGGAATCGCGCCGTCGATCAGAATGTGCCCCGCCGGAGACGTGATGAGGATGGATGACAGCTCGGCGGTGCCGACGTAGTACACGTTGCCGAACACGCGAACCGGATCGCGGTCGCGGTTCCACGCCTCGCAGTTCTCGCAGGTTTTCGGCGGGTCTGCCTGGAACGGCGGACGCGCCTGGCCGCCGGCGACCAGGAGCCACAGGCTGGCCATCGTCAGGACGTCCTTAGTCATGGCGCCCGTCGATCTCCTTCAGGGCCGCGTCGGCCTCCGCTAACTGCGTCTCGTCGAACACCTGCACGCCGGCCGCGCGCAGCGCCGCGGCCGTGACCCCCGCGCCTGCGGTGCGTCGACCCGAGAACGTGCCGTCGTAGATCCCGTCCACGGCGCACGACGGGCTGCCGGATTTCAGCACGGCGACGCGGACGTTCGCCCCGCGCGCCGCCGCCACCGCATGCGCCGCTCCCGCACGGAACGCTTCGGTGACGTCCTCCCCCGCGCGCGTTCTCACCGCTGCCCCGCCGCGCAGCACCTGAACGCCGTCTCCTCCCTGCAGCTCCGCCGGCGGACGCGGCGTCGGCAGCCCGCCCGCCACTTCCGGACACACGGCGACGATACGGCGTTGCCGTTGCCAGCGGCGCAGGATGTCGCTGTCCGACTGCGCGTCGCCGCCGTGGTATCGCACCGGCGCGCCGAGCAGGCACGCGCTCACCAGCACTGCCGCAGGGGGCATGAGGGCCACAGAAAAGCACAGAAGGACAGCCACGGACAAACACGGAGAACAGCCGCAGAACAACACGGAAGAACAGCCGCAGAACAACACAGAAAAACACAGAAGGGCTCGTCGGCGGCGTCGCGGGATCATGCCATACAATGACGCGCACCGGAGCCATCATGCGTAGACGCATTCCCCTGCTGCTGCTCGCGGCCCTCACGATTCACGTCAACCTCGGCGCACAGCCACAGAACAACACAGAACAACAGCCGCAGAAGAACACAGAAGAACAGCCGCAGAAAAACACAGAAGAACACAGACGGGACACGGCGCTCGAGCAGGTCATCAACGCGCTCACGTTCCGCAACATCGGGCCCTTCAGGACCGCGGCGTGGATCACCGAGATCGCCGTCCCCGAATCGCCGCGGCACGCTCACCTCTACACGATGTACGCGGCCGCGCGGAACGGCGGCCTCTGGAAGACGATCAACGGCGGGACGACCTGGACGAATATCTCCGACAGCGTCGACGTCACGACCGTCGGCGCGGTCGCGATCGCGCCGTCGAACCCGAACGTCGTGTGGATGGGCACGGGCGAGCAGGCGAATGCGCGGTCGTCGTATTCGGGCAAGGGGGTCTACAAGTCAACCGACGCCGGCGCGACGTGGCAGTTCGTGGGGCTGCCCGACTCGCATCACATCGGCCGCATCGTGATTCATCCGACGAAGCCGGACATCGTCTACGTGGCGGCGATGGGCCACCTGTTTTCGAAGAATGCTGAACGCGGCATCTTCCGTACCACCGACGGCGGGAAGACGTGGAAGAAGGTCCTGTACGTGAACGACGGCGTCGGCGCGATCGATCTGGTGATCGACCGGCGGTCGCCGTCCACGCTCTACGCCGCGATGTACGACAAGCAGCGTCTCCCATGGCAGATCATCGAGAGCGGCCCGGAGAGCGCCGTGTACCGGACGACGGACGGCGGCGACCATTGGCAGCGCCTCTCGGGCGGCCTGCCGACGGGCAGGATCGGCCGCATCGGCCTCGACATTTACCAGAAGGATCCACGCATTCTCTACGCGCTCGTGGAGAACCAGAACCCCAGGACGGGCGCAGACGCGCGCGAGGTGTCGGCGATCAACCCGCTCGCCTCCGGCATCATCGGCAACGAGCTGTACCGCACCGACGACGGCGGACGCTCCTGGCGCAAGGTGACCGACGTCAACGTCGCGGGTGGCAAGGCGCCGTACTCCTTCAATCAGGTCCGCATCAATCCACACGACGACCACACCGTCATCGTCACGAGCGACTCGATGTACATCTCGCGCGACGGCGGGAAGACCTGGGACAGCGATTTCTTCCGCAACGTGTTCGGCGACTTCCGGTCCATGTGGTGGGATCCGGACGATCCGCTGCGGATCATCCTCGGCAGCGACGGAGGGGTGAGCGTCTCGTACGACGGCGGACGCACGGCCGACTATTTTCCGAACATGCGCATCGGCGAGGTGTATGCGGTGGGCGTCGACATGGACGATCCCTACAACGTCTACGGCGGCATGCAGGATCACGATTCGTGGAAGGGGCCGAGCAACGGACGGACCGGACGCATCACGATCGACGACTGGGTGACCGTCGGCCCCGGCGACGGCATGTACAACGTCGTCGATCCGAGCGACAGCCGCTGGGTCTACAACACGCGCGAGCTGAACCAGATGGGCCGGATGGACCAGAAGACGGGCGTCCGGACGCGTATCGCGCCGCCGCAGCCGAAGGACGGTCCGCGGCTGCGCTACAACTGGATTGCGCCAATCGCGATGTCGCCGTTCAACCCCGCGATCGTCTACGCCGGCGCGCAGATGCTGTTCCGATCGCTCGATCGCGGCGACACGTGGGAGGTCATCAGCCCGGACCTCACCACGAACGATCAGTCGAAGATCGGCCTGAACGTGCCGTACTGCACGATCACGACGATCTCGGAGTCGCCGCTCACGCCGGGACTCATCTGGGTGGGGACCGACGACGGGAAGGTGCACGTCACGCGGAATCACGGCGGCGAATGGACGGATCTGACAGCGAAGCTGACCGCGGCGGGCGCGCCGGTGGATCGCTGGGTGAGCCGCGTCTTCGCATCGCCGCACGATCCGGCGGTCGCCTTCGTCGCGAAAAACGGCTTCCGCAACGACGACTTCGCGCCGTACCTCTATCGCACGACCGACTACGGCGAGACCTGGACGTCGATCTCGCAAGGCCTGCCGGAGGCGCCGATCAACGTCGTCGTGCAGGATCGCAGGAACGCGAACCTGCTCATCGTCGGAAACGACATCGGCGTGTTCGTGTCGATCGACGCGGGGTCGCACTGGTCGCGGCTGAAGGCCAACCTCCCGACCATACCCGTCCACGATCTGAAGGTGCACCCGCGTGAGAATGATCTCGTGCTGGGCACGTACGGACGCGCCTTCTGGACGGGGGACATCACGCCGCTGCAGGAGCTGTCGGCCGAGGTGCTCGGGAGCGACGCGTACCTCTTCGACATCGAGCCGCGCGCTCCCTACGGGTTCAGTTCGCAGGGGATGAACTACAGCCTGTTCGGCGACGCGTACATCGAAGTGCCGAACGAGCCGGAAGCGCTGACGATCAACTACTACCTGAAACAGGACGCCGGCGGCGAGGCAAAGATCACCGTCGCCGATCTTTCGGGTCGAACCGTCCGCGAGCTGACCGGACCGGCGAAGGCAGGATTGAACCGCGCGCTCGTGATGCTGGCGGGCAGCCGCGGCCGGCGCGGCCGCAGCTCAGAGCCGCCGGCGCCGCCGCTCGCCGTCGGCGACTACCGCGTCACCGTGGAGGTCGCGGGCCACAGCCTGACGAAGCCGGCGCGGGTGAGGGCCGCGGAGTCAGGGCTAAAGCCCTGACCCACATGCGAGTGGTCTTGTGGGTCAGCCCTTTATGGGCTGACGAGGTACCGCTCTTTCACGATCCGCACGTGGTGTGCCGTGTGGCCGGCGGTGATGAACGCAAGCGCGCGGACGGTGAACGGGTTGCCGCTGGCAGTGCCGCGGCGCATCCATGCGTCTGCCGGCAGCGACCGGAAGAACGCGATGGTGGACGCGCGGATCGCCCCGAACTCCTCGATCAGATCTCCCCAGGATCTCGCGTCGGCGTTCGACGCCGCCAGCGCGACGTCCTGATCGAAGCTGGGGAGCGGCGTGTCGAAGCCGCGCGCGAACCACATCGCCCGGAACACGAACATTCGCTCGGTGTCGTTGAGGTGGCAGACGACCTCGCGCAGGCTCCACTTTCCTTCGGCATAGCGATGACCGGCCTTCGCGTCCGGGATGCCGCGCAGGAACGCGGCCGTCTCCTTCGCCTGTGACTCCAGCGTCGCGACGATTTCTCCGTCGGCGACCTGGTTGATGTACGTGAAGTAGTACTCGGCGGCTTCCGTGCGGTCGGGGCGGACACTCATCGTCGTCATGATCTGGTGAGTCTAGCGCGTCGCGCGCGCCTCGTCTAAGTCCATCCGGACGATGGTGGACGTCGCGACCTGTGGGTCAGGGCTTTACGCCCTGACAGCGCCGCCGCTCACGGCCGGGATCAACATGATCTCCGCGCCGTCGCGCACCGGCGCGGCGAGACCGCCGGCATAGCGGCTGTTCTCGCCGTCGATGAAGATGTTGATGTGCGGGCGGACGTCGCCGCGCTCCGTCAGGACGCGGTCGCGCACCGCCGGGCATTCCGCCCAGAGGCGCGACAGCGCGTCGCTGAGCGAGCCCGCTGCTCCGTCCACGCGCACTTCCGAGCGGTTGCCCGCGAGCTCGCGCAGCGTCCCCGGAATCACGAACGACACCGCCATCAGACGATCGCCGTTTTCACCGAGATCACCGGCGGCAGGCCGTCGGCAATCATCGACCACTGCTCCCCTTCGTCGGCGGAGGCGAACAGCTTGCCGCCGCGCGTGCCGAAGTAGACGCCGGCAGGATCGAGCGTGTCCGCCGTCAGTCCGTCGCGCAGCACGGTCTCGAACGCGCCCTCCTGCGGCAGTCCGTTCGACAGCGGTTGCCACGCTTCGCCGGCGTTGCGCGTGCGATAGACGCGCAGCTTGCCCTCGGGCGTGCAGCGGAACATATCCGACTCCAGCGGCACGATCCACGCGCTGTCCGGATCGCGCGGGTGGATCGCCATCGGAAAGCCGAAGTCCGACGGCACGCCGTTGGCGACGTCCGTCCAGCTCTCGCCGCGATCGTCGCTGCGGTAGAGGCCCCAGTGATTCTGCAGGAACATGCGCTCGGGCTTCTGGCGCGACTGCGCGACCTTGTGCACGCACTGGCCGAACTCCGGATGCTTGTCGGGCAGGAACTCGGCGCGCACGCCCTTGTTCGACGGCCGCCACGACGCGCCGCCATCTTCGGTGACGTACATGCCGCCGGTCGAGATCGCGATGCGGATCTGCTTCGGCCGCTCCGGATCGAGCAGGATCGTGTGCATGCAGAGGCCGCCGCCTCCCGGCTGCCACTGCGGGCGCTGCGGATGATTCCACAGCCCCTCGACCAGCGACCACGTCTCCCCGGCGTCGCGCGAGACGAACAGGGCCGCCGGCTCCACGCCGCAATACAGCGTCTCCGGCTCGGACGCGCGCCCCGGAACGATCTGCCAGATCTGTTTGAGGGCGGCGTCCGTCCCCTCGGGAAACTTGACGTTCGCCTCTTCAGGGTTCGTCCACGTCTGTCCGAAGTCGTCTGTCGAATGCAGCATGCCGCCGTAGTGCATGCTGTTCGGTCCGGCCCAGATCCGGTGGCGGCCGGCGCGGTTGTCGTACGCGGTGGCGTAGACGGCGCTGCCCGGAAAGTACGGGCCGCCGACCTCCCACGAACGCCGCTGCTTGTCGCCGCGGACGAGAAAGGCCCCTTTCATCGTGCCGACGAGCAGGACGACGTCGCCGGCGTTGGGAGAGATGTGACGAGCGACTGGCACGCGCTGTCTCCTTGCTGAGGACGGGGCGATACGCCCCGGAATCGGGAATGATGGCACCGGGCCATGCGTGCCCGCAAGCCCGGCGTCAGGCTAGGGCGTCAGCATTTTTCCGAAGCGCCGTCCGGTCTGTTCCAGACCGAGGCGAGTGTAGAACGCGCGCGCGTCGGCGCGCCGCTCGTGCGTCGTGACCGAGAGACGTTCGCAGCCGGAGTCCCTCGCGAATTGCTCGACCGATGCGACGAGCGCGCGCCCGACGCCCGATCCGCGTGCGGATTCCTCCACGACGAGTGCGGTCAGCCAGGCGACATCGCTCGGTCGATTGATGACCGTGAGCACATGGACCGTCGCGAGGCCGACGACCGCGTCGCCACGCTGGGCAAGCAGTACGGCTCCACGGTCATTCCCGGCGAGCCGGGCAAGCCGCGCGGGAATGTCTGGTGCGGACGCGGGATAGCCAAGCTGGGTCACCAGCCGGGCAATCGCCACGGCATCGTCTGCCGTGGCCCGGCGAATGTGAAGGGCCGCACGCGCCATGGCGGGATTACGCGCGCGCGTAGCGCTGCGCCGAACGTTCGCGCGCCTTGCGTGCTTCTTCCTCGCGGTTCCTGGGCGGTGCGGTCGTCGTCAGCGACGCGATCAGCCGTTCGGCCGCGGCGGTCACCTCGTCCACGGCGCGCTCGAACGCCTCGGCGTTCGCGCGCGACGGACGCGACGTGCCGCTCAACTTGCGGACGAACTGCAGCGCGGACGCGCGGATCTCGTCAGGAGTCGCGGGCGGATCGAAGTTGGCGAGGGTCTTGATGTTCCGGCACATACGAGCCGATCTTAGCCGGAGCCGGCGGCTATCGCCACGGCTCGTCGAACCCCGGCCGGACGAACGCGTCGGCATGCGGGAATTCGGCGCGGACGAGCCACTCGAGGTCGGCCAGCGCCCCGGCCAGCGATGCGGCGGTCGCCGCGCCGGACGCCTGCGCGATCACCCGCCACGCCGTCTCCGAGCGCTCGATCGAAATCAGCGCCACCTTGGCGGACCCGTTCCAGTCGTTCTGCACGGGATGCACGTCGTCGTTCTCCTCGTCCTCGTGGCGTTCGCGGCCGGAGAGCGCCCGGTGCAGCTTGGCGCCGATGAACGCCGCGTCGTACATCACCACGTCGAGCGCCTCGACGAGCAGCGGATCCCCCACGAGCGCAAGGCGTGGCTGGTGGTCGGCAAGCCAGCGGTGCGCGCAGATGGCATAGGCCGCAGAGGCCTGGATCAGGGGGGACGCCTGGATGCGCGCGGCGCGCGCCGCTTCGCGCTGCTCGAATTCGGCGATGTCCTCGGCCGAAATATCCGGCAGGTCGAAGGGCAAATCCTCGCCGCCCGGCGGCTCACCGTCGACCGGGTGCGGCGCCCCGACCGCCAGCTCGTACCCCTCGGCGACGTCGCCGCACATCGCGACCGCGACATGGCAGGCAAAGGCAGCGCAGCGCGCCGTATACGCGCAGCGCTCACACCATCGGTCACAGTAGGAGGAAATGAACTCGATCCGCGTCGTGTCCACCGGCCGGGCTGCAGCATCTCGCGTGCCGGAGAGCGGCCCCGCGTTTTCGCGCGTTTTGACGTCCAGTACGCGGAATTTGCCGCCCCCGAGCGGTACCGGGTACTTATTTTCTGCCTGCCGCAGGTCGAGCCACCTCCGCGTCGACGCCGACCCGAGCGTAGTACTCCGCGACCTGCTGCTGCGAGCCGGGCCGGGTATAGACGTCCGCTTCCCGTGACGCGATGACGGCCGCCAGGACCTCCGCAACCTCCTCGGCGCTCTGCGACCCGGGCAGCTGCCGCGAATCGACGCCGCCATGCCTGGCGTTGAGGCCGAACTCCGTCCGGACGACCCCCGGCGAGACCAGCGAAATCTGGATGCCGGGGTGCGTCTGGTGCACCTCGTCGCGCATCATGGCCGTGAGCGCGTCGAGGAAGTGCTTGGCGCCGCAGTAGGCCGAGCGGAAGATCGCGTACGGGATCCGCCCGAGCATCGACGACACATTGATGACGTGACCGTCGTTCCGCGACTTGAAGTGCGGCAGCACTTCCTGCATCCCGTAGAGCGCGGACATCACGTTCACGCGCATCATCTCGTCGACGTCCTCGTCCGTCAGCGCGGACGGCATCCGCGTGATGCCGCGTCCGGCGTTGTTGATCCAGACGTCGATGCGGCCGAACCGGCCGAGCGTCTCATCGACGACCCGCTTCACCTCCGCGCGGGCCGTCATGTCCGCGGTGACGACGTGCCCGCGTCCCTGGCACGTGGCCGCGACGGCCTCGAGGGCGTCGCGCCGCCGGGCGACGAGCACCGCCGTCATGCCGTCCTGCGTGAGCCGCGCGGCGGCGGCCGCGCCGATACCTGAGCTGGCGCCAGTGATCACGACGATTTTTTCTTCCATGTCTGCATCGTATCGCAGCGATCGCAGAAGGGGTTTCGTAATGAAGCGCTGGGGGGTCCGGCGGGGCGAAGCCCCCCGGTTCATGTTTAGAGGGATACTGTTACCTCACCGACCGAGGAGGACGGCCGATGTAAAAGGAGGCGACTGTGAATCCAGGACGAGCGTTCGGAGCGGGCGTCATCGGCGCCCTGGCGATGAGCCTGATCATGATCTGGCTGCGCGCCGTCGGCGTGGAGATCAATCTGGAACCGCGGCTCGCGGCGCTGATCGGGCTCCGCGTCTGGCTGGTCGGGTTCATCCTGTATCTGATCATCGGGGGCGTGCTCGGGCTCGCCTACGCGATCGGATTCGAATTCCTGCTCAATCAGGCCGGCGTCGGCGCGGGACTGCTGTTCGGCGCGTGCCACGCGATTTTCGCGGGATTCGTCTGGGCGGCGCTCGGCGGCCCCGGCCCGTTCTGGTTCTCGTTCGGCAGCGCCGGCATCGGCGTGCTGTTCGGTCTCCACATGCTGTTCGGCGCCATCGTCGGCGGCTTGTACCGCACGGAACACGTGCTCGCGGTCTAGACGATCTACGCCGACCGAAACGCCGCGTTCATGTCGGCGCCGGGCACGATGCCCGCGAGGCCGCTGAA
The DNA here is from genome assembly GCA_035700625.1 of Vicinamibacterales bacterium. GTDB lineage: Bacteria > Acidobacteriota > Vicinamibacteria > Vicinamibacterales > 2-12-FULL-66-21 > DASSOM01. Next base: position 14,477 of record DASSOM010000208.1, read on the forward strand.
GCGTCCCTCGCGGGCAATGTCTTTCGCGGCATCGAGGAAGCCGGTCCAGGCGGCGCGCGCCAGCGCGCCGCCGACGCTGATCCGCCGCACGCCGAGCGCCGCCAGCTCCTCGACCGTCGTGAAATCCGTTCCGACGAGCACGTTCACCGGCTTCGGCGCGACCGCACGGACGACGGCGGTGATGTCCGCGATCGCCCGCAGTCCCGGCGCATACAGGCAGTCGGCGCCCGCCTCGGCATATGCGGTCAGGCGCCGGATCGTTTCGTCGAGATCGGGACGATTGACGATGAAGCCTTCGGACCGTCCGGTGAGCAGGACGTGCGTGCCGCTGGCGTCGATCGCGCGCCGTGCGGCCTGCACGCGCGCGACGGCGAGATCGAACGCGAACAGGGGCGACGCGGGATCGCCCGTCGAATCCTCGATGGACACGCCCGCGATGCCGGTCTCGACGGCGCGCGCCACGTTCGCCGCCACCCCTTCCGGGTCCTCTGCGAACCCGCCTTCGAAATCCGCGCTCACCGGGACCGTGACGCCGTGCGCCATGGTTCGCAGGTGCGCAAGCACGTCCTCGAGCGGCACGTGGTTGTCGGCGCGCCCGATCGACCACGCAAATCCGGAGCTGGTGGTCGCGAGCGCCTGAAACCCAAGCTGCACGAGCAGGCGTGCGCTGCCGAGATCCCACGGATTGGGAATCACGAAACAGCCGGTCTGATGGAGCTGGTGAAACCGTTCGACGAGGCTGGTCATGTTCCCATCATTCTTTATTCGCGAACGGAGCGCCAGCTTCACGCGGCTGCGCACTTTCGCACAGCCGCGGACGGCTGAGGCTCATCTGTGCGTGACCGCCGTCCGATACACCCGGCGTGAAGCACATCAGATGTCAGGCTGAGGACGTTCCGCCGCCCCCTGTCATGTTCGATCGCCGGCACGCGCCCGATCGGCGCGACCGCTGGCGGGGGGGCCGGCGCGACAGCGACTGGCACCATCGTCCGGACGGCGTCTGGGGCCGCATGGCCATCCGGCCGACCTGGTGGGCGCGCCAGCTGTCGTCGCTGAACCTCTGGTAGCGGTCCCGCGTATCCTCCGGTGTGCCGCAGCACCTGCGCGCCGCCATCCGGCGGGTCGCCGCCGAGCCCGGCTTCGCCCTGGTCATCGTCGTCGCGATCGGCCTCGGCATCGGGATGAACACGACGGTGTTCACGCTCGTGAACGCCGTCCTTCTCCGCGGCCTCCCCTACGACCACCCCGACGAAGTCGTGGTGGTCTCGACATACGACAATCAACGGCGGGACGACAGTCAGACCTCCTGGCCCGACTATCAGGACTGGATGCACGCGACGCAGTCGTTCGTCGGCATGGCCGCCATGACCGGCGAGTCGATGAACGTCAGCGGGGGTCCGGGCGCTCCGGAGCGGATTTCCGGACAGCGGATCACGACGAATGCCTTCGGACTCCTCGGGCAGCCCATGGCGCTCGGACGCGATTTCGTCGAGGCGGACGGCCGCCCGGGCGCGCCGCCGGTCATGATTCTGGGCTACGGCATCTGGGAGCGATCGTTCGCAAGCGATCCGGCCGTGATCGGACGCACGATTCGCGTCAACGACATGCCGACGGAAATCGTCGGCGTAATGTCGCGCGGCGTCCGGTTTCCGCAGACGAGCGACGCGTGGATCCCCCTGCAGCCCGGTGAGGACCGCGACAAGCGCGACGCGCGCAACTTCGAAGTCTTCGGCCGCCTGAAGCGCAGCGTCGGCACGGCGGAAGCGCAGGCGGAACTCGCCGGGATTGCCGCCCGGCTCGAGCGGACGTATCCGACGACGAACGAGCACGTCGGCGTGCTCGTGCAGACGTTCAACCAGCGGCAGAACGGCGGACCGATTCGCGTCGTCTTCCTGATGCTGCTCGCCGCGGTATCGCTGCTGCTGCTGATCGCCTGCGCGAATGTCGCGAACCTGCTCATCGCGCGCGCGATCTCACGTCAGCGCGAGATCGCCGTGCGCATCGCGCTCGGCGCGGGCCGGCGGACGATCGTCGCGCAGCTCCTGACGGAAAGCGTGCTGCTCGGCTGCCTGGGGGGACTGCTCGGACTGGCGCTCGCCTACATCGGCGTGACGCTGTTCGACCGCGCGACGGCGGACGTCGGCAAACCTTACTGGATCCTCTTCCAGTTCGACTGGCACGTGTTCGCCTGGCTTGCCCTCGCGTGTGTCGGCACGGGGCTCATCTTCGGCCTCGCGCCCGCGGTGCAGCTCGCGCGGACCGATACGAACGTCGTGCTGAAAGACGGCGGCCGCGGGACGACGACCAGCCGCGGGCGGTGGCTGGTGAGCTCGCTCGTGATCGTCGAAATGGCGTTCACGCTGGCGCTGCTCGCCGGCGCCGGTGTGATGATCCGCAGTTTCCTGTCGCTGTATCAAGCCGACCTCGGGGCGCGCGTGGACAACGTCCTGACCGGCAGCGTCACGCTGCCGGAGAGGAAGTACCCCACGCCCGCCGAACGCCAGGTCTTCCGCGACCGGCTGGGCGATCGCCTGCGCGCGCTCCCCGGCGTCGAAGCCGCGTCGATCAGCACCACGGTGCCGGGCAGCGGCATCGGCACGCTCACGCTCGACATCGAGGGCGAGCGGCGCGCGACGAAAACGGAGCCGCGCGAAGTCCGCGTCGCCAGCGTGGGCGCCGGCTTCTTCGAAACCTTCGGGATCCATGCGATCGCCGGTCGCGTCCTCGAGCGGCGCGACGGCCACACGGGTTCCGAGGGCGTCGTGGTGAACCAGCGATTCGTGGACAAGTTCCTCGGCGGCCGCGACGCGCTCGGCCGGCGCATCATGCTGCGCCCCGACGACAAAGACACGCCATGGGCATCGATCGTCGGCGTCGTCCCGCACGTCCGCCACAACGACACCGCGCGAGAAGAGCTCGACGCTGTCGTCTACCGCCCGTTCGAGCTGTCCTCAAGCGAAAGCTTCATCGTGGCGCTCCGCAGCCATCAGCCGACGACGACGCTCGCGGCGGCGCTGCGCGAGACCGTCCAGCAGCTCGATCCGGACCTGCCGATTGCGCAGATCCGGACGATGGAGGACATGCTCGCGCGGATGCGCTGGCCCTTCCGCGTCTTCGGATCGCTGTTCGTGCTGTTCGCGCTGTTCGGTCTCGTGCTCTCCACGATCGGCATGTATGCGGTGACCGCGTACTCGGTCGGCGAACGGCAGGCGGAGATCGGCGTCCGCATGGCGCTCGGCGCGCAGCAGACGCAGGTTGCCTGGCTCGTGCTGCGGCGCGGCATCGTGCAGCTGGCGATCGGCGTGCCGCTCGGCCTCGCCCTCGCCTACGTCGTGACCATCGGGATGAAGTCGCTGCTGATCGGCATCAACCCTGGCGATCCGCTGACGTTGGGATCGACGGCGGTCATCGTCGTCTGCATCACGCTCGCCGCGTGCCTGGTGCCGGCGCGCCGCGCGGCGCGGCTGAATCCCGTCGCGGCGCTGCGGAACTGAGGTTGGCGTTAGGCGTCAAGTCGGCCTCTGCCAGACGGCTGTTCAGCCTCCCCGGATTGCAATTGATATCACATTGATGTTAGCTTTCAATTGATGTTTCCTGCACCGGAACGGACCGCCCGGGCGGACGAGGCGGCGGGCGTGCTGGCCAAAGCCACGCTCTCGGCGGCGCGCCGGCTGGGCCTGACCAACCGGGACCTTGCCGCCGTCCTCGGCGCGAGCGA
>DASSOM010000209.1:0-13014 GCA_035700625.1 Vicinamibacterales bacterium
GACGGCGATGCGGCCGTCGCGCGTGATGGCGAGGACGCCGTTGCGCAGACTCCAGACGAGGTCGCGATAGAAATCATCCGGAACGACGGGGTGCTGAGCGGTCCGCCGGGCGGCCGCGGCGCGGACGCTGACCCGGCGCGCGCGGCTCGGCCGCCGCCGTGTAGGGGCAGGTTTTCGGGGCATGCGGATATCGTCGAACCCGGGAAGAGGCTCGGACGACGGCATTGTAATTGCCCCACTCTGCTCAGCCAAGCTCTTTTCCATGTTTGAGTTACGACCACAGACCCGAGCGCGTGCAGGCGTGTGCAGTCCTGGCGCACGGGTGCGGCCTCTGCCGCAGGGGCAAAGGATATGCCCCCCACGAACGGCGGGCGGCGGTGGATTTTCCGTGAATTTCGGGAGGAATCGGACAGGGAGGCGTGTCGGTGTACTGACGCTTTTCGTCGTGGATTACAAATCTGTTTCCGACTGAAGCGCCTCCCACTGGCTCATGAGATCCCCGACCTCCCACATCAGCGCCTGGTGACGATCGAGCAGCGGCTTGGCGGCGGCGTGGTCCTCGTAGAAGCCGGGCGCCGCCATGGACGACTCCAGCTCGCGGATTGCCTGTTCCCGATCCGCAATCCGCGCCTCGAGCTGCTCGATCCGTTGCCGGCGCCGGTCGGCCTCTTTGCGGAGTCGTCGCTGTTCGGCGTCGTGACGCTTCTTCTCCTCGTAGCTGAGCGCGGCCTTCTGCCCGTCACCATCCCCGGAAGAAGTGCTCGGCCGTCCCCTTCTGTGTTCTTCAGTGTTCTTCTGTGGCTGTTTTTCTGTGTTCTTCTGCGGCTGTCTTTCTGTGTTCTTCCGCGGCTGTTCTTTCGGTGGCTGCGCCTCCGCGTTCTTCTGCGGCTGGTGGTCGCGGCTCCAGAGGAACTCCTCGTACCGTCCCGGATAGACGATCGCCTCGCCGCGGCCGACCTCGATGATCTTCGTGGCGAGCCGATCGACGAAGTAGCGATCGTGCGACACGAAGATGAGCGTGCCGCCGAAATCCTCGAGTGCCTCGAGGAGGACGTCCTTCGAATCGAGATCGAGATGGTTCGTGGGTTCGTCGAGCAGGAGCGTGTTCGACGGGCGAAGCAGCATGCGCGCGACCGCGAGGCGCGTCCGTTCTCCGCCCGACAGCACCCGCACCGGTTTCTCGACATCGTCGCCGGAGAACAGAAACCCGCCCAGGATGTTGCGGATGTGCGGCACCATGTGCATCGGGGCATCGCCCGCGAGGGTCTGGTACACCGTCAGCGCGGGGTCGAGGCGCATCGCTTCGTCCTGCGCGAAATACTGCATGACGAGCTGATGCCCTTCCGTGCGCGCGCCCGTATCGGGCGTCTCCACGCCCGACAGCATCCGCATGAGCGTCGATTTGCCGGTGCCGTTCGGGCCGACGAGCGCAATCCGATCGCCGCGCTCGATGTGCAGGTTGACGTCGCGAAACACCTGATTCGACCCGTAGGTCTTGCGGACGTGCTTCAGCTCCAGCACCATACGGCCGCTTTTCGCGCATGGCGGAAACGCGAAATGCACGCGCTTGCGCTCCGGAGGGATCTCGATCGGGACGATCTTCTCGAGCATCTTGATCCGGCTTTGAACCTGCGAGGCCTTCGTCGCCTGGTAGCGGAAGCGGTTGATGAACGCGCGCATCCGCTCGATCTCGTCGTCTTGATCCCGTTTCTGCTGGCGAAGCCGCTCCATCCGCGCGTCGCGCTCGCGCAGGTAGCCCGAGTAGTTTCCCGTGTAGTCGGTCAGCGTCCTGAGGCCGATCTCAGTGATCCGCGTGACAACCGCGTCGAGAAAGAACCGGTCGTGCGACACGAGGATGACCGCGTGGGGATAGTCGGCGAGGTAGCTTTCGAGCCAGTTCCGCGCTTCGAGGTCGAGATGGTTCGTCGGCTCGTCGAGCAGCAGCAGGCCGGGGCGTCCGAGCAGGAGCTTGGCGAGCGCAATCCGCATCTGCCATCCGCCCGAGAACGCCTGCGCCGGCTTGTCGAAGTCCTCCGGCGCGAAGCCAAGTCCGCGGAGGACCGTCGTGATCCGCAGGTCGATCGTGAAGCCCTCCTGCCGGCGAAAGACGTCCTGCAGTTCGGCGTACCGCGAGAGCATCGCGGCATGCTCTCCTTCCGGCACGGAGTCGTCGGCGAGCCGTTCCTCGAGGCCGGCAATTTCGGCGCGCATTTCCACGAGAGGCTGGAAGGCGAGCTCGACCTCTTCCTTGACCGTACGCCCGCTGTGCGTGAGGCCGTCCTGGGGCAGGTAGCCGATCGTCAGTCCGGCGGGCTTGACGATCGTGCCGCCGTCCGGCTCGTCCAGCCCGGCGAGCATCCGCAGCAGCGTCGTTTTGCCCGCGCCGTTCGGTCCGCTGAGGCCGACGCGCTCGCGGTCGTCGATCTGCCACGTCACGCTGTCGAGGAGCACGCGTTCGCCGAACGCTTTAGTGAGACCGGAGAGCTGGATCACGGGAGCGGCGGGTGTCGGGCGGTGGTGTGGGACGGGAACCGCTCACCCGCAGGCCAGTTTAGCACACGGGCGCACGCGGTCAGGCGCCCTGACGGTGTGTCGGACCCCGCGTCGTGAGCACCATGCAGCACTGGTGTGGACCCCACTGTCATATCAAGTCTCATGAACCAGTGTCGCTCAGGGACTAGGCGCCAGTGCGGCACAAACCTAGGATGGATGTCACCCCAGCAGCATGCGTGTGCGCCCTGCCGCTCTCGTCGTACTGGCCGTCATCGGAATCGCCTTGCCCGCGGGGGCATCCGATCAAGCAATTGCCAAGGTGACCGTCGCCGCCAACGTGTCGACGCGGACGTCGCTTCATGTCTCCTCGGAGCTGTTGACGTTCGACCTTGGAGGCCCAGGCGCGCAGGCGACCGCGGCCGTGGACTTCACGGCCGGCGCACGCGTCCCGACGGGTTCGCTCGTCATGCTGACGGTAGAGCCGCTGCAGGCGGTGTCTGGTCCGGGGGGCGCTGCCGACGTCGAGACGGCAGTCACGTTCGACGGCGAGGGTCCTGGGACGCTGGGAGGCACGCTCGCGGGCGCCCCGGCGGTCGCCGCTCGCTGGCATGGCAGTGGATTTCGGCAGGGTCGATTCGTGTTCACGCTCCACGCCGCCGCGGACGGCCACTACACCGTCCCGGTGCGCTTCGTGATCAGCACGCCGTAATCATTTTCCTTTCGTCACCCAGAGCTTTTCGCCCAGGCGCCGTTCCAGTTCCTCGGCGGTGCGCTGCGCCGTCACGCGTGAGCCATAGCGGCCGACGCGTACGCGGTACGGCCCGTCCGGATCGGCCGCCGGCGGTTCGACCAGATAGGCCTCGAAGCCGGCGTCCTGCAGATCGTCGACGATGTGTCTGGCGCGCAGCGGATCGTTCAACGCGGCAACCTGCACGGTGAATGGCCCGGACGGCAGGTTCGCGCGCCGCGCCTTGGCGGCAGGTGTGCCCGGCAAGGCCGCCGGAGCCGCAGCACGCGACGCCTCCCGGGCACGCGCGACGACGGGCGAGGGCGTCGCCGCCGGGCGGTTCGCACCAATCCTGGGCGGGAACACCTTTCGAACCTCCGGTCTCTTCTCGATCTGCACGAGGAACGTGACCGACGCCTCGGGTTGATCGCGGCGCAGTTCGACGTCGCGCTCGGCGTCGCCGGTGATGACCGCCCCCTCGGGCAGCGACTCCTTCAACAGCGTGAGTCGATGCGCGCCCGCGCGCACCGAGTCGAACCGGAACCGGCCCTCCCGCGCGAGCTCCGACCGCTGTCCCTCGTCGAGCGACAGCACCGCGCCGTCGACCGCAGGTTCACCGGCGTCGGCAAGGCCGTTGCAATTGGCGTCGTGCAGCACGCGCCCCTGCACGGTCCCGAGAGGCAGCAGGCCGAAGGCCACGCGCCGCGTGGCGCCGCGGGACAGCTCGAGCGTCACCTCCGCGGCTTCGGGCGGATCGAAGTCGACCGGCAGCGCCGTGAGATCGAGCCCGACCTGCTGCGCGCCGGAACCCACGTTCATGAACGCGAACTGGCCATCGTGGGCGGTGGTGACGTGGACCGCCGTCCCGAGACGGAGGGGAATGCCCGCGAGCTGCTCTTCGCCGCTGTCCATCTGGCCGTTGCCGTTCCAGTCCGCGAACACGATGCCGGTGATCGTGCCGGAACCGCGGCGCAGTTCGGACGCGATCCCCGCGCGGCCGGCGCCGGACGCCGAGCCGGTCGCGATGGTGTGTGTGACGCGCAGCATCGATCGCGTAAGCCAGCCTTCGTCGTTCCCCGCGAAGCCGGCCGGCGCGCGATCGACGTACACGTTGAAGCCGACGGTGGTCTGCGGCGTGATCTGTCCGTTGAGGCCCACGGTCAGCGCGTTGCGCGGCATGAACAGATCGCTGAGCCGATCGTGGTTCCGGCTCGCGGTGCCTTCCACGCGAAGCCAGAGTCCCTCGTTGAACAGCTGTTGCTGCCCGCCGCCGGAGAACTGCAGAAACGAATTCCCGTTTCCGGAAGGGGAGACCTGCCGCGTCACCATCACCGAGCCGAACAGCTGCGACCGGCGCGAGACGTTCACATACAGCTGTCCGGATGCGTCCTGCTGCGTGTAGGTCGCGCTGGTACTGGAATGGTCGATGTTCTCGCGGCGGGCGTAGCGCGCGAACGCGGTCGTCCGGCCGAGCGACACCTGCCAGTCGGCCGACAGTTCACCGGTGTCGCTGGATGTCTCGTCGAGCGTTCCCGCGACCGGCTTCGAGATCCGATCGCCGTCCTCGACGCGCACTGAGACGGTCGAGCGGTTCGCGACGCGCATCCGGACGCCGCCGAACCCGCGTTCCGCACGGCGCTGCGGGCGTGACGCCAGCGCGCCGGACGGGTCGAGATTCGTCGAGACCGTCTCCCAGCCGCCGAACAGCCGCACGCGACTGCCGACGTCGTACTCCCCGGCGGCGAAGAGCCCTTCGCGATCCTGCAGCGCCGCGTGGAGCACCGGCAGCTCGCCCGGAGAGAACCGCGACGCGTTCACCTGCACCCATCCGCGCGCGAGCAGCACGTGCGTGCCGACGAGATACGACCCGTCGTCCACCGGCGTCGTCGTTCCCGCCGCGCGGTACTTGACCCAGGCGCCGTCGGCCACCAGATGAATCGACGGCGTGACGAGGACGCGCACGCCGCCGCCGGCCTCATCGCTGGCGGCGATGGTGACGGGAAACTCTTCGAGATCGGACGTGCGCACGCGCGACGCGCGGCCGATGAACGACACGCGTGGCGACACCGTGTAGCCCGCGCGTGCGAACGCGAGCGACTGTCCGAGGATGTCGGTGTCGCTGCCGAAGATATTGCGCCAGGCGGTCGTCCGGCCGCCGCCGACCTGCAGGTTCCACCGCGCGGCCGTCGCGGTCGCCGACGCGCCCGCGAAGCTGAGAGGCGGAGCGGACAGATTGCTGAATCGCGTGTCGGTCAGGCCGGGCGGCAGGCTGATGTCGCCGCCGTCGAGCGTCCAGAGCGCACCGCCGAAGGGCGCCCGGTGCACGCTGACGCTGCTTCGTCCGAGTTGCAGCTGGTCGCCGGCGCGCGTGGCGTGGATCTCCATGCGAAGCTGACCCGCGCGGGTTCCCGGACGGAACCAGATCACACCGAAGTCCGGCTCGATCGTATGCTCGCCCGTCTGACGCTGCGGCGAAGCGCCGACGAGTTGCGTCTGGCTGAACAGCTGAATGGAGCCCTGCTCCTGGGCGCTCGCAGCGAGGGGCACCGCGAGCAGGCACACACCCAGCAGGAGCGGACGGCCGCCCCGGCGGTGCGTCCTCATCAGGGCACCTTCAGCGTCGTCTCGCCGACGATGAGCGCCGGCAGGCCGACGTCGATTTTCACCTCGACGCGGTAATCACCGGCGGGGAGCGCCGGCTTGGCAGGATCCAGCGCGACGATGGCCACTTCGCGCTCGCTCTCCGGAAGCACGGGCACGTCCGGGACGAGTTCCTCGCGGATCATGGCGCCGGATCCGTCATAGAGCCGCAGCGTGCCGCGCGTACGGACACTCCGCCGCCCCGTGTTCTTCAGGAACGCCACGATCTGCGTGCCCTGATCCTTCGGCTGACGAATCCGGAGGTCGACGAGATCGACCGCGGCTTCTGGTTCACCGACGGTCACGTACAGCAGCGTCGCGATCCGACTCCGGACGACGACGTCACGGCCGTGCGCGACGGGCGCGCCGGAGGCGGGAGCGAACTCGAACAGGATCGAACTGCGGTAGCTGGCCGGTGCGACGCCGCCGGGCACCGTGAGTGTGAAGCGAAGCAACCCGTCCTGGTTCGGCTCGATCACCTGTTCCGGCGGCGCGATCCGAACCCAGCCCGTCGCGGAATACGTCGGATCTTCGGCTTCGCGAAACTGCGGCGAGCCGTCGTGCGCCAGGTACCAGTCGGAGAGCGTGGCGCGCACGCGGACCGCGGCCGATCCCGTATTCGTCAGCGTGACCGCCTGCGTCGTCTGGCCGCCGGCGGCGGTCTTCAGCTCGACGCGCAGCGGAGACACTTCGACCGACACCTGGGCGGAGGCGGCCGCCGGCAGCGCGACGGCGCACACCAGTGCGAGCAGGCAGACCGCGCCGCGGTGCCGGGCCTTGGCAGCTAAGGCGCCGACAGCGTGAACACCAGGGTCTGCGTATACGTGCCCGCGGTATAGGTCCATGAATTCGCCAGCCGGAAGGTCACCGACGCGTTGAGCGCGGGATTCTGCATCCCTGTGCCCGACGCGAGCGGCTGCGCGACGGTGCGGCTCAGCGTCCCGTTTTGAAACGGAGGCGCAGGCGTAGCCGTCCACGTCACGTTCGAAATATCGACCGAAGCCAGCCCGGCAATTAGATCGCCGTTGGCCAGCACCGTGAGGCTCCAGCTCTCGTCTTTCTTGATCTGCCGCACGCGGACGCTCACGGTCACCGGCGGCGAGGTCAGCACCGGCATCACGTCCGGGTCGCCTGACGGCATCGTGATCGATGCCGGCGTGATCGTCAGATCGAGCCTCTGTGCGTGCGCGGGAGCGGCCGTCGCGAGAAGCGCCGCCATCGCCAACCCGGCCAGCCGTGACAGCAGCGATCTCATGGAGCCGTCAGCGTGTACAAAAGCGTCAGTGTGTACGTCCCCGCCGGCTGCAGCCAGGAATTGGCGAACGACCACTGCTGCGTGCCCCCGTGTACGCCGGGGGACGACCAGCTCGCGACGACGGCGGCGGTCGTGCGGTTCAATGTGCCGTCCACGAATCCCGTGCCGCTCGCCGTCCAGCTGAGCGTGCTCGCCGGAATCACCGTCACACCGGATCGCAGGTCGTCATCCGCCTGCACGGTGAGCGTGATGACCGTGCCCCAATGCGCACGCCCCTTGGCGGTAATCGTCAGAGGCCCTCCGGCGGCGGGGACCTGCGGGACGAGATCGGGATCGGCGTCGGGAAAGGTCAGCGAGGTGGCCGAGAGCGTCAGTTTGCCCAGCGGTTGAACGTCGGCTGCCAGCGTGGCGGTGGCCGTCTGCGCGCCGGCCGCGGTGACTCCCGCGGCCAGCGCCCAGACACAGAGCGTGATGATTCGAAAGCGTCCAGCCGGCATCGGCAGCGATCCTGCCGGTGGTATCGGCTAGGGAGCGGTCAGCGTGTAGGTAATCGTCGCCGTGTAGCTGCCCGTCGCGTAGGACCAGCTGTTCGCCAGCGCGTAGGTCTGCGCGCCGCTGTGATTGCCCGGTCCGCTGAACGAGCCCAGCGTCTGCGCCGTGGTCGCGTCCATCGTGCCGGCCGCGTAGCCGCCGCCGCTGGCCGTCCAGGTCAGATTGCTGATGGCGATGGTGTCGGTGCCCGACGTCAGATCGTCGTCAGCCAGCACGGTGAGCGACGACGCGCCCCCGGGGGAGGTTCGCACCTTCGCGTCGACGTTAATCGCGCCGGCCGCGATCGACGGCGTCGTATCGGGATCCGCGTCGGCGAACGTCAGCGTGCTCGCGCTGAGCGTCAGCTTCGCCCGCGCGCTGACGTTGACGGTCACGTTCACCGTCTTCGTGTCGGTGTTCTGCGCCGAAGCCGGGGCGGCGACGATCAGGACGGCCACCGCGACGATTGCACTCCAGACTGCCTTCTTCATGGTCATCGCTCCATCTGTGCTTCCGCGCCTCTTGGCGGAAGCTCGGTTCGTTGCCTACGATTGCGTCCCGACCGATCGCTGCCGTTCGAGCCATGCGTCGAGGTCGCCGCGGCGAAAGCGCCACTGCCGGCCGATGCGCAGGGCGGGCAGCTCGCCGCTCCTGATCAACCGGTAAATCGTCCTCGGCGTCACGTTCAGATAGCTCAGGACCTCTTCGGTCGTCAGAAAGGTCTCGAGCTGAGAGCCCGGGTTGTCGGTCATATATGGCCCTTTGCTGTCATCCAACGTATTTCTCAGACGTTCTGTCTGGCCATTTAAAGAACTCGATACGACAACAACGACGTTAATGTAGCTCTGCAGGGCGGGGACGTCAAGCCCCCCGCCCCGCGCCGGCAGGAATTCAGAGCAAAACTGTGCGGAACCGTGCCGAAGGAGGAAAAACCGGGAAGACTATTCGCCGAGCGCCTTGGCGGCGACGGCGAGCACGCGCGGAACGCGGAATGGCTTGGTCAGATACCCGGACACGCCGAGGTTGACCGCTTCGATCGCGCTCGCCTCGGTGGAGAACCCGGTAATGATGATGACGGGGAGGTCGGCCTTCAGTCGCCGGGCCTCACGGATGACTGTCAGGCCATCCACCCCAGGCATCTTCAGGTCGGTGATCAACAGATCGTAGGGGACGATGCGCAGCCGGTCCAGCGCGGTACGGCCATCCGGGGCCAGGTCGACGTCGTATTCCGCGAGCGCGAGCGTTTTCGCCAGCAGGTCGCGGATGCTCGCTTCGTCGTCGACGACGAGGACGCGGGGCCGGCCGGCCGGCGGCGTCGTCGTGCGGGCGGGCGCCGGCGCGGGACGCGATCCGCGGGGCCGCTGACTTTCGAGCCACGCGTCGATGTCGCGCTGGCGGAAGCGCCACTGCCGGCCGACGCGGACCGCGGGAATCTTGCCCGCCTTGATCAGCCGGTACACGGTCCGCAGATTGACTTGGAGGTAGTCGAGTACTTCCTCGGTCGTCAGAAAGCTCTCATCAATCATCGTGGCAGGACCGGTTGTTACTTTATCACCACTGGCGCGGCGGGCAGTTCGATCTGGAAAATCGCGCCGCCGTCGTCGGCGTTGGCGGCCGTGATCACGCCGCCGTGTTCCTGGACGATGCCGTACGTGATCGCGAGCCCCAGCCCCGTGCCCTGTCCGACTTCCTTCGTCGTGAAGAACGGATCGAAGACGCGCGGAAGAATCTCCGACGGGATGCCGGGGCCGGTGTCGCGCACGGTGATGGTGACGCGCTCGCGCGCGGCGTCGGTCGCCGTCGTAATCTCGATGCGACGCCGGCCGGACGCGTCCTGGACGGCGTGCTCGGCGTTGACGAGCACATTGAGCAGCGCCTGCTGCAGCAGCAGTGGATCGCCGAGCACCGGCGGCAGCCCTTCGCCCTGCACGCGGACGACCTCGATGCGCGCCTTGCGCATCCGCGCGCCGCGAGAGGCGAGCGCGCGCGAGATGACGCGATCGACCTGCAGCCGCCGGCGCGCCATCCGGCGCGATCCCGTGAAGACGAGCAGGTTGCGGACGATGCGGGCCGCACGATCGGCGTCCTGATAGATCTGCCGCAGCTCGCGCTTGAATGGATGCGCCGGCTCGGACGTTTCCATCAGGAGTTCGAGGTGTCCGAGCACTCCCTGCAGCGGGTTGTTCATCTCATGGGCGATGCCCGCGACGAACTGTCCCAGCGACGCGAGCTTTTCCGATTGCGCGAGCCGTTCCCGGAGCAGGGCGCGTTCCGCTTCGAGCTTCGTCTGGCGCGTGATGTCGCGCGCGACGACCACGCGGCCGACCGTCAGTCCCTCGTGATTGATGAGGGGGCTCGCCGTGAGCAGGAACGTGCCGCCGAGCCGCGGATCGTCGACCTGGCCGCTGCCGCCGGACGCCGCCGGCGTGGGATCGGCCGCCACCCATGCCGCCATCTCCGGCCCGACGAGCTCGTCGATTTTCCGCCCTGCCGCATCGTCGCGAGCGCATCCGACACGGGCGGCGAAGGCCTCGTTCGTCTGCACGATCCGCAGCTCGTTGTCGAGCACGACGACGAGGTCGACGAGGGAATTGAACGTGTCCTCCAGCAGCCGCCTCTGGCCGAGGATGCCGTCGAGGAGCTGGATGTTCTCGACGCCGATCGAGAGCTGACGCGCGAGCTCGTCCGTCAGATCGATCGCCTGCGCGTCTCCGGGAGCCGCCCCTTCGAGGACGAGCGTGCCGAGGGCCCGGCGCCAGCCGCGGAGCGGCGCGATCAGGATTGGGGGATCGCCGACGAACGCCGGACGCTCGAGCCGGAGCCCGCGCGCGGCGGGATGCTGCGGGTCGTCGTTGGCGACCCGCTGCCCGCGCGCGGCGAACGCCGGATCGGAGGACGCGGCGAGCGCGAGGTCGCGGGCCCGGCGATCATGGAGCCACACGGACGTGCGGCCGGTCCCGATGATATGAGGGATCTCCCTGACGATGGGCTCCAGGGCGGCGCCCAGATTCAGGGTGGACGGAATTCCGCGCGCGAACAGCCGGAACAGCTCGCGCACCTGCTCGTGGACGCGGACCGTCCGCTGCAGGCGGGCGAGTTCGACGTCGGCGGACCGGGGGTGGGACATGAGCGAGGGCGGGGGCATTCTAGTCTCAGCACCCCTTTCCGGCCAAAGCGTGGGGCGGGTAGTCTAAAGCTGGTGAGAGGTGATCTCCCTCGGCATGGCGTCTGACGAAGAGCTGGTCGCCCGCTCGATGGGGGGCGATCTCGACAGCTTCAACCAGCTCGTGCTGCGCTGGGAGCGGCCGATCTATGCCCTGGCCTACAGGGTCATCGGGCGCGAGGAAGATGCGCGCGATGTCTGCCAGGAGACCTTTCTCCGCGCGTTCCGCGCGCTCGGCGGCTTCAAGGGACAGGCGAAGTTCTCGTCGTGGCTCTACCGCATCACGTTGAATCTGTGCCGCGACTGGATCCGCCGGCAGCGCCGGACGCCGATCGCGGAGATGCCCGAGGGGGTCGATCTCATCGAGCTCGCCTCGGAGTCGACGCCGGTCGAATCGATCGAGGATCTCGTCGCCCGGCGCGAAATCGGCCGCGCGATCGCGCGGGCGATGGCGGACCTGCCCTCCGAGCAGCGCACCGCGATCATCCTCAAGGAGTACCACGGGCTGACGTTTCAGGAGATCGCGGATCTGCTGGACTGTCCGCTGAGTACGGTAAAGACGCGGTTGTACCAGGGCTTGAGCGTGCTGCGCCGCCAGCTGGCGGGCGCCGGCCTGAACGGCCCGCTCCGGCCGCAGTAACGATGTATCGGGGAAGAAGACGATGACGTGTGACAAGGATCTGCTCGTCGGGTACGTCTACGACGACATCACGCCGGCGGACCGTTCGCGCTTCGAGCGTCATCTGGCGGAGTGCGCGGACTGCCGCGACGACGTCGACGGGATGCGCGGCACGCGGCAGCTGCTGACCGCCTGGGCGCCGCCGCAGCCGGATCTCGGCTTCCGGGTGGTCGACAGTCGATCGCGTCCGGCGTGGCGCGCCTGGTGGACCCCGGCGCTCGGTCTCGCAGCCGCGGCGGTGCTCGTGCTGGCGGCGGCCGCCGCCGTTGCGAACGTGCGCGTGACGTATGGCGGCGTCACGGTGCAGACCGGCTGGCGGACCAGCGCGGCCGCGCCCGCGATCTCGGCGGCGCCGCAGCCTGTGGATGCAGCGCGGGTCGATGCGTCCTACGCCGACATCGAACGCCGCATCCGACAGCTCGAGGAGGCGCGCGCGTCGGCGCCGGCCGCCATCGCCGTCTCGTCGCCGTCCCGCGCGAACCGTCCGACCGACGACGAGCTGCTGCGCCGCGTTCGCGCGCTGCTCTCGCAGAGCGAGAGCCGTCAGCAGCAGGAGCTGGCGCTTCGGGTCGCGCAGCTCGTGCGCGACTTCGATCTGCAGCGGCAGGCGGACCTCGCGCGGATTCAGCAGGGGCTCGGACGGGTGGAGAGTCTGACGAACGCCGAGGCGGCCTCGCACCGCCAGGCGATGGACATTCTCTATCGCGTCGCGCAGCAGAAGTAGTGCCCGGGCAACACGCAACAACAGGGAGATCGATCGTGATCACAGGATGCCTACTCACGGTGATGCTGGTGGCGGGGCCCGCGCTCGAGGCGCAGTCCGCGCCCGCCCAGGAACCGTCGCGGCGCGACCAGGTGCGGATGATGGAAGGCGTGCTGACCGGCGCCGTCCGGACGGGCGCGGAGCAGTTGAGCCGGACGATGCAGTCGATCGAGCCGAATCTCGTGCTGCTGACGGGGGGCGCGCGCGCGCGGGGCTTCGTCCTGGACGGCTACGGCGTGTTCTTCGACGTCGAGATCCCGGCGGTGCGGCAGAGCGTCGCCTGGTCGGTGCGCACGCTCGAGCGCGATCGGCAGGTCGGCGGCGCGCTGGCCGCGATGCGGCAGACGATCGCGGCGATGAACGACCCGCAGCTGCGCGCGCAGTTCCAGCAGGTATTCCAGCGGCTCGAGCGCGAGGTCGCGCCGGTATCGCAGACCGCCGAGCCGCCGGCCCGCGGGACGGTCGCCGCTGCCGCGACCGGCGAGCCTGACGTGCCGCCGTCGGAGCCGTTCGATCCAAACCAGCAGTACACCGCGGCGGTGAAAGCCTCGCTCATCGACGCGATGATCGAGTACAGCGGGCCGATGCGGCTGCAGCCGGACGAGTGGTTCACGGTGGCGGCGCGCGACAGCGAGGGTGCGCTCATGCCGGGGGAACTCTACGACGCGGCCACGATCCTGCTGCGCATCAAGGGCAGCGACCTCGACGCGTACCGGACCGGCCGCGCGACCAAAGCCGAGACGCTCGCCAAAGTGGAGGTCCG
>DASSOM010000210.1:0-18621 GCA_035700625.1 Vicinamibacterales bacterium
TCCTTCGACAGGATGTAGACCTCGCCCTTGAACTTCGTGTGCGGGGTGATCGATCCCGGCTTGGCCAGCACCTGGCCGCGCTCGACGTCGGTCTTCTCCACGCCGCGCAGCAGCACGCCGATGTTGTCTCCCGCGACGCCCTCATCGAGCAGCTTGCGGAACATCTCGACGCCGGTGACGACCTTCTTCTCGGTCGGCTTGAAGCCGACGATCTCGACTTCCTCGCCCACCTTGACCTTGCCGCGCTCGACGCGGCCGGTGACGACGGTGCCGCGGCCCGAGATCGAGAACACGTCTTCGATCGGCATCAGGAACGGCTTGTCGACCTCGCGCTGCGGCAGCGGGATGTAGGTGTCCAGCGCCTCCATCAGCTTCATGACCGACTCGACGCCTTCCGCATCCCCCTGCAGCGCCTTCAGCGCCGACACGCGCACCACCGGGACGTCGTCGCCCGGGAACTGGTACGACTTGAGAAGGTCGCGGATTTCGAGCTCGACGAGATCGATCAGCTCCGGGTCGTCCACCGCGTCGACCTTGTTGAGCGCGACGACGAGGTAGGGGACGTTGACCTGGCGCGCCAGCAGCACGTGCTCGCGGGTCTGCGGCATCGGGCCGTCCACCGCCGACACCACGAGGATGCCGCCGTCCATCTGCGCCGCGCCGGTGATCATGTTCTTGATGTAGTCGGCGTGGCCGGGGCAGTCCACGTGCGCATAGTGGCGGTTCGGCGTGCTGTACTCGACGTGGCTCGTCGCGATCGTCAGGATCTTGGTCGCGTCGCGGCGCCCCTGCGATTCCGACGCCTTCGCCACCTCGTCATAGGGCACGAACTTCGCCCAGCCCTTGTCGGCGGCGACCTTCGTGAGCGCCGCGGTCAGGGTCGTCTTCCCATGGTCGATGTGACCGATGGTGCCGACGTTCACATGCGGTTTGGATCGATCGAATTTCTCTTTTGACATGTCGCTCTACCGTCCTTTGGCGCTCGGGGCCGCCGCTCCGCGGCGGTTCCCTCCGGCCCCTCGCTTGGGCTCGCTCGATTGCGCGGCCGCTTCGTCGGCCGCTCCATTCTGCTCGCGCGGCCGCCCTGTTACCGATATGTCCTGCCGCTCCGGCGGACAACTTCTGCGCGGCTTGCCATCCGACGCTCGCGGCGCGAGCGAAGGATGGAGCCGATGACCAGGATTGAACTGGTGACCTCGTCCTTACCAAGGACGCGCTCTGCCAACTGAGCTACATCGGCCTCGGCATTCTTCACCGAGGGGCTTCGCCCCTCGGACTCCCCGACACGCGCCCTCGCTCGCCGCTTCGTCGGCTCGCTCCGTGCGCGTGGGCTCACTCGCTGCGCTCGTTCGCTTCGCGTGTGCCGTCACTCAGCCCCAAACCGCCTTGCCGCGCTCTCGCGCGGCCGGAGGCCGCGCCACACCGGAGCGGAGCGGGGCCCACCGGGGTCCCCGCGAGCGACGGCGTCCACCTTCGCGCTGCGCGCTACGGCGGACAACCTTCGCGTGGCTTGCCAACCGTAGCTCACGCACCGGTGGCACGCGTGAGCGAAGGTTGGAGCGGGAGACGGGGATCGAACCCGCGACCAACAGCTTGGAAGGCTGTGACTCTACCACTGAGTTACTCCCGCCTACGCGCCGCCCGCGTGGCTCCGGCGTGACAACCTTCGCGTGACGCCCGCTGGCGCGCCAACCGCAGCTCGCGCAGCGAGCGCTGGCCTGCCAACCGTAGCTCGCGCAGCGAGCGAAGGTTGGTGGCGAGGGAAGGACTCGAACCTTCGAAGGCGCTGGGCCGACAGATTTACAGTCTGCTGCGTTTGACCGCTTCGCTACCTCGCCGACGTGTTGGATAAAGGATGTGCGCCCTTGCCGCCCCACGCGCCCGCCGCCGAATCCGCGCCCCGTCGCGGAACTCGCACATGGAGCTGGCGAAGGGATTTGAACCCCCGACCGGCTGATTACAAATCAGCTGCTCTACCAGACTGAGCTACGCCAGCCCAGACAAAAGAGTATTAATAGCATGGGCCGAAGTGGTAATGCAAGGGCCCGGCCAAGTCCGTGTCGCGCGCGGCCGACGAGCGGCGCTGCCGTCGAGGTGCTAACTCCCGTTGTCGGTGGCGTTTATGCGCTGGCGGACAGCCTCATATAATACCACGCCAGCGGCAACGGACACATTCAGGCTCTCGACGGCCCCCCGCATCGGGATCCGCACGAGCCGATCGCAGCGCTCCCGGACCAGCCGCCGCAGCCCGGTCCCTTCCGCCCCCAGCACGATGGCCGACGGCTGCGTCCAGTCCACGTCGGTGTACGCCTCCGCCGCATCTCCCGCCAGCCCGATCGTCCACACGCCCGCCGCTTTCAGGTCGTCGATCGCGCGCGCGACGTTCACGACCGTCGCGATCCGCACCGACGCGATCGCGCCCGCGGATGCTTTCGCGGCGATCCCATCGAGCGCCGCCGCGCGGCGCGCCTGACGCACGAGGCCGTCGGCGCCCGCCGCATCCACCGTCCGGAGAATCGCTCCCGCGTTGTGCGGATCCTCGACGCCGTCGAGCACCACGATCAACGGCGCGCCGTCGGCGGCGGCGACGAGCGACTCGACGGTGTGCTCGCGCGGCGACTCGACGTCGGCGACGACCCCCTGATGCGCGCCGCCGCGCGCGGCGCGATCCAGCGCCGACGCGTCCACGCGCTCCACGGGCACGTGCTGCGCCGCCGCGAGCGAGAGGATCTCGTCGATGCGCCGATCGGCACGCGCGCCGACGCGCAGACGCGTGACGCGCCGCGCCCGGAGCGCCTGGAGCACAGGGTGGATGCCGAAGGCCATCATGGGTGCTCGGTGCGGTGCTGGGTGCGCTCCTCGAACCTCGCTCCTCGCGCCTCGGTTCCTACGCGTGCGGGTGCTCCGTCGTCAGCGACGCGACGGCGGCGGCGAACTGGCGCGCGCGGTCGCGGGAGCCGGTGATCGGCGCGAGCCCGGCGTGGCCGAGCAGCGCCGCGCCGCGATCGATTGCCGGGACGGCGAGATCCAGTTCCGGTCCGCCCGCTTCTCCCGTGAGCGCCACGCGGATGGGATGGAACAGCGGACGTCCCTTCCGGCCGGTCCGCTCCTTGACGCGCGCGGCCATCGCGCGAAATGCCGCCCGATCGGTCATCGGCGCATCGATCGCGTCGGGCAGCGCCGCGATGACGTCGCGCGCCCCCTCCTCGTCCAGCACCGCGCGGACGTCCGGCCGGTCGACGGCCGCCGCGGCGTCGAACCGGAACAGAAACGCCAGACGCTCCGGCATCTCCTCGAGGCGGTCGACGGATCCGACGGTCATCGGCAGCAGCGACTCGAGGTAGTCGATCGCCGCATCCGTCCGGCGGAGCAGAAACCCGCGCGCGGCGAAAAAGCGCGCGGACTCGGCGGCGAGCCGCGACGGCGCCGCCACCTTCATGTAGTGCCGGTTCACCCATGCGAGTTTCTCGGGATCGAAAACCCCCGCGCTGTGCCCGACGTTCTCGATCGCGAACCGGCGTGCCAGCTCGTCGATCGGCAGCAGCTCGTCGTCTCCGCCGGGCGACCAGCCGAGGAGCGCCAGATAGTTGACGAGCGCCTCGGGAAGATAGCCGCGCGCGCGAAACTCGGCGACCGACGTCGCGCCGTGCCGCTTCGACAGCGGCGTGTGATCCGGCCCCAGGACGAGCGCGAGATGCGCGAAGCGCGGCGGACCGAAGCCGAGCGCGCGATAGAGCAGAATCTGGCGGGGCGTGTTCGAGATGTGATCCTCGCCGCGGATCACGTGCGTGATCTCCATCAGCGCATCGTCGATCACGACGGCGAAGTTGTACGCGGGCGTGCCGTCGGAGCGAACGAGGACGGGATCGCCGATGACATCCGTGCTGAACGTCACCTCGCCGCGCACGAGATCCTGGAACGAGACGTCGATGTGCTCCGGCACGCGGAAGCGGATGACGGGACGCTCCCCCCCGTCCAGCCGCTGCTGGACCTCCTCGGGCGCGAGCGCCCGGCACGTCCCGGCGTAGCGCGGCGGACGTCCCTCCGCGAGCATCGCCTTCCGATCCGCCTCGAGCTTCTGCGGCGAGCAGAAGCAGTAGTACGCGTGACCGGCCTGCAGGAGTTCGTTGGCGTACGACGTGTACAGATGGAGGCGCTCGGACTGCCGGTACGGTCCGCACGGACCGCCGACATCGGGCCCCTCGTCCCAGTCGAGACCGAGCCAGCGGAGATCCTCCAGGATGGCCGCCTCCGACTCGCGCGTCGATCGCTCGACGTCGGTATCCTCGATGCGCAGGATGGACGTGCCGTCGTGGCCGCGCGCGAGCAGCCAGTTGAACAGCGCCGTGCGCGCGTTGCCGACGTGCAGCTGCCCCGTCGGACTCGGCGCGAATCGGACCCTCACGACTTCTCCCCCAACATCGCGACGGCGTGCGCGGCAATCGCCTCGCCGCGGCCCACCGCGTCGAGCCCCTCGTTCGTTTTGCCCTTGATGCTGACCCTCGCCGGGTCGATCCCGAGCGCTCCCGCGACGCCCGCGCGCATCGCCGCGAGGTGCGCCCCGATCTTCGGCCGCTCGAGCACGACGGTCACGTCCACGTTCTCGATCGTGTGCCGCTCGCGGACCATCTTCGCCGCCTCCGCCAGCAGCGCGAGGCTCGACGCGCCTTTCCACGCGGGATCGGTATCGGGAAAGTGACGGCCGATGTCTCCGAGTCCGGCCGCGCCGAGGATCGCATCGGTCGCCGCGTGGCAGACGACGTCCGCGTCGGAGTGCCCCATCGCGCCGCGCTCGGAGGGGATCGTGACGCCCCCGAGGATCAACGGACGCCCTTCGACGAGCCGGTGCAAATCGTAGCCGGTGCCGACGCGCCCCGCACGCTCCGCCTCTACACGGCGCCGTGCCTCAGCCAGATCGTCCTCCGTCGTAATCTTCACGTTCGCGGGATCCCCCTGGACGAGGTGTACGGCGCAGCCGGCGCGCTCGGCGAGCGACGCCTCGTCCGTGCCCTCGACACCCGATTGGCCGAGCGCGACCGCTTTGGCGAGAATTGCGCGGCGGAAGCCCTGCGGCGTCTGCGCGAACACGACCTGCTCGCGCGCGACCGTTTCGGCCACGATCCGCGCGTCGGCCGCGCCGGTCGTGCGCTTCACGGTATCACGGGCCTCGATCGCCGGAATCGCCGCGCCGTGCGCCGCGGCCGCGGCAATCGTCCGCGCGATCACCTCGGCGCTGACGAACGGCCGCGCCGCGTCGTGCACCAGCACGACGTCGGTCGTCTCGTCGAGCGTTTCGACGGCGTTCGCGACCGACTCCTGGCGCGTGGCGCCCCCCGCGACGAACCGGCGCGGACGGCTGGTGGCGCCAATCAGCGCCGCGCCGTCCGCGACGAGATCGCCCGGCAGCACGATCACGAGATCGGTGACGTCTGGATGCCGGTCGAACGCCGCGACGGCACGCGCGAGGATGGATCGACCGCCGAGATCGAGCAGCTGCTTCGGAACGTGGGCGCCGAGGCGCCGCCCGGCGCCGGCGGCCGCGATGATCGCGGTCACGCGCATGGTGGTGAACGTCGATTATAGCGAGGAGCGAGGAGCGAGGGGCGAGGAGCGAGGTTCGAGGAGCTAGGGGCGAGGAGCGAGGTTCGAGGAGCGGGGCGCGGGATGCGGGGCGCGGGACGCGGGTTGCGGATGCATGGTGCGAGGTGCGGGGTTCGAGGGTCGAGGGTCGAGGGTCGAGGGTCGAGGGTCGAGGGTCGAGGGTCGAGGGGCGAGGGGCGAGGGGCGAGGGGCGGGGCGCAGGGCGGCGGCTGGTGTTCGGATCGCGTCGACCTCTGAGACGCGCGACATGGGGCACTGGGTAAAACGGTCCTGAAGGCGTTCCGGTCGGTGTCGGCGCAGTCTTTGCGCGATCCCAATGGAACCCGGGCTGTCGATCGCCAATCGCTGGCTGCCGTGGTGAACACCCCAGCCGACACCGCACCGTCAGGCCCGCGCCGGAAGGACCGTTTTTCCGCGCGGCTCAGCGGGAGACGCGATCCGAACACCGGCCGCCGCCCTGCGCGCGGAGAGCGGGAGCCGCGGACCGATGCCCCGCGTCCGCACGGCGCGCGGGTTGCGGGTTGCGGGTTGCGGGTTGCGGGTTGCGGGTTGCGGGTTGCGGGTTGCGGGACGATGACGCCGGATGTCGGAGGCCGGCCGTCACCCCCGACATCCAACATCCGACCTCCAACACGCGTCAGTGATGCGCCATCTCCATGCCCGTCTTGCTCGCCTGCCCCTCGTAAACGCCCGCCACCGCCGCGCCGTCGACCTGGAGCATCCCCATCGCCCCCTTCTCGATCCGGAAGATGGCGTGGTCGAGCATCGTGTACGGCCCCGGCGCCTGCGGCGTGAATTCGACGACCGCCGCGCCGCCGGCCGGCACCAGCGTCGTCTGGATGTCGCGCGCGGGACGGCTCACGAGATCCCCTTCGCGGTAGACCTTCTCGAACACCGCCCCGACGACGTGGAACGACGAGATCTTGTTCGGACCGGCGTTGCCGAAGAAGATGCGGACGGTTTCGCCGACCGACGCGCGCAGCGCATAGTCGCCGGTCATCTTCGCGCCGCCGTTGAACACGATGTAGCGCGGCTCCTCGCGAAGCCCCGCCTCGTGCGAGTACTCCACGAACGGATTACCCGGCTGCGGCTCGGTCGTGTAGAACTCGCTCTGCAGCACGTAGTACTCGCGATCGACCGGCGGCAGGCCGCCTTCCGGCTCGACGAGCAGCAGCCCATACATGCCGTTCGCGACGTGATCCATCACGGGCGCCGCGCCGCAGTGATAGATGAAGAGCCCCGGATAGAGCAGCTTGAACTGCGCCGTCCGGCGTTCGCCGGCGACGACCGTCGTCACCATCGCGCCGCCTCCCGGTCCGCTCACCGCGTGGAAGTCCAGGTTGTGCGGCATGCCCGTGGGATCGGCGTTCGTGATCGCGACCTCGAGCGTGTCTCCGACGCGCGCGCGGATGAACGGCCCGGGGACGCGATCGTTGATGGTCCACGCGCGGTAGAGCACACCCGGGAAGATGCTGACGTCCTGCACCGTGGACGTCAGCTCGACGTGCACGAGGCCGGGCGCACGCCCCCCGACGGGCGGCGGCACGTTCGGCGCGAACGCGACGGCGCTGCTGCCGCCGCCGCCCTGCGGACGGAATTCGGCAAAGAGGATCGCCGCTGCCGGAACGAGCAGCAGCGCGGCCAGCACGAAAAGCCGGCCCACGTTGGTTCGGAAGATGGCTGCAATCATGAGTTCTGCTCCGGATATATGAGATGACCGCAGTATCGCGGAGGGGAGCAGAAGGGTCGTTGCGGTGGCGCAATGAGGTCGGATGTCGGATTTCGGATGTCGGATGTGACGGCGGGGGCGCGCCCGACTGCGCCGAGCGCTCTACAAATCTTCAGCGATCCGGACGAGCCCGTGCGGGTTGCGAATGACAATGCGCTGGCGGCCGCTTTCGACGAGGCCGCGCTCTTCCCAGGCGCTGACGAGCCGGCTGACGGTGTAGATCGTCGTCCCCGTCATCTCGGCGAGATCCTCGCGCGAGATCGGGAAGTCGATCTGGACGCCGGCGTCCACCTTGCGGCCGCTCTCGCGCGCGAGGCGGAGGATGGTGCGGGCGACGCGGCGCTCTACCCGCTCGGTCGTCAGCTCGCGGTAGCGGTTCTGCAAATCGTGCAGGCGTGAGGCGACGACGCGGAGTGCGTTGACGGCGAGGCGCGGATCGCTCTCCAGCAGCCGGTGCATCGTCTGGCCGTCCCAGCTGAGCGCAGTGGCCTGTTCGATCGCTTCGGCGGTGGCGGGATAGATCGGGTCGCCGAACGCGGCGACGCCGCCGAACGCATCGCCGGGTCCGATGAGGCGCAGCACCACCTGATGCCCTTCCGGCGTGACCTGCGTCATCTTCACCCGGCCGTGGGTCAGCACGTAGAAGAACGAGGCGGCGTCTCCCTGCTGGAAGAAGCGCTCACTGGCGGGACGCGTGACGGATTGCGCGGCCTGCAGCACGGGACGGAGGGCCCGCTCGTCGATGCCGGTGAAAAGCGGGACGCGCGACAGCGCGGCGGCGTCCGGAAGATCCCGCTGGGCCATGGTCGAGTCGAACATAGCACAGCGCTCGCCCTCTCATTGCGCGCGCGCAACGTCAGCGGCTCCGGCCTGCGCGATGCTGTCGTCGTGGTGTTCACCCTCGACACGACGATCGCGGCGCTGCTCGACGCCCATCCTTCCGCGGCCGAAGTCTTCATTCGCCGCCGGATGGCGTGCGTCGGCTGCGACATGAGCCGGTTCGAAACCATCGCCGACGCGGCGCGATCGTACGGGATTCCGCCGGCCGAACTTTTGGCGGATCTCCGGCGCTCGGTGCCCATACCGGCGCTCGTCCGTCGCCGGCGTCGGTAGCCTGTTTCTGAGGTGTGGGTCAGGCCTTTAGGCCTGACGGAGCAGCTGTCGGCTCATCGACTCCCGTCCGCACGATCTCGCGGACGCGTTCGGCAAGCTCCCGAATGTTGTCGCGCGCCACACCGCGCGTGTCGATGGGCGCGTGGACGGTCATGATGACGTCACCGGGACACACCATCAGCCGCCCCTTCTTCATGACGTGGCGTGTGCCCGCGAGGCTGATCGGCACGACAGGGATTCCGGCCTCCACGGCAATCGCGAACGGTCCCCCCTTGAAGCGCCCCACGGCGCCATCCACGCTGCGCGTCCCCTCGGGAAACACGATCAACGAATGCCGCTCGCTCACGATCCGCGCCATCTTCTTCACCACGCCGGCGCCGGGACGCGAACGGTCGACGAGCAGATGCCCCGTCCGCTGCAGATGCCAGCCGAGAAACGGAATGCGCCCGAGCGATGCCTTCGCGACGATCCGCACCTGCGCGGGCAGCGACGCGAACGCGACCGGAATGTCGTAGATGCTCTGATGGTTCGATGCAAACACGCAGCTCTGGGGCAGCGTGACCGCGTCGAGGCCGCGCACGGTGACGCGTACACCAGTGGTCTTCAGGATCAGGCGCGCCCACAGCCGCGCGCATCCGTGCGCCAGATCGCCGCTGCGATCGAACAGCGTCGACCCGATGGAGATCGTACCCAGGACGATCGTGTACAGGCTGATGGCGGGGATCAGGAAGAAGACGGTCCGCCACCAGTGCCAGGGAGGAACGGTCAATGCCGATTGACGATTATTTCACTGCGCGTGGCTGTGCTGCTGGTGCGGCGACTGCGGCCGCGCCCGCGGCGGCGACGGCGGACGGCGCCGGCGCGTTCTCGATGAACCGGCCGAAGATCATCTTCCCAGCCGTCGTCTGCAGGACACTCGTGACGACCACGTCGATGTTGCGGCCGATCATCCGCCGTGCGTTGTCGACGACCACCATCGTCCCGTCGTCGAGATACGCGACGCCCTGGTTGTATTCCTTGCCTTCCTTGAGGATGAAGACCTTCATGAACTCGCCGGGCAGGACGACGGGCTTGAGCGCGTTCGCCAGCTCGTTGATGTTCAGGACCTCGACGCCGCGGAGCTGCGCGACCTTGTTCAGGTTGAAGTCGTTCGTGACGATCTTGCCGCGAAGCGAGCGCGCCAGTTCGATCAGCTTCAGGTCCACCTCGCGGACGTCCGGGAAGTCGATGTCCGAGATCATCACGTCCACGCCGGCCATCTTCTGAATCTTCTGCAGGATGTCGAGGCCGCGGCGGCCGCGGTTGCGCTTGAGCGAGTCGGCCGAGTCGGCGACGAGCTGCAGCTCTTTCAGCACGAACTGCGGGATGACGAGCGTCCCGTCGAGAAAGCCCGTCTCGCACACGTCCGCGATCCGGCCGTCGATGATGACGCTCGTGTCGAGGATGCGGTAGTGCTTCTCCGGTCCGGTGTTGCGGAACAGGCTGACGATCCGCTGCGGCTGCAGCCACTCCCCCTTGCGCGCCCCCATCACGATGCCGAGGTACGGGAACACGAGCAGGATGAAGCTGTGGAGGAACGCGACGCGGTGATCGGTGCTGTCGGCCCAGAAGAGCGCCGCGCCGATCGTCTTGGCAAGGCCGAGGCCGATGGCGCCGCCGAGCAGCGCGCCGAGCAGGTCGCTGACGTCCGCCTCGCGGAGGCGGGTTTCGACGAGGACGATGACGAAGCCGAGCAGCGCGCCGATCGCGCCGTCGATGGCGGCTGACGCCGCAAAGGGCCGCAGGAGCGCTGCCGCCCACGCAACCACGGCGATGAAGATCAGCCGTGCGATGAGAAACCAGGGCATGTATGACTCCGGTATGAAGGGCCGCAACGGCCGAAGCCGCGCGGCTGAGCCCATGATACTTCGGAGTTCCGGATCCCGAGGTAATTGAATCGGCCCGTCAGCCCTTCCGCGCGTGAAAGACTGCGCGATCCTGACGATAGGCGCAGCTCAGGCGGTTCTTCCGGCGGACCCGATGCGCCACGGCACGGGCAGCGCGATAGGCAGCAGAAGGCAGCGTTGTGACGGTTCGCACATCGGCGAATCCGACCGATCGCAGCATGCCGTGGACGGCGGCGGGATTGGGTCCCCACCAGTTCGTCGGGTCGTTATTCAGCTCACGCCTTGGATAGAACGCCGCGGCAGGACGGCGAATGCCGATCATGTCGACGACGGTTTCCAACACGAGCAGGTCCTTCGTCACCGACGCGACGCGCTCGAGCGCGAGCAGCGGATGCTTCACGTGATAGAGGACACCCAGAAAGAAGACGACGTCGAAGGTGCCGACGCGCTCGGGCGACAGGTCCATGACGTCGATATCGAGATCCTCCACGCGCGATCCGAGCGCCTGCCGCGCCAGCTCGAAGCCCGCCTTGGTGCCCCACCCGCCGCCGTGCCAGGAGAACGAATCCGTAGCCAGCACGCGCGCCGCGCCGCGGCGCTCGGCTTCGAACGAAAAGAAGCCATCCCACGCGCCGATGTCGAGGACGGAGCGCCCTTCGAGCGACGCCGGCAGATCCAGGCGCGCGAGCCGCAGCGCTGAATCGTCGATGCCGTTCGTGACGACGCCGTGGCCGAGATCGATGGTGTGATACCACTTGATCGCCGCGGCCTGGGCGCGAAGCGAGTCGGGGCTCATGAACGGCTCCTTGAACGCGTCCGTCCCGCCGATCATAATGGACCCCGCGCGGGGCGTTCCCGCTGGTTTCGTGCTGCTTCATGCAAACGCCCTCGCCGCCTGACGCCGTCATCGGTCCGGACTACCGCGCGCGCGGAGGCGACGAACGGCGCCGTGGCGATTTCACGACGACCCCTGCCATCCTGCGGCTGGTGCCGCTCACGATCCTGGTCGGACTTCTCGGCGCGGTGGTGGCGCTGGTGCTCGTCTGGCTCATCGCCTTCATCACGAACGCGCTCTACTTCGGTGAAGTCGATTTCCACCTGCGATCGCCGCGCGCCAACGTGCTCGGCTGGATCGCCGTGCTCATCCCGATCGCCGGCGGGCTCATCGTCGGGTTGATGGCGAAGTACGGGTCGGAGCGCATCCGGGGACACGGCATCCCCGAGGCGATGGAAACGATCCTCGTCGGCGGGAGCAAGGTCGAGCCGCGGCTGACCGTGCTCAAGCCGCTCTCCAGCGCGATCAGCATCGGCACGGGCGGGCCGTTCGGCGCGGAAGGGCCAATCATTCTCACGGGCGGCGCGCTCGGATCGGTCGCCGCACAGTTCCTGCATCTGAGCGCCATCGAACGGCGCTGTCTCCTCGTGTCCGGCGCCGCAGCCGGCATGAGCGGCATCTTTGGCACACCGGTCGCCGCCGTGCTGCTCGGCATCGAGCTGCTCGCCTTCGAATGGAAGCCGCGATCGATGGTCCTCATCGGGCTCGCGAGCGGCACCGCGGATGCGCTGCGGCACTGGTTCGTCCTCCAGGGCTGGATGAAGACGGAACCGCTCTTTCCGATCACGCTCAGCCCCATGCTGGGATCGACCGGCCTGGTCGACGCCATCATCGTCGGCGCGGCCAGCGGCATCGCGGCCTGGGTGCTGACGAAGGCGGTCTACGGCGCGGAGGACGCGTTCAAGAAGCTGCCGATCCACTGGGCGTGGTGGCCGGCGATCGGCGGCATCGTCATCGGCATCGGTGGACTCATCGAGCCGCGCGCGCTCGGCGTCGGCTACGACACGATTGCCGACGAGCTGGCCGGCTCGCTCACCGCCACGGCGCTCGCCAGCGTGTTCATCGTCAAGCTCGTGATCTGGGCGATCGGTCTGGGATCGGGGACGAGCGGCGGCATCCTCGCGCCGCTGCTCATCATGGGCGCGGCAATTGGCGGCCTGCTCGGGCAGGTCCTGCCCGGCGGCACGCCGGCGGACTGGGCGCTGCTCGGCATGTCGGGCGCGCTCGCCGGCGTCACGCGCTCGCCGTTCACCGCCATCATCTTCGCCGTCGAGCTGACGCACCAGGTGGATCTGTTCCTGCCGCTGCTCTTCACGACGATCATCGCGCACCTCATCAGCGTGCTGATCCTGCGCCGATCGATCCTCACCGAGAAGGTCGCGCGGCGCGGCTTCCACGTGCTGCGCGAGTACGCCGTCGATCCGATGGACGTGCTGTTCGTCCGCGAAGTGATGGACAACGACGTGCTGACGATCGAGTCCGGGCACTCGCTCGCGGACGCGCGGGCGACGCTGCGCGCGTACCCCGAGCGCCGGCGTCAGCGTCTGCTGCCGGTGATGCGGGACGGCCGCATGCTGGGCGTCGTGCCGTGGCAGGACGTCATGGAGCGCGCCGCCGAGGCGCCGGACGGCGCCGTCATCGACGATCTCACGCGGCGCGACGTCGTCACGGCCTTCCCGGACGAGTCGCTCCGGGAGGTGGCGGAACGCATGTCGCTGCACCGCATCGGCGTCATGCCGGTCGTCGAGCGCCGCGAACCTGACGTGCTTCGCGGTCTGATCACGCAGTTCGACCTGCTGAAGGCGCGCGATCGCAACCTGCAGGAGGAGCGTCATCGCGAGCAGGTCCTGCGGCTCTCGTTCCTGCCCGGTTGGGCCTCCTCACGGCTTCAGCGGCCGCGTGGCGACAGATCCTGAAAGTGCCGCGCGGTCAGCGCGCGGTCACCACTCCATCAGCTGCTCGAGCGCTTCGCCGACGGTGCGAACCTCGACCAGCTCGCAACCCGGAGGCGCCTCGTCCGGCGCGACGTTCGAGGCGGGAACGACGCAGCGCGTGAAGCCCATCTGCGCCGCCTCGCGGACGCGCAGGCCGGCCTGGCTCGTGCCGCGCACTTCACCCGCCAGGCCGACTTCGCCGAAGACGGCGGTGCCTTGACGAATCGCGCGGTTCCGCAGACTCGACGCAACGGCTGCGACGATGGCGAGATCTGCGGCCGGCTCATCGATCGAGAGACCGCCGGCGACGTTGACGAAGACGTCCTCGCCGGACAGATTCAGCCCCGCGCGCTTCTCGAGGACCGCGAGCAGCAGGGAGAGCCGGTTGTGATCGAGGCCGCTCGCCGTCCGCCGCGCGTTGCCGTAGCTGCCCGCGCTCACGAGCGCCTGCACCTCCACGAGCAGCGGCCGCGATCCTTCAATGCAGGCCAGCACCGCAGAACCCGGCACGCCTGCAGGACGCTCCGCGAGGAACATCTCCGACGGATTCGGAACCGCCTTCAACCCGTGCCCCGTCATCTCGAACACGCCCAGCTCGCTCACCGCGCCGAACCGGTTCTTCACCGCGCGGACCACGCGGTGCGAGTGGTGCTTCTCCCCTTCGAAGTAGAGGACCGTGTCGACAATGTGCTCGAGCACCTTCGGCCCGGCGAGGCTGCCGTCCTTCGTGACATGGCCAACGAGGAACGTCGGGATGTTCTGCCCCTTCGCCGCGAAGAGCAGCTGCGTCGCCGCCTCGCGCACCTGCCCGATGCTGCCGGGCGCCGACTGGAACTTCAGCGAGAAGACGGTCTGCACCGAATCGACGATCACGAAGGCGGGACGCAGGCGCGCGATCTCCTCGAGGATGCGCTCGAGGCACGTTTCCGCCAGCAGGTACAACGGCGCCGCCTCGACGCCGAGCCGCTCGCCGCGCGACTTGATCTGGTGCTCGGATTCTTCGCCCGAGCTGTAGAGTACGGGCCCGATCGCCTTCGCGAAATGCGCGGCCGCCTGCAGCAGCAGCGTGGACTTGCCGATTCCCGGCTCACCGCCGATCAGCACGAGCGACCCCGGAACGACGCCGCCCCCAAGGACCCGATCGAACTCGCCGATACCCGTCGTGATCCGCTCGGCGACGACCGTGTCAATTTCTGCGTACAACCGCGGCCCGGAGTTGGCAGAAAGTGCGTACCTGGACTCCCCTGCCGCCGCTCCAGCCCCGGCAACCGCCGGCACGGGCCGCTCTTCGACGAGCGAGTTCCACGCCCCGCAGTCGGCACACCGCCCCAGCCACTTCGGCGACTGCGCACCGCACTCCTGGCACACGAACACAGGCTTGGACTTCATAGAAAATCAGCTTCCAGCTTCCAGCCTCCAGCCGCCAGCTTATAAGGAGGAATGTCCTCCTTTAAAAGCTGGAAGCTGGCAGCTGAAGGCTGGTAGCTTCTCACTGATACACCCGTTCAATCCTTGTACCGACTCTGCAGAGCAGCTCGTAGGGGATCGTGCCGATGGCGGCGGCGATTTCGCGCATGCCGATCGATTCGTCTCCCTGGTCGCCGACGATGACGACCTCGTCGCCCGGCGAGACGTCCATGCCGGTGACGTCGATCGTCGTCATATCCATGCACACGCTGCCGACGATTGGCACGCGGCGGCCGCGGACGAGCATGTGGCCGCGCCCGGCGAGGCGGCGATCGAGTCCGTCGGCGTAGCCGGCCGGGACGATCGCGATTGTCGCCGGACGATCAAACGTCGTCGTCAGGCCGTAGCCGGTGCCTTCGCCGGCGCGTACCCCCTTCACGTGCACGATACGACTGTGGAGTGACAGGGCAGGTCGCAGCGGCAGCGTGGACGCGAGCGGCGGCGGAACGATGCCGTACAGCAGCAGGCCCGGCCGGACGAAGTCGTACCAGACGCGCTGATCGCGCAGCAGCGCGGCGCTGTTGGCCGCGTGGCGCATCGGCGGCGTCAACCCGATCGAGGGCAGGCTCGCGCACGCGCGCTCGAAGCGCTCGCGCTGATCGTTGAACGCTTCGCTTTCGGGATCGTCCGCGGTCGCGAAGTGCGTGTAGACCGCGTCGATGGCCAGGTTCGGGCTCGCCGCGATCGCCGGCAGCGTGCGCGCGAGATTGTCGTGGCGGAACCCGAGCCGGTTCATACCGGTGTCGATCTTGAGGTGGCAGTGAAGGCGCGCCTGCCCCGCCGAAGCCGCGGAGCGGCGAAGGCGGGCCGCATCCTGCAGTGCGCGCGCGGCGGACGGCGTCGAGATCGTCGGCGTGAGATCGTGCTCGAAGACGCCGTCGAGGTCGCTCACGCCGAGCGCGCCGAATACGAGAATCGGGATCCGCACGCCGGCCCGGCGCAGCGTGAGGCCCTCCTCGATGTCGGCGCACGCGAGCATCGCCGCGCCCGCGCGCTCGAGCGCAAGCCCGACGTCGCTGGCCCCGTGACCGTACGCGTTCGCTTTGACGACGGCGATGATGCGGGGACCGAGGTCGGAGGTTCGAGGAGCGAGGTTCGAGGAGCGAGGAGCGGACAGGAGGTCTGCGATCGCGCGGAGATTGGATTCGATGGCCGCGAGATCGACACGAGCGAATGTCGGCCGGATCACGCCACTCCCTGGGCGAGGTTCTCGAACCGCGTGTGTTCCTTGATGAACGCCAGCTTGACGACCCCCGTCGGGCCGTTGCGCTGCTTGCCGACGATGATCTCCGCGATCCCTTCCGACTCGGTGTTCGGGTTCCCCTCCGCGTCGCGGTACTGCTCGTCGCGGTAGATGAACATGACGAGGTCGGCGTCCTGCTCGAGAGCGCCCGATTCGCGGAGGTCCGAGAGCTGGGGGCGGTGATCGGAGCGCGTCTCCGGCGCGCGCGAGAGCTGCGACAGCGCGATGATCGGCACCTGCAGCTCCTTGGCGAGCCCCTTCAAGGAACGCGAGATCGACGACAGCTCTTGCTGCCGGCTCTCGAACCGGCCGCGTCCCTGCATCAGCTGGATGTAGTCGATGATGAGCAAATTCAGGCCGTGCTCCGCCTTGAGCCGCCGGGCCTTCGCGCGCATCTCGAGCACGCCAATCGACGCTGAGTCGTCGATGAACACGCGCGCCTCGGCCAGCGTGCCGAGCGCGTGCGAGAGCCGTCCGTAGTCCTTCTCGTTGAGGTATCCGCTGCGGAACCGGTGCGCGTCGATCCGCGCCTCCGAGGTGAGCATCCGCATGAACAGCTGCTCCTTCGACATTTCGAGGCTGAAGAAGCCGACGGTCATGTCGGTCTGGATGCCGACGTGCTGCGCGATGTTGAGGACGAAGCTGGTCTTTCCCATCGACGGGCGCGCGGCGACGAGGATGAGATCCGACGGCTGCAGCCCCGACGTCATCTCGTCGAGATCGATGAAGCCGCTCGGCACGCCGGTAACGAGCCCCTTGTGCTGCTGCAGCTTCTCGATCGTCGTGAAGCTGCTCTGCACGAGGTCGCGCAGCGGGACGAACCCTTCGCGGATCCGGTCCTCGGCAATCTCGAAGATCCGCTTCTCCGCGTCGTCCAGGATGAGGTCGGCGTCCTGCTCGGCCTCGTAGGCGCTGGTCAGGATGCGGTTGGCGGAATGGATCAGCGTCCGCAGCGTCGATTTTTCCTTGACGATGCGGGCGTAGTGCTCGACGTTAGCGGAGCGCGGGACGCCGTCGGCGAGCGACGCGATGTAGGCCGGCCCGCCGACCTCCTCGAGCTCGCCGGCGCGCGCCAGCTCCTCGTTGAGCGTGACGAGATCGATCGCGTCGCCGCGCTCGCTGAGCGCGATCATCTTTTCGAAGATGCGCCGGTGCGCATCGCGGAAGAAGTCGCGGCTGTCGATCAGCTCCGCGGCGTGGTTGAACGCCTCGTTGCGGATCAGAATCGCCCCGAGGACGGATTTCTCCGCCTCGAGGTTGTGGGGAAGGGTGCGGTCGGGAGCGGCGACGTCGGCCACGGCGGGGACGATTCTACTGCGGCACGACCTTCACCTTCACCTGCGCCGTCACATCGCGGTGAATCTTCACCGGGATCGTGAACTCGCCCAGCGCCTTGAGCGGCTCGGCGAGCTGGATGCGCCGGCGATCGACCTCGAATCCCTTCGCTTCGAGCGCATGGGCGACGTCGGCCGACGTCACGGACCCGTACAGCGTTTCGTGCTCGCCGACGCGGCGCGCGATCTCGATCTCGAGTTCCGCCATCCGCTGCGCGACGGCCTCGGCCTGCGAGCGCTCTTCCGCCTCGCGCACCTCGGCGATTTTCTTCTCGCGCTCGATCTGCCGCTTGTTGGCGTCGGTGACAGCCAGCGCGAGCTTGTGCGGCAGCAGATAGTTGCGCGCGTAGCCCGGCGCGACCTTGACGATGTCGCCCCGGCGCCCGAGATTCTCGACGTGTTCTCTGAGGATGACTTCCATTGTCTTGAACCCCGAACCTAATCCGTCACGTACGGAATCAACGCCAGCTGGCGCGCCCGCGCGATGGCGGTGCGCAGCTTGCGCTGGTGCGCCGCGCACGTGCCCGAAATCCGGCGCGGCTGAATCTTGCCCCGCTCCGGGATGAACGGCGCGAGCAGCCGCACGTCCTTGTAGTTGATGTAGTCGATCTTGTCGACGCAGAACTTGCAGACGCGGCGCCGGCGGAAGAACCCACGCCGCGGCGCGTCACCCTTGCCCTTGTCGCCGCCGCGCCCGCCGCGGCCGCGTCCTTTTTCGTCCGTCATCGCTGTGCCTCCGCGCTCTCGATCCGATCCTCGTCCTCCTGGTCGCGCCGCTCGCCCGCCTCGGGCTCCGGCGGCAGGCCCCGCGCCACGCGGCGCCGCGCCTGCGTCGTCTTGCGATCCGTGCGGCGCCGGTCGGCGACGCGCAGATCCTCGTCGACCCGCACGATCAGGTGCCGGATCACGGCGTCCATGACGCGCAGGCGCCGGTCGATTTCCTTCATCAGGTCGCCGGGACCGCTGATCGTCTCGACGACGTAGGTGCCTTCGCGGTGATGGCCGATCTCGTAGGCCAGCTTGCGCCGTCCCCAGTTCTCGGTCTTGTCGAGGGTGCCGTTGAAGCGCTGGACGATCTGCTCGATCTGCGTGTGCAGATCGGCGATCTCCTGGTCGCCCGTCTCGGGCGACACGATGTAGACGAGCTCGTACTGTCTGGTCTGACTCATGACTCTCCTTCTGGACTGATGGAGACGTTCGAAGCCGGCGTCGCCGGCTCCCGTCGTCTCAAGGAGACAACTGATTGTCGTCTTTCCTGTTGAACGCGTTCATCACGGCGAGGATGCCGTCGCTGACGAACATCTCCACCGCATCGGCGGCGCGTCCGACCGCCTCGTCGATTGTCCGCTGCTCGGCCGGCTCGAACGTCGCCAGCACGTGATCCGCGAGATCGCGTCTCGCGTCGCCGCGCCCCACGCCAATCCGCAGCCGCGCGAACTGTTCCGTCCCCAGCGCGCTGATGATCGACTTCAGGCCGTT
>DASSOM010000211.1:0-28987 GCA_035700625.1 Vicinamibacterales bacterium
ATCTCACGCCAAGGGAGCTCACGCCAAGGAGCCAAGGAGCCAAGTCGGATCGCACGCGAAGAGATCTCACGCCAAGGAGCCACGGAGCCAATCCAAGGGAGCTCACGCCAAGGAGCCAAGGAGCCAAGTCGGATCGCACGCGAAGAGATCTCACGCCAAGGAGCCATGGAGCCACGCCAGGAGATCTCACGCCAAGGAGCCAAGGAGCCAAGGCGGATCTCACGCGAAGGGATCACGCTGCACGAGGCCGCGGACGGACCATTGGAAGCGGTTCGCGACATCGTCGATGTGATCGACACCGAGGCGTTTCTCCCCGAGTCGGTCGTTGCGCTGGCGGCGTGGATTGCGGAGTACTACGCGTGCGGCGTCGGGGAGGCGATCGCGAGTGCGATGCCTCCGCGCGCGTGGATCGAGAGCGAGCGCCGCGCGAGGATTACCGACCTCGGCGAGGCGCGGCTGCTGATCGAGCGCGGCATGCGGCGCGACGTGCTCGAGCGCCTGGCGGGCGGGAAGGTGCAGTCGGTCGAGGCGCTCGCGCGGCGGTCGCGAGGCGTGCACGCCGCGCTGGTGTCGCTCGAACGCGATGGCCTCGTCGAGATCATGCGGCCGCTGAAGGGGGCCGGTGACGCGTCGCGCACGGTGCGCGTCGTCCATGCCACCGCGCAGGGACACGACGAAGAGGCCGCGAACGCCATCAGGCTGGGCGGCCGGCAGCGCCACGCGCTTGCGCTCCTGCGGGCGGCGCCCGAAGGGGTCGCCGCAGCGGAACTCGTCGGGCATGGCGTGGGCGCCGGATCGATCGCCGGCCTGGTGCGCGCCGGCCTGGCGCGCGTGGAACGGCGCCGGATCGAGCGCGATCCCGTCGAGACTGCCACGCTCGCGGCCGCCTCCGCTCCTCTGGATCTCACGGCCGAACAGGCCGACGCCCTGGAACGGCTCGCGACGCTGGCGGAGCGGCGCACGTTCGAGGCGGCGCTTCTTCACGGCGTCACCGGCAGCGGCAAGACGGAGCTGTACCTGCGCCTCGCGCGCCGCGTGCGCGACGCCGGACGCAGCGTCCTCGTACTCGTCCCGGAGATTGCTTTGACGCCCGCCATTGCCGGCGCGTTCCGCGCGGCCTTCGCAGATCGGGTGGCGATTCAGCACAGCGCGCTGTCAGAAGGGGAGCGCCACGATCAGTGGCAGCGCATCCGCCGCGGCGACGTTGACGTTGTCGTCGGGACCCGCAGCGCCGTGTTCGCGCCACTGCCGCGTCTGGGGCTCGTCATCGTCGACGAGGAGCACGACGGATCGTACAAGCAGCAGGAAAGCCCGCGCTATCACGGCCGCGACGTGGCGGTGTTCCGCGCGCGGGCGGAAGGCGCGCTCGTCGTCCTCGGTTCGGCGACGCCGTCGATGGAGAGCTATACGAACGCGCGCGGCGGACGCTATGCGCTCGTCACGCTGCAGCGGCGCGTGCTCGACCGTCCGATGGCGGATGTCCGTATCGTGGACATGCGGGCGGAGTACGCGGCGGAAGGACCAGATGTCGTGCTCAGCGGTCCACTGCGCGAGGCGCTTGCGGCGCGGCTCGGACGCGGCGAACAGGCCATCGTCCTGCTGAATCGCCGCGGCTACGCGACCGCGGTGTTCTGCCGTCAGTGCGGATCCACGCTGGAGTGTCCGAATTGCAGCGTGTCGCTCACGGTTCACCGCGCGGCCAACCGGGCGCGATGCCACTACTGCAATTACTCGCGTCCCGTGCCGAAGGCGTGCGCGCAATGCGCCGGGCCGTACCTCGAGCAGATGGGGTTCGGCACCGAGCGCGTCG
The DNA here is from genome assembly GCA_035700625.1 of Vicinamibacterales bacterium. GTDB lineage: Bacteria > Acidobacteriota > Vicinamibacteria > Vicinamibacterales > 2-12-FULL-66-21 > DASSOM01. The sequence continues at coordinate 1,811 of DASSOM010000211.1, forward strand.
AGGCGGAGCTGGCGGCGGCCTTCCCGGACGCGCGCGTCGGACGCGTCGATCGCGACACGATCCGCCGGCGGGGCGCGATCGCCGGTCTGCTGGCGCAATTCGCGCGCGGCGACCTGGACGTGCTCGTCGGCACGCAGATGATTGCCAAAGGACACGATTTCCCGCGCGTCACGCTCGTGGGCGTGATCAGCGCGGACGTCGGCCTCGGGCTCGCGGATTTCCGGGCAGCGGAGCGGACGTTCCAGCTGCTGACCCAGGTGGCCGGCCGGGCGGGGCGTGGCGACGTGGCGGGCGAAGCCATCGTGCAGACGCTCTATCCGAACCACTACAGCATCCGCCACGCAAGCCGCCAGGACTACGTCGCCTTCTACGAGGACGAACTGCACTACCGTCGGGCGATGCGCTATCCGCCGTCAGTCGCGCTCATCAATCTCGTCGTTCGCGCCAGAACCGCCGGCGGGGCGATCGATGACGCGCGCCAGATTGCACTGGCACTCACGTCGACCGGCGATCGGAGATATCAGGTACTCGGCCCCGCCCCCGCGCCGTTGGGCCGCCTGAAGGGAGAGCATCGCGCGCAGATTTTCATGAAAGGGACGCACAGGACCGTGATGCGCAAAGCGCTACAAGCCGTCCTTGCCACGCGCCCGGACCTGCAGCGCCGAACGATCGTCGACGTCGATCCGATGACCGTCTTATGAACCCCGAACCTCGCCCCTCGAACCTCGCCCCTCGCTACGGAAAAGTCGCCGTCGAAATCGGAATCGGGATGAGGCACACGACGAACATGATCACCGCGAATACCGCCAGCCAGCGGCGGCCGGGACCGAGCGGTTCGTGTTCGTAAATCACGCGCGGGTGGCGCCGTCCCAGCAGGAACAGCATCGCGACCATCATCAGCGTCATGAGCAGCCAGCTCACGGAGATGTACGTCATCACGATGGCCCCCGCGACGGTCACGACCGAGATCGATTCCGATGCGCGTCCGAGCGTCGCGTACGTGATGTGGCCGCCATCGAGCTGTCCGAACGGCAGCAGGTTCCAGCTCGTGGCCAGCATGCCGAACCAGGCGGCGAACACCATGGGATGGATGTTCAGCGTGAATCCGTCGGGGATCGATCCGAACGCGAGGTGAATCGCCCCTTTCAGGAGCAGCGGCTCCCCGAGCGCGAATCCTTCGCCGTGCGGCATGGGCGCGACCGTCGACCAGTGCAGCCCGATGAACAGGGCGGGGAAGATCATGATGAAGCCGGCGATCGGTCCCGCGATGCCGATGTCAAAGAGCGCCGTGCGCGTGGTGAACGGCTCGCGGATCTTGATCACCGCGCCCAGCGTGCCCGCAAACGACGGGAACGGCAGGAAATACGGCGGCGTGGCGTCGATGTCGTAATAGCGGCACGCCACGTAGTGTCCCATCTCGTGCGCGCCGAGGATGCCCAGGATCGTCCCGCTGTAGATCAGCCCCTGCAGGACGACGGACCAGATCGGCAGCGTCACCGATCTCCGGCCGAACTCCTCCACGAACACGAGATAATGATTGATGCCGAGCAGCGTCGTGGACGCCACTGTGAGGACGAACAGAAGCAGATGGACCCACCAGCGTGCCTGGAACCGCCGGCGCGGCTGGACGAACAGGTCGTCGGGTCGAACGGGGGCGGGGAAGTCGGACAACGTGCGGCGCTTCGGGGCTCAGCCTCCGATGTTCTGCAGGTCCTTCCCGGGCTTGAACCGGATCGTACGGCCGGGCGGGATGCGGACCTCCTTGCCCGTGCGCGGGTTGCGGCCGATGCCGCGCTTGCGCGGCTTCACCTGGAAGACCCCGAAGCCCCGCAGCTCGATCCGTTCGCCGCGCTGCATCGACAGGCGCATCGCCTCGAAGACGGCGTCGACGGCTACCTCGGCCTTGACCTTGGTGATATCGGCGACGCGCGACACCTCGTTGACGATGTCAACCTTGATCATGCTTAGCCGCTCCTCGGGAAGTCTAAATAGCATATCTACGTATATTTACGCTGTCAATACCTTGGCTAAGTGACGTTTTGCGATGGCTCTGAAGCGCGCCGGAGCCGGCGCTACGGTCGTGCTGGTCGGCCGCCCCAACGTGGGCAAGTCGACCCTCTTCAATCGGGTCACCCGTTCCCGTCGCTCCATCGTCACGTCGATCGCCGGGACGACGCGCGATGTCATCGCGCAGCCGGTCGACTGGGAGGGGACGGCGTTCACGCTCGTGGATACGGGCGGGATGTTCGGCGCCAGCACGGACCCGCTGCACGAGAGCGTGTTCGAGCATGGCCGTCGCGCGATCGCCGCGGCGGACGTCCTCGTGTTCGTCGTCGACGGCCGGGACGGGCTCGTGCCCGCGGATCAGGAGATCGCGGCCACGCTACGGCAGGCGACGGCGCCGGTGATCGTGGCGGTGAACAAGACGGACGACCGGCGGGCGCGCGGGCGCGCGCTCGAGTTCTACGAAATGGGCTTCGAGCCGGTCTTCGAAATCGCGGCCGAGCATGGCGACGGCGTCGGCGACATGCTCGAGGAAGTCGTCCGGCGGCTGCCGGCCCGCCGCGACGGCCGGCTCGCCGAGACCGAAGAGGAAACCAAGGTCGCCATCGTCGGACGACCGAACGTGGGGAAGTCGTCGCTGCTGAACCGGCTGCTCCGCGAAGAGCGAGCCATCGTCAGCGACGTGCCGGGGACGACGCGCGACACGGTGGACGCGCTGCTGAAATGGCACAAGCGCGCGTTCCGCATCGTGGACACCGCGGGCATCCGCCGCCCCGGACGCGTCGCGCGATCGGGACAGCTCGAATCGCTCAGCGTCGTCGTTGCGCGGCGGGCGATCGAGAAGGCCGACGTCGCGGTGCTGGTGATCGACGCCACCGAAGGGGCGACGGATCAGGATGCCGCCATTGCCGGGGAGGCGGATGCGGCCGGCTGCGGGATCATCATCGCCGCCAACAAATGGGATTTGGTGAAGGGGCGCGGCGCCGATTTCTCGAAGACGTTCGACGAAGACGTCCGGCGGCAGCTCAAGTTCCTGGACTACGCGTCGATTCTGCACCTGTCGGCGTCAACGGGCGAGCGGACGCCGAAGCTGCTCGAGGCCATCGATCGCGTGGCGGCGGCGCGGCAGAAGCGGATACCGACGGCCGAGCTGAATCGATTTGTCCAGGCGATCACCGCCGTCCATCCACCCGCCAGCCCGGGACGGCGCGAGGTGCGCATTCTCTACGCCGCGCAGACCGGTGTTGCTCCGCCGGCGTTCGTGTTCTTCACGAACGTCGCGACGAGCTTCCACTTCTCGTACGAGCGGTTTCTGGTCAACCGGCTGCGGGAGTCGTTCGGCCTCATGGGGACGCCCGTCCGGGTGCACGTCCGCCGGCGGGAGAAGTAGCGGCGCGCCGCCCGCTCAGTCGAAAACTTCCCGTCCGAAGAGCGGCTCACCGGTGCGTGCGGCGTAGAAGCCGAACGCGATCAGCCCGGCAACCATCAGCAGCGCAATATTGCCGGGCATCGCCCACCAGGCGCTCGGCGACGGCGAGAGAGGGACCGTGCTCACGATGCCGTCCACGAAGATCGCCACGGCGAGCGTCAGCAGGCCGAAGCGAAACACTGTGATGCTCAGGATCGCGACGACCGCCAAACCAAACATGAAGTCTGTCCATCCGCCGCTGACGAACCTCCCGTTGTTGGACAACAGCATCAGCAGCGCGACGACCAGCGTGACGGCGAGCCAGGATCGGCGCACGATGAGCCGCATGACGACGAACAGCAGCGCAATCAGCAGCGCGCTCTGAAGGCCGTTGTAGAGGCTCTGCATCCAGCTGTCGGGCAGCGCGGCCAGGCGGCCGAGGCTGGCGACACGATCGCCGAACGGCGGCAGCATCGGCCGGGCGCCGAACAGCAGCGGCACGATCGCGCGACCGAGTTCCGCCAGCAGGAGGGCGGCGCCGAGCAGCGCGCCGAGGAGCAGGTCGTGTCCGACGCGGGAGTCGCGCACGCGGCCTGACATCAGACGGCTCCATCCAAGCAGCCCGTCCGGCCAGAAGCGGCGCGCGTACGGTTCGATCGCCACATACAGCACCCAGACCTGCGCCGCGTTGAAGGCGGTCAGCCCCAGCGCCGTGATGAATCGCTGCAGTTCGTCCTGGGGGATGGCTGTGTGGTGCGCCACCGCCAGCCAGCTGACGATGAAGCCCGCGAAGAGCGCCGTTGCCAGCCGCGTCGCGCCGCGCCAGTCGGCGCGCCCGGCCCGCACGTGGCGTCGGGCGAGCAGCGCGGCGCCCGACATCATGGCAATCCACATGAAGAGGCTGAGTACGCCGGCGGCGAATTCGATGCGGCTTTGCGACAGCGGCTGCATGCGGCTCGGCCGCGCCCACGGGCCGACGATGAAGAACGACGTGGGCCGGCCCTTGTAGGCCGCGGCTTCAACGCGTACGGTCACGTCCGTGCCGGCGCCGAGCGGTCCCTCCCAGGCCTGACGCGTATCGGCGTAGGCCCGCGGCGTCCACTCCGGCGCGACGGCGTGAAAGGTGCGCATGTCCAGACCGGCCGCATCGAACAGCGCCTGCCACGACGGGGCTCCGCCGGCTCCCGACGAATCCATCTGCGGCGGCACCGCGTGAAACTCGACGAGGCGTCCGTCGGTATCGGTGATCACGGTGCGCATCCCGGACACGTCGAACGCCGGGTCGCCGGAGGTGACGAGCGCCCGGGACGAATCGTCCGGGATCAACGGCCGCGGACTGGTGCGATACCAGAAGACCAGCGCGGGCGGCCTCGTCGTTCGCAGCGCGTCCCACCATCGCCGCTGCGGGCTCCGGTCGCGCAGCCACCGCGGGTAATCGGGTGGAATCGTGAAGCCCGACGCCGTATCGGCGGGCGCATCCGTGTAGCCGAACGCCGCGGTCATCTGCTGGATGCGATCGATGAGGACCGCCGGCGGCTTTCCGAGCGGCACGAGTGCGGGGATGGACCCGCGGACCGAGAGAACCGCGAACACGCCGATGCCGGCGAATGCGAGGAGTGCCAGCGTGATGGCGCGCGCGACCGGCATCGCGGTGGTTTCTCCGGCGGCGATGAGCAGCTCCGGGGAAGGCGTCTCGCCGGCCGCGAGGGCTGCCGCCAGCGGATCACCGCCGGGCAGCGCGGCGGCGACGGCGAGCGCCGAGGCGGGCCGGCGCGCCGGGTCCCGTTCGAGGCAGCGGAAGATCGCCCGCTCGATCGCGGGATCGAGTTCACGCACCAGCGTCGACGGAGGCGTGATCGTCGAGTGCTCGTGCTGCGCGGCGACTTCCGCGACGTTGCGGCCCTGGTTCGCACGCTGCCCGGTGAACAGCTCGTACAGCACGAGGCCGAGCGCGTAGATGTCGCTCCGCGCGGTGACCTCGCCCCCTGCGAGTTGTTCGGGGGCCATGTATGCCGGCGTCCCCGCACGCAGGACTTCACCGGACAATCCCGCAAGGCCGAAGTCGGTAATCCGGATCCGCCCCGCGCCGTCCAGCATCACGTTCGCCGGTTTCAAATCGCGATGGACGACGCCGCGATCGTGAGCGGCGGCGAGCCCGGCGCAGATCTGCCGGGCGAGCTCCAGCGCGCGTTCCTGCGAGAAGCGGCCGATGCGGCGCAGCAGCGACGCGAGATCCTCGCCGTCCACGTACTCCATCGACAGGAACGCGTGCCCGTCGATCTCGTCGATGTCGTAGACGCGGCACACGTTCGGGTGCGAGACCTGCCGGGCCGTCCGCACTTCGGCATGCAGCTGCGCGAGCCGCGCGGGATCCCGGTCCACCGATTCGGGCAGGAACTTCAACGCGACCGGCTGCCCGAGTTTCAGGTCGTCCGCGCGATACACCTCGCCCATGCCGCCGCGCCCGAGGCGCCCGACGACGCGATAGCGCGCGGCGAGCATGGTGCCGGCGGGGAAGCGTCCCTGATCGAGCGCGTCGGTGGTCGAGAGCCAGCCGCTGCTGGAGGTCACCGATGCCGCGCGCGGCGCGGCGGGCACCGCCAGGCGCGTCTCCTCGGCGTGCCACGGCAGGGGCGTGGAGCAATGCGGGCAGAGATCGAGTGTGAGAGGGAGGTCGGCCGCGCAACCGGGGCACGCAGGCACGTCCGGATTGTAGCAAGTCGGATGTCGGATGTCGGATGTCGGATGTTGGATGGTGGATGTCGGATGTTGGAGGTCGGAGGTCGGAGGTGACGGGGCGTGGCTGACTCGTCGTAGCGGCGTAGCCGCAAATGCCTGCCACGCCGTAGCCGCGGAGCGGCGGAGGCGGGTTATACTGTCGCCAGCACCCGATGTCAGCCGATACGGTCCAGATACCGAACCGGTCGCTGTTCCGGCAGAACGAGGTTTGCGACATCGCGCAGGTCCAGCCCTACGTGCTTCGGTCCTGGGAAGCCGAGTTTCCGGACCTCGGCGTCGCGAAAACGCAGGGCGGCGCCCGCATGTACCGCCGTGCGGATCTCGATCGCGTGCTGCAGATCAAGCAGCTGCTGTTCGTCGAAGGGCTGACGCTCGCCGGCGCGCGCCGACGGCTGCAGGAGCAGGCGGGACCGCCGGCGTCGGACGGCGTGCCGCTCGAGGATCTGCTGAAGAGTGACGTCCGCGAGCGGATCGTGCAGGTCCGGCAGACGCTGCGTGAGCTGGCGATGATGCTCGCGCGTCAGCCAGGAGCGGATGCCGGGGAGTTTCAGCTCGCCGCGCCGGCGCCGAAGCGATCGAGCGCGCCGAAGAAGAGCGCGCCTCCCGCGAAGAGCGCTCGCAAAGTCGCGAAACGTCGGTAGCGCAGACATGTAGCGCAGACCTTCAGGTCTGCCCACCACCACACGGGATGTAGCGCAGCCTGGTAGCGCACCTGACTGGGGGTCAGGGGGTCGCTGGTTCGAATCCAGTCATCCCGACCAATTCTCCGAGCCTGTCCGGCGTCCCCGGACGGGCTCTTTCTCTTTCATTCGTCGCTATTTCGACAGCGACGACAGCCAGGCCTGCGCGGCGGCGCGGGCGCGCGTGACCGGCTCCTTGCCGGCGCGGTAGGCGACCTTCCAGATCTCGGGCTTGTTCTCGTACTGCGCGTTCGCGAAGCATTTCTTGTCGCCGCAGGGCGTGAGCTTCGCGTCGAACGCGACGTCGGCCGTCTGCTCCAGGAACGATGTCAGGCGGCGCGCCACCACCGCGTTGACGTCCTCGGGGAAGTCCTGCTGCCATTTAGCCAGCGCCGCGTCGTGGTCCTGCTGCTGTTGCGCGCGCGCCATCCGGATGCCGTCGACCTGCATCTTGCGCATCTCCGGCGTGTCGAGCTGCGCCATCATCTGCGTCGACGTCTTCATGGCGTCTTCGATCTGCTTGCGCTGATCCGGCGGCATCTGCGCGAGCGTCGCCTTCATCTCTTCCGCGCTCCTGGCCATGTCCGCCTGCTGCTTTTCGCGCTCCCGCTGGAACTCCTGTTCGGGCGTCCCCTCGAATGACGGCGCGGCCGGCTTGCGGTGCTCGCGCGCCTGCTGATAGGCCGCCTTGAACTCGGCGGTGGACGCGAACGTGCGCGCCCAGGCGATCATCCCTTCCGCCATCTCTGCCCGAACCGCCGGCGGCGCGGCGAGGAAGGCGGTGCGCGCGACACGGTAGTTGAACCATCCGCTGCTCACGGCCTGCTTGACGGCTTCCTGGGCCTGCGCCGCGGTGATGCCGAGCTGCGTCAGCACGTCCGCGGCGGACATCGCGGCCGCCGACGCGCCCCATGCCGCCAGCACGAACACACCAAGCCGAACACACGACGCGCGCATGAATCCTCCTGTGAGCTGAGCAGCGGGATTATACGCGCATCCCCAGCGGTTCGCGGTGGCGGTCGCGGGCGGCGGCGATGCCGCGCGCCGTGTATGCGCCGAGCACCTGAAGAAATCGCAGATCGCGGCACGCGCAGTGCGTGGCCCGCACGATCACCGCACGTGCATCCGATGCGAGCGCCGGCGAACCGGTCGCCAAGGGACGTGCGGCGAGTGCGCCGGCCGTCATGCCCGCCACGCCCCCGAACAGCAGGAAGTACCAGACGGCGAGCGCCACGGCGAATACCGTGAATGCGGGCGCGGCCGAGGCACTCATCGTGTGAAGGTGCGCGTCGGGGACGATGGCCGTCGCTGCGACGACCAGGAGCAGAAGTCCGGCGACGACCAGTCCGTCGATCGTGGCTGCGGCTCCCAGACGCCAGATCGCCGCCGGCGCGGTCTCCGCGATCGGCGCGGCGATCCGTCGCGTGGCCGGGACGCGCAGCCCGCGAACGCGGGCGAGCCCGACAATCGGATCATCAACTGCTGTGAGCAGCGGGTCGCAGGCCGCGACGATGTCCTCGACCGGCAGCGCCAGCGCCCGCGCAACACCTCGGATGGCGGCCCGTCCGTAAATACCGGTCGGGAGATCCTCGAATCGGCCATCGGCAATCGCATTGAGCAGCTTGACGCGCACACCGCTGCGGGATGCCAGCGCGTCGAGCGAGCGCTCCTGCCGGCGGATGTCCGCAACCTGTTCCTGCAGTCGTCGTGCAGACACAGTCCCTCCTCCACCAGCCTATCGACCGCTAAGGGATCGTGATTTACTCAACCGTGTGACACGGCCGAGCTTGACGCCGGCAGGGGGCGCGGGCGTAGACTGCACTCTCCCCAAGAGTCAGCAGCAGGAGGCCGTCAGGAGTGCCGTACCTACTCGCGCAGCCGGGCGCACGTCTGTTGTGGTGTCTGCGTCGGAAGGCGACTGACGTGCGCTGTGTGGTGTACACCGGTCTCAAACCGGTGGAGATCTTCGTCCTCCACGATCGGGACGTCGTCGTGAGTGAACTCTTCGAGGAAGAGTGGATGGCGCTCGACTGGGCGCGCATTTACGGCGAGCGCCTGCGCGCGCAGGGCTGGCGCGACAGCGCCGAAGCCGAACGTACTGCCTGATCCCCTCGTCACGCGAACACGATCGCCGCGGCACCCCAGAGCAGGATCGCGATGATCGACGCGATCGCCAGATCCTTCCAGAGCGGCGGCGTTTGATCGCCGAAGAGCGATTCGCCGAATTCGAGCGTCGCCGGGCGGGGGTCAGTACGCCAGCGCTCGATAATCCACTCGTCCTTCAGCCGTGTCGCCACGTCGCCTCCTCGATGGGGATCGGCCGCCCGGACGCAAGAACAACGCCACGGCGGCAGCGTGGAAAAGCGTGCAGTTCCGGTCCCGTGATCGCTGCGAACCGGCCGGATTCCCAACGCGCCCGTCGGGAAACGCGACAGCCCCGCTGTGCTACACTCGCGGAGCCTGCCGCCGCGAGGAGGCCGTGTTGCGTACTCCACTGGGTCGTCGATTCCGGCGGGCTCTGCCGTTTGCCGTCGCCGGCGCCTGTTTCTTCGTGAGCCTGCACGCGCAGCAGCCCTCCCCCGCGCAGGCCCCCACTTCGAACCAACCACCGCAGCCACCGCCGCAGTTCCGCACCGAAGCCAACTTCGTCCGCGTCGACGTGTACGCGACGAAGGATGGTGCACCGGTCCGCGATCTCACGGCGGCGGATTTTCAGGTGATCGAGGACGGTGTGCCGCAGCGGGTAGAGACGTTCGAGCACGTCCTCATCCGTCCGTCCGGCTCGCAGGCGGCGCGCATCGAGCCGGACAACCAGGAAGCCGGGAACCAGATGGCCGGCAACCCGCGCAACCGCATGTTCGTGCTGTTCCTCGACACGTATCACGTGTCCGTCAACGGGTCGCACGATATCCGCGGGCCGATCATCAATCTGCTGGACCGCGCGCTCGGGCCCGACGATCTGATCGCCGTGATGACCCCCGAGATGAGCGCGTCCGATATCGTCTTCGCGCGCAAGACGGAGGTCCTGCAGCGCGGCCTCACCGACAACTGGATCTGGGGCCGGCGCTTCCGCGAGCACTATGACGATCGCGAGCTGCAGTATCTGCAGTGCTACCCGCCCACGAAAGGGGAGCAGACCGCGACGCCGGGCGTGTCGAACCTCGCGGCGAAGATGATCGACCGGCGGCGCGAACAGATGGTGATGGACAGCCTGCGGGATCTGATCGTCCAGCTCCGCGACATCCGCGACGAGCGCAAGGCGGTCCTCGCCGTGACGGAAGGCTGGGCGCTGTACCAACCCGACGAGACGGTTACGCGTCTTCGAGCCGGCGAGGCGAAGCGGGAGGGCGTTCCAGGCGTCGACACGATCTTCGTCGGCGAGGGGGGCAAGCTCACGACGAGCGACGATCGCGATCCCTACGGCGCGACCAAATACAGCTGCGACGCCGACCGCATGCGGCTGGCGATGATGGACGACGAGCGGTATTTCCGCGACATCATGGGGGACGCCAACCGCACGAACGTCAGCTTCTATCCGATCGATCCGCGCGGATTGCCCGTGTTCGACACGCCTATCGGCCCCGCGCAGCCGCTGCCGCCGAACGCCGACCTCAAGAGCCTTCACGGGCGCCTCGAGACACTGCGCACGCTGGCCGTCAACACGGATGGCGTCGCCATCCTCGACAGCAACGATCTTGAAAAGGGTCTGCGCCGGCTCGCCGACGATCTCACGTCCTACTACCTGCTGGGGTACTACTCGACGAATGCGAAGGCGGACGGGCGCTATCACACGATCGACGTGAAGGTGACGCGTCCGGGGATCAGCGTCCGCGCGCGGCACGGCTATCGGTCGGCGACGGCGGAGGAAGTGGCGGCCGCCAGGGCCGCGGCAGGGGCGCCGGTGCCGGACGCCAAAGCTGCCGTCCAGGCCGCGGTTGGCGTCCTGTCGCGGCTCGACACGCGGGGGCGCATCGGCCTGCAGGCTGCGGCAATTCGCCATGGCGCGGGCGCCGTCGTCTGGATTGCCGGCGAAGTGCCCAGGCCGGCCGGAGGGGAACCGGATCCGCTCGCGGAAGGAGGCGACGTCGCGATCGAGGTGTCCACGAACGGCGCCGGAAGCCGGACCGCTCAGGCGACGCTCACCGCGGCGGAACGATCATTCCTCTCGCCCGTGTCTCTCGACGGCGCGCCAAACGGCGAGATCTCCATCCGCGCTCGTCTCCGCGGGGCAGCCGGGTCAGGCATGATGGACGCGATCGCGATTGACGCGCCTGCGGACGGCGCGACCGGACCCGTCCTGTTCCGGCGCGGACCGTCGACGGGTAATCGCGTTCAGCCCGCGGGCCGTCCCGAGTTCTCGCGCACCGAGCGCCTTCACGCCGAGTTGCCGGTCGACGCCGGCGTGCAGATCGCGTCCGCCGTGCTGCTGGATCGCGAAGGGACGACGCTTCAGATTCCAGCGACGACGGGCGAACGGGCCGACGCGAGCGGTCAGCGCTGGCTCACCGCGGACGTCGTCCTCGCGCCGCTCGGCGCGGGGGATTACCTGCTGCAGCTGACGACGAAGCGCGGGACGGAGGAGCAGCGGACGCTGACGGCGTTCCGCGTGACGAGGTAGCCCTTCTCGTGCGTGCCGCTCGCGTTCACTGTCCCATGGCCCGCCGTTCCCGCATGAGCCAGTCGATGAGGGCCCTTCTCGGTCCGTTGTCGAATGTCGGATTGCCGGTCAGGATCAAGGCAACGGCGCGCACGGTACATCGCTGTCGGTATGGTCCGCGCCGATGTGACCTCCGTCGAACAGGTTCGCTGCCTCATACAACCTGCGCAGCTTTGTGGTTTCCGATGGTGTCAGCGTTCGTCGACGTTCACGTCCACCGCCGCAGCGATAGCTAAGAGCACCTCGCTCGTCCTCGAGTTCGGCGGTGAGCGTGCACCAGGCCTGACGCTGCCACACCGTCTGGCTGCGAAGAGTGAGCACCACTCTCCCTGTCGCGTTCGCCTGCTCAACGCCGACGCCCAGTCCGGCAACGAACGACATTGCCAATGCAATCGAGCGCATGGGGTCACTCCTACGCGACTGTCGGCTCACTCCGTGTTGGACACCCTAACTGAAAGGAACGCGCAGATGTGGTGAGCGTGCGAACCGCACTGATCAAGAGCGAGTGAGCGGCAGCGAACGAGCCACGCGATCGGAGCGAGGCGACGAAGCGCCGAGCGAGAGCGCGTGTAGGGGGTCCGCGGGGCGAAGCCCCCGGACTAAGAAAAGCGGGCTACGGGGATCGAACCCGTCTAACTGGCTTGGGAAGCCAGGGCATTACCACTATGCTAAGCCCGCACACGCGCCGGAACGCTCACGTGGGTAAGACGGAATTATAGCGCACGGACGCGCCCTCAAGCGTCACGTCCGCGATCGGGCAGATCGGCTGCGGGCGGGTGCGCGGCGTCCGGGCTGAACAATCCGCAGCCCGGCCGCGGACGCGGCCTCGGCCAGGCGCTCATCGTATGTGACGACCTCCAGATCGTCGTCGTCCAGCGAGAGCGCCGTCGCGAGGTGAATCGCGTCTAGCAACCGCAGCGCCGGCGGGGCGAGCGCGGCTGCGTGATCCAGAATCGCCGGCGTCACCGCGATCAGATACATCGCCTCGAGCGCCTCGTCCACTGTTTGAAGCACGCGCGTGCGCGCCAGACGCGTTGCTGCGCGCCGGCACTCGAGGGCGGCGAGCCTGGACGTCACGAGGCCGTCGCGCTCGAGCAGGTCGGCTTCGAGCGCTGAGGTTTCGGGTTCGTGGACGACAAGCTTGAGCAGTGCCGACGAGTCGACGTAGGCGAGGTTGGCCACCTACAGGCGCTCCGCGCGCACGTCGTCGAGCATGTCGGACGCGGAGCGCGGGAGCCGGAGCCGAAGCGGACGGGGGAGGGCGCGTACCGACCGGGACGGCCGCGTCGCCAGACCCGCGGCGACGAGCCGATCGAGTGCGGTGGATGGGGTCGGCAGGGGACGCAGAATCGCGACCGCCGATCCATGCTCGGTGACGATGAGCGCCTCGCCATTCTTGACGCGCTCGAGATGCACGGAGAGGTTCTGCCGCAGCTCACGCACACCGACGGTGGCGCGCCGGCCGGTCCTTCCCGCAGGCCGGGCATGGGGCGCAGTCAGGGAGTCCATGTAGCACAATGTAGCACATTGAGGCAGCGCGTGCCAGGACGGCTCCCTGCGAAGGGGTCTATCTGTCAGGACCGGATGTACGCCAGCACTTCGTCGCGCTTCGTGGCCATCAGATTCGCCGAGGTGGCCTCGAGGTTGAGGCGCAGCATCGGTTCAGTGTTCGACGGCCGGACGTTGAAGTGCCAGTCGGGGAACTCGGCCGACACGCCGTCGAGCGTATAGACGCGTCCCGCTTGGTACTTCGCGGCGAGCCCTTCCAGCTTGTGCTGGACGGCGGTCATGTCGCTGACGCGGGTGTTGATCTCCCCGGAGATGAAGTACTTCTCGCGCAGCGGCGCGAGCAGATCCCGAAGCGTCATCTCCTTGCGCGACATCAGCTCGAGAATCAGCAGCGCCGGAATGAAGCCGTTGTCGGCGTAGAAGTTGTCGCGGAAGTAGTAGTGGCCCGTGACTTCGCCGCCGAAGATCGCGTTCTCCTCCCGCATGCGCCGCTTGAAGAAGGCGTGGCCGACGCGATTCATCAGCGCGTCGCTACCGTACCGCGCCGCGGTGTCCTTCACCGCGTAGCTGGCGCGGACGTCGTAGACGATCTTCGCGCCGGGATGCCGGATGAGAAACGCCTCGGCGAGCAGGGCCGTGACGAAATCACCGGCGATGAACTCGCCGGCGCCGTCGATGAAGAAACAGCGGTCGGCGTCGCCATCCCACGCGATGCCGATGTCCGCCTTCTCCCGGATGACGGCCTCGGTGATGTCGCGGCGATTCTCTTCGATGAGCGGGTTGGCCTCGTGATTCGGGAACGTGCCGTCGACTTCGAAGCAGAGCGGCGTCACGCGGCAGGGCAGCTTCGCGAACAGCTTTGGTGCGATTATGCCGGCAATGCCGTTCCCGGCGTCGAGCACCACGTTGAACGGTTTGATGATCGACGGATCGATGAACGACAGCACGTGCGCGACGTAGTCGTCGATCACGTTGGCCGTGGACAGCCCGCCGGGCGTCTTCGCCGCCGGCGGCACCTGCCCGGCCGCGATCATGTCACGGATGTCGTTGATGCCCGCATCGCCGGAGAGCGGAAACGCCTCTTTCCGCACCATCTTGATGCCGTTGTACTGCTTCGGATTGTGCGACGCGGTGATCTGGGCGCCGCCGTCGTGCTCATCGCGCGCGACGGCGAAGTACAGCATGTCGGTGCCCATCATGCCGTAGTCGACGACGTCGGCTCCCTGGGCGCGCGCCCCGTCGATGAACGCAGCGGCCAGCGACGGCGACGAGACCCGCATGTCGCGCGAGACGGCAATCCGCCGTGCGCCCAGGTACGCGACGAACGCGCCGCCGATGGCACGCGCCGCCGCTTCGTCCACCTCGGACGGATAGAGGCCGCGGACGTCGTACGCCTTGAAGATCGCAGGATTGATGGTCATAAGCGGCTGAAATCCGTGATGACGGTCTTGTCGCCGAGCACGACGGCCGATTCGATCGCGGCGCTGCGGCCGACGTGGCAGTTGCGTCCGAGGATCGATCCGCGCACCACCGCCTCTGGTCCGATCCAGCCGTTGGGCCAGATGATGGAGCTGTCGACCGTCGCGCCTTCGTCGACGTGCGTCTGGCGGCCGATGACGGCGTAGGGCAGCACGCGGGCGCCGGCTTTCAGCACGGCGCCTTCGTCCACGAAGCACGGCCCGTGCAGGTCGACGCCGGCTTCGACGCGCGCGTCTGGCGAGACCCACGCGATCGACGTCGACGCGCCGTCGAACGGCGGCGCCGCGTAGCGCCCGTCCATGATGTCACGATGAACCTGCAAATACTTGGCCGGCGTGCCGATATCGATCCAGTATCCGTCGTACACGTAGGCGACGAACGTTTCGTTCCGCTCGATCAGCGACGGGAAATAGCTGCGCTCGATCGACCACGCCGTGTCCTTCGGGATCCGGTCGAACGTCTCCGGCTCGAGCACGTAGATGCCCGCGTTGATCGTGTTGCACGTGATCTCGTCCTCGCCCGGCTTCTCGAGAAACCGGCGGACGCGCCCGTCCGTCTCCGTCTCGACGAGGCCGTACGCGCGCGGGTTCTCGACCGGCGTCAGCACGATCGTCGCTTTGGCGCGCCGCTCGCGGTGCAGCTTCAGGACGGCCGCGAGGTCCACCTGCGTCAGCACGTCGCCGTTGAAAACGACGACGGATTCCTGGAGCGCGTCCCCGGCGTAACGCACGGCGCCGGCGGTGCCGAGCGGCATCGGCTCGACCACGTATCGCAGCCGCAGCCCCACGTCGTCGCGCTCCCCGAACACCTCCTCGATGCGGCGCGGTTGATAGTTGAGGCTCAGAATCACCTCGTCGATCTCGGGAACCTGCCGCAGCAGATCGAGCTGGTAATACAGGAACGGCCGATTGAAGATCGGCACGATGGGTTTCGGAGTGTGGACGGTCAACGGCCGGAGCCGCGTGCCCTTTCCGCCAGCGAGCAGAATCGCTTTCATGTCAACCGCCGATCATAGGCGAGTGAGGAACCCGGGGACAAGCGGTAGAATCGGGCTGACCTGCATGAATCTGCCGAATTCGCTCACGGCCGTTCGCCTGTTTCTCGTGCCGCTTCTGGTCGTCGTCCTCCTCACCAAATTCGAAGGGCGGATGATTCTCGGCGTGCGGAAGGAGCTCGTCGGGGCCGCGATTTTCGGGATCGCGTCGCTGACCGACTGGCTCGACGGCTATCTCGCACGGCGCCGCAAGCAGATCACCACCCTCGGCCAGCTCATGGATCCGCTCGCGGACAAGCTGCTCATTACCGCCGCGCTGGTGTCGCTCGTGCAGATGGATCTCGCGCCGGCGTGGATGGTCGCGGTCATTCTCGGCCGTGAGCTGGCCGTGACGGTGCTGCGCAGCCTCGCGCACGCCCGCGGCGTCGTCATCGCCGCGTCGCCGCTTGGAAAGGTCAAGATGGCATCGGAGGTGACGGCGATCCTGCTGCTGATTCTCGGCCGCGAGCACCTGCGTCAGTTCTTCGTCGTGGGGCAGGTGGCGCTGTGGGTCGCGATGGCGACGGCGATCGTGTCAGGCGTGGATTACTACCGCCGGTTCAATCACGTACTCAATCCGAAGGTGACGCCGATTGGCGGGTCGCGGCCGGATGCGGCGGCGGCGCCCGGCCGGAAGGCGGCCGGGCGTTAGCCGCTCGCTCGAGCGAAGCGCGTCAGCGGGCCGCGTAGGGCGCGACGAGATCGCCGACGTAAATGGCGTCGCGCACGGCGGTGATGCGGACGAGCGCGGTGTGCGGACGCAGCGACACGACGTAGGCGTCGCCGACGTCGACGACCGGTCCGGCGCCACCCAGCGTGTCGCGGAAGATCGCCAGCCGCTGGCCGGCCACGAGCCCCGCGTCGCGTCCGCGATCGAGTACGAGCATCGATCCGGCAGCTGCCGACTGCTGACGCTCGTCCCCCATGATGAACCGCGCGGGATGCGCATAATCCGGCTCGCCGACCGCCTGCAGCGGCTCGGGCACGGTCGGAGCCGCGAACGGCTCCAGGTAATCTCCTTCGAGCATGCCGTCGCACGCATGCGTCACCGTGGCACGCGCCGTGTTCGCCTGGACGTCCCGGATGACGATCCAGCCCGCGGTGTGCACGCTCACGGGACGGAAGCCCTGCACTTCCGGGGTCACGCGGTCGTGGACGACGCGGCGGACGAAGTACTGCTGGCCGGCCTTCAATCCCTGGTTCGCGCCGGCGTTGACAATCAGCACGTCACCCGGACCGTAGAGATACTTCGCGGCCTCTTCGGAAGCGATGATCCGCAGCGGGGCCGTCGGCGGCTCCATCATGCTGACGGGAGCGCACGCGAGATCGGCGCTGAAGTTGGAAACGGAAGGACCCACCGCCAGCGACTGCGCGGCGGCGGCCACGGGCAGCGCGAGCGCTGCGGCAAGCGAGAACGGCAGCCGGACGAACTTCCTGACCATTAGCGGACTCCTCCTGATTTCGCGGCCAGCGAAGCTTTCACCTCGGCGGCGCGCTTCTTCGCATCGTCGAGATACTCGCTGACCTCGAATTCCTTGATCAGCCGATCGAAGTAGGGGAGCCCTTCGGCGGGTCGCCCGACGTTCACGTACGACTCGCCGAGATAATAGTACACCGCATCGCGGTTCGTGAAACCAGGATCTCGGTCCAGAAGCGATTTGAACCGGTCGATCGCTCCCGGGTACCACCGTGCTCTGTAATAGAACAATCCGACCTGATACTCGGACTCGTCGAGGCGATCCTTCGCTTCCCTGAGCGATTTCTGGGCCTCAGGCATGAGCGAACTGTTCGGATACCGCTCGACGAAGGTCTCCAGTTCGCGGATCGCCTCCTTCGTCTCCGTCTGGTCCCGCTCCGGTCCGCGCATCTGGTAGTAGTGCGCCATCCCGAGCTTGTACTGGGCGTAGTCGGCGCGCGTGTGCGTGGGGTAAAAGCTCAGAAATTCGCGGAATTCGTTGATCGCGAGGACGAACGATTCCGCCGTGCCTTCGCCGAGGTAGGTGTCACCAATGCCCAGTTTTGCATCGGCGCGGTATTCGCTTTGCGGATATGTGTCGACGAGCTGCCGGAAGTACTCGCGGGCGACGAGCCAGCGTTTGTCGTTGAGCGCCTGCGTGCCGCGCTCGAACAGGAACTTGTCGGGTTCGGGCGTGCCGGTCGGCGGCTTGGCCGCGCCTGACGCGCACGCCCCGAGGCAGGCCGCCAGCGCCGCGACGGCCGCCATGCGGATGAACAGAGTCGGCAGCCGCATCATGCGAGCAGTGCCGGCGTCGAAGACAACCATCGATATTCCGCCTGAATTCCTTCCTCGAGCGAGACCTTCGGCGCGAATCCGAGATCGCGCCGCGCGCGCGACGTATCGGCAAACGTGTCGCGCATGTCACCTTTCTGAACCGCCTCGCGCCGGATGCGAACGGGGCGTCCCGCAATGCGTTCGACGATCGCGATGACGTCGTTCATCGACACGCGCGAACCGCCGCCGACGTTGTACGCCTGCCCGGGCCGGCCGCGCGTGCCGGCTGCCGCCGTCGCCGCCACGGCGTCGCTGACGAACGTGAAGTCGCGCGTCTGCGCGCCGTCGCCATACAGCGTGATCTCTTCATCGCGCAGCACGGCGCGCAGGAACCGGTGGACCGCCATGTCCGGACGCTGACGCGGGCCGTACACGGTGAAGTACCGCAGCGACGTCGTCGGGACCTGAAAGTTCGCGTAATAGAGGTAGCAGAGCTGCTCGGCCGACAGCTTCGTCACGCCGTACGGCGACACCGGCTGCGGCAGCGCCTCTTCGGTCATCGGGATCTCGGCACGATCGCCATACACCGACGAACTCGACGCGTATACGAACCGTTCGAGCGGACGGCCGACGCAGGCTTCGAGCAGCATCTGCGATGCGTCGACGTTGTTGTCCGTATACGTGCGGAAGTCGCGTCCCCAGCTCTTGCGGACGCCGGCCTGCGCGGCGAGGTGAAATACGTGCGTCACGCCGTCGAGCAGCGCCGGGAGATCCGCCTCCTGGATGCGGGTCTCGGTGAACCGGAATCCGTCGCGGCCCGAATTGACGGCGAGGTTCGCTTCCTTGATCCACCGCGGGTAATAGTCGGTGAAGCAGTCGATGCCGTGGACCGTCGCCCCCTGGTCGAGCAGGGCCGTCGACAGATGCGACCCGATGAACCCGGCAGCCCCCGTGACGAGCGCGTTCATGCGAACGCTCCCCGGACCCGTTCGGGCAGACGGCATGGGCGGCCGTCCGGGCCGATGGCGGCGTGCACGGTCCGCCCGCAGGCGGCGACGATCTCCTCGCCGTGGCGGACGATCTCGTACTGAAACTCCACCCGCACGGGGGAGAGCAGGCGCCCGACCGTTCTCACGTCAATCTCCTCGTCATAGCGCGCGGCACGGCGATATTCGCAGTGGGCCTCGATCACCGGCAGCGAGATCCCCTCCGCTTCCATTTCACGATACGTCCAGCCGAGCGACCGCAGCAGATCCGTCCGGCCGACCTCGAACCAGACCAGATAGTTCGCGTAGTAGACCACCCCCATCTTATCTGTCTCGGCGTAGCGGACGCGGAGGGTCGAGACGGAGGAGGGCATCAGGCGCGCGCCGCCGCGATCGCCGCCGCGCGCAGGTCGCGGACCGCGGCCGCCGGATCGGCGTGGCTGAAGATCGAATGGCCGGCCACGAGGATATTCGCTCCGGCGGCGACGACCTGCGGCGCCGTCACGGGATCGATGCCGCCGTCGACCTCGATCGCGGCACGGCTGCCTTCGCCGTCCAGCAGCGCCCGCACCGCCCGGATCTTAGACGTCGAACGCGGGATGAAAGTCTGGCCGCCGAAGCCGGGATTGACCGTCATCACGAGCACGTAGTCGAGATCGCCGGCGACCTCTTCGATCGCGACGACCGGCGTCGACGGGTTGAGCGCGACGCCGGCCCGCAGTCCCAGGCTGTGAATGAACTGGAGCGTGCGGTGGAGGTGCGGCAGCACCTCGACGTGAACCGTGATCTGGTTCGCGCCCGCCTCGGCGAACGCTTCGATGTAGCGGTCCGGATCCTCGATCATCAGGTGCACGTCGAGCGGCACCGTTGCGACGCGCCGAATCGATCGCACCACCGGCGGACCCATCGTCAGGTTCGGGACGAAGTGGCCGTCCATGATGTCGACGTGGATCAGATCCGCGCCGCCGCGTTCGGCCGCGCGGATGGCGTCGCCCAGCGCCGCGAAGTCCGCCGCGAGCAGCGACGGCGCAATCCACACGCGTTCGTTCATCGGCTCACCTCGAGCGAAATCGGATCGCCGGGGGCAACCTGGAAGCCGCCCTGCGGGCGCTGCCGCAGCACGATGCCGGCGGGCACGCCAGGGTAGGGGTGATCGCCGACGACCGACACGCGGAAGCCCCGGTTGCGCAGCAGATCGGCGGCGCGGTCGCCGTTCACGCCGATCAGATCGGGCATCACGTACGTGGCGCCGCTCTCGCCGCGATTGACGAGCACGCTCACTTCCGGGCTGGTGGTCTTCGCGGGCGGCTCCTGGCTGATGATCGTCGCGACCGGATAGTCTGACGATCGGATTTCCGCCGCTTCGGCGAGCTGCAGTCCGTCCTGGACGACGCGCAGTTGCGCGGCGCGCTCAGATTCCCCAATCAGGGCGGGCACGGTGAGCGAGCGCGGCCCGGCGCTGATCCAGACCTTCACGCTTCGCTCGCGGCGCGTCCGGCTGCCCGCGGCAGGATCCTGCTCGAGGATCTGACCGGCGGGCATTTTCGGATCGATGCGGCGGTTCTCCTCCACCTTCAGGTTGAGACCGGTGCGCGCGAGGAGCGTGCTGGCGTCGTTGACGGTCTTGCCCGTGAGCGAGGGGACGAGGACGTCGCGCGAGCTCAGCGCCAGGCGCATGGCGGCCGCAAAGAACAGCAGGTAGGTGAGAAGCAGGGCGCCGCCAAGGAGCAGAAGCTTGCCGGCCCCCCAGACACGCGTCGATAACGCCATGAATTCACGAGTTTATCGCAGGTCCGGCGCCGGCCACCAGCGCGACCGCGAAGAAGGCTTCCAGACCGTCGCGATGCGGCAGGGTTCGCAGCTGACGGGCCTCGTCCAGCAGTCCATCGAGCACGGGCTCATCGTCGAACGGCGTCCGCGCCGCGCGGTGGAACGCTGGCGTGCGGGCGAGAAACGCGGCGACGACCTCGTCGTTTTCCTCGGGCTCGCTCGAGCAGGTCGCGTAGATCAGCCGTCCGCCTGGGCGCACGCACGCCGCCGCGTGCGTGAGGATGTTCAGTTGTGCCGCCGCGAGCGCCGCCAGGTCGGACGCGTGCCGCCGCCAGCGGATCTCGGGATCGCGCCGGATCGTGCCCAGCCCCGAGCAGGGCGCATCGACGAGGACGAGGTCGAAGATCGCATCGAAGGGCAGCGGACCCGCCGCATCCGCCTGAACGACGCGGATCGACGTCGCGCCGGACTCGCGCACCGTGCGCGCCAGCAGATCCACCCGGCGTCCGCGGACGTCGGCCGCGACGATGAGTCCCTCGTCCCGCATGGCCGCCGCCATCTGCGTCGATTTCCCTCCAGGTGAGGCGCACACGTCGAACACGCGATCGCCAGGGGATGGCGACACGAATGCGCCGACGAGCTGCGACGCTTCATCCTGCACGACGAACAATCCCGTATGCGCGAGATCCGTGAGCAGCGGGTTGCCGCCGCGTACGATCAGCGCGTCCGGCGCGAACCGCGCGGGCGCCGTCTCTACATCCCGCTCGGCAAGCGCGGATGCGAGATCGTCGCGCGACGTGCGGAGCGTGTTCGCCCGCAGCGTCAGCGGAGCAGGCGCGTTGTTGAACCACGCCCATGCCTCTGCCGCTTCGAAGCCGTAGCGATCGAGCCAGCGAGCAACGAGCCACGCCGGATGCGACAGCGTGATGGACAGGTAATCGATCGCCGCCGTGCGGTCAACATTCTGTGTTTTTCTGTGTTCTTCTGTCGCCGTTGTTCTGTCTCTTACAGTCTGTGTTTTCTCGTGTTTTTCTGTGGCCGTTGTTCTGTCTCTTACAGTCTGTGTTTTTCCGTGTTTTTCTGTGGCTGGTTTTCCGTGTTTTTCTGTGGCTGTTTTTCCGTGTTCTTCCGCGGCTGGCAGCGGCAGGTGGTCCCGTTCCCGCGAGACCCGTCTGAGGATGGCATTGACGAAGCCGGCCGCGCTGCGTTTGCCCGCCGCGCGCGTCATGTCCACCGCGTCGTCCACCACGGCCGACGCGGGGACGCGCGCCAGGTGGAGCAGCTGAAACATGCCCATGCGCAGGATGATCAGCACGTCGGGATCCAGCCGCGACGGGGCGCGCCTGGCGAACTGCTCGATGACGTGATCGAACGCTCCCTGCCAGCGCAGGGTGCCGGTCGCAATCTCCCCGGCCAGGGCGCGGTCGCGCTCGTCGTGGAGGGGCGCGCGTGCGCGTGCGAGCGCCGACGGGAGATCCGTCCGGCGCGATTCGACGGCGCGCAGCGTGTCGAACGCCGCCCGCCGCGCCGGCGCGATCATGCGCCGAAGCGGCTGCCGGGCGGAATGCGCCGGCCAGACAGGAACTCGCGGACCGTCATCGTGCGACGTCCCTCCGGCTGAATCTCGTGAATCGCGATCGTCGTGGAACCGCCGCAGGCGACGATCAACCGGTCCCCCTCGGCGTCGATGATCGCGCCGGGCGCTCCGGGTCCCCCGGCGTCCGAGGCAACGCGTGTGCGCCGAATCACGTAGCGGACGTCCCGCAACACCGTCGATGCGAGCGGCCACGGCTGAAGGCCGCGTACCTGATCGTGAATGCGCCGCGCCGGCTGCGCCCAGTCGATCGTCCCCTCCGCTTTGATGACTTTGGGCGCATACGTGGCCGCCCCATGATCCTGCGGCGTCTCCTGCGCCCGTCCGGCGGCAATGGCCTCGACCACGTCGAGCAGCAACGGAGCGCCGAGCGTCGCGAGGGCCGCCTCGACCTCGCCGCTCGTCGCGTCTGGCGGGATCGGCATCCGCCGGCTCGCGAACGTGGGGCCGGCGTCGAGTTCGGAGACGACGCGCATGATCGTGACGCCGGTCTCGTCATCGCCCGCCAGCACGGCACGCTGGATCGGCGCGGCCCCTCGATAGCGGGGCAGCAGCGACGCGTGGACGTTGATCATGCCCAAGCGCGGGATCGCGAGCAGCGCGTCCGGAAGAATCCGGCCGAAGGCCGCCACCACTCCCAGATCGGGCGCGAGCGCACGTACGGCCGAGAGGAACGACTCTTCTCGAATGCGGGTGGGTTGCAGGACAGGGACGCCGTGCGACTGGGCGACGGCCCTCGTCGGCGTCGGCTGGAGCTGATGTCCGCGTCCGCGCGGGCGATCCGGCTGCGAGACGATTCCAACGACGGGATGGCGCGAGTCGATGAGCGCCTGAAGCGAGGGCACGGCGAATGCCGGGGTGCCGAAGTAGACGATCCGCAGCGCCGGCGCGTCGGTCACCACTTGCCTGTCTTCTTCAGCTTGTGGATCTTCCGCACGATCAGATCGCGCTTGATCCCGCGCAGTCGATCGATGAAGACCGTGCCATCGAGATGGTCGAGCTCGTGCTGAAACGCTCGCGCGAGCAGTCCAGTACCCTCCCGCGTCACCTCGGCGCCGTCCCGGTCCTGTCCCTGTACGACCACGTGCGCGGGGCGGAGGACGGTGGCGTTGAACCCCGGAGCGCTGAGGCAGCCCTCTTCTTCCAGCTGTTCACCGCTCCGCTCGATGAACTGTGGGTTCACCATCTCGATCAGTTCGCCGGCGCTCTGTCCCACCGAAAGGTCGATGACGATGACGCGCAGGGGGACGCCAACCTGTGTGGCCGCCAATCCGATGCCCGGCGCCGCGTACATCGTTTCGATCATGTCGTCGATCAAGCGGTGGAGGTCGGCGTCGAAGGCAGTCACCTCGGCGGCCGGCTGATGCAGCAGCCGATCGCCGTATCTGAGAATCGGACGAATCATGGCATGAACGAAAGGGGCACTCGGATCGCGCTCAGTCCCGCGCCGTGAAGCGGGCCCGGAGGGCGGCGTCCGTCTCGCGGACGGCGCGCTCGATGGCCGCGACCGAATCGGCGCCGAAACGTTCGAGCAGCGCGTCGGCCAGCACCAGGGATGTCATCGCTTCGCCGACGACCGCGGCGGCGGGCACGGCGCAGACGTCGCTGCGCTCGATCGCCGCGTCGGCGCGCGCCATGGTGATGAGGTCGACGGATCGCAGCGGTTTCATCAAGGTGGAGATCGGCTTCATCGTCGCGGAGACCCGCACGTCCTCACCGTTCGTGACCCCGCCTTCGAGCCCGCCGGCATTGTTCGTGGGGCGCTGGACGCGCGTGGCACGCCGTCCTGCGGGGTCCGGCAGGATCTCGTCATGGACCTGCGATCCCGGCAAATCCGCGACCATCGGCCCGGCGCCGATGCCGACCGCCTTGATCGCGGGAATGGACATCAGCGCCTGCGCGAGGCGGCCGTCGAGCTTGCGATCCCATTGCGTGTAGCTGCCCAGGCCCACGGGAACGCCCGTCGCGATCACTTCGAAGGCGCCGCCGAGGGTATCGCCCGCCTCGCGCGCGGCGTCGATCGCCCGGATCATCTGCTGTTCGATCGCCGGGTCGACGCAGCGGAGCGGCGCATCGGGCGCGAGCGCGGCCGCCTGCTCGAACGTGACGGCACGCCAGTCGGGCAGCGATACCCCGCCGATCGTGAAAACGTGGCTGGCCAGCTGGATGCCCGCGCGGCCGAGCAGTTGCCGGGCGATGGATCCCGCCGCGACCCGCGCCGCGGTTTCGCGTGCGCTGGCGCGCTCGAGGACGTCCCGGATGTCGGCGCGGTCGTATTTCGCCGCCCCGGCGAGATCGGCATGGCCGGGACGGGGCCGCGTCACCGGTGCGCGCCGCGCGCCCCCTGCGTCGGGCGGCGCCTCGCGCGTCGACCGCATCGTGTACTGCCAGTTCGGCCAGTCGCGATTCTCGATCGTGAGCGCGACCGGCGCGCCGATCGTCTCGCCCGCCCGGACGCCGGAGAGGATCTGCGCCGTATCCGATTCGATCGCCATCCGGCGCCCGCGTCCGTACCCGCCCTGACGGCGCCGGAGATCGCTCGTAATGGCGTCCACATCGATCGCGAGTCCGGCGGGAAGGCCCTCGAGAATGACGACGAGCGCGCGACCGTGCGATTCGCCGGCGGTGAGAAACCGCAGCATCGGCCAGAAATTGTATACGAAGTTTTTGCGAGGTCCCGACGTGCTCGCGCGCGTTCGCGCGGATTTTCGCGGCTCTGCCGTGGCGGTGGCGATCTTGCAGCCCGCGCCGGCGCCGCCATGCAGGTGTTCGCGAATCGCTTCCTCGTCGAGGCGGAAGACGCGCTGGATCTGGCCACGGGCGAGTTCGTTCATCTGTGGACGTCGCCCGGCCTGCCGCGCCGCGATCAACAGGCGCGCGCCGGTCTCTGCGATCGCCTCACCGCGCTCAGGCATCCGCTGCTGCTGCCGCCCGTCGATTACGGCGTGTCCGGGACGATATGGTTCGAGGCCTATCCGGCGTGGCCCGCCGTCCGCGTGCCCCCCGGGCAGCGCCCCGAGATCGCGCTGCACGTCGTGCGCTTCCTGCGCGCGCACGAGCTGTCGCTGTCGGCCGACGCGACGACGCGCGTCGTGCGCGCGGCGCTTGACGACCGCATGGTGAGATGGCGTCCCCTGGGCGTCGCGCTGCAGCCGCGGTATGCGATGGAAGCCGTCGCCCTCGCGATCGCCGACGGAGGGCCGCCCGGCGTGACGCCGCTGTGCGTCGTGGGAGCGCCGGGCACCGGCCTTCGCACGGCACGGAACAGCATCGCGCGGCTGGCGCGCGCCGCCGGGTATCTCGTCGTCGATCGGCAGGTGAGCGAGACGTGCCGCGCCGCGCGGCACGCGGCGCGAGGACGGCACGTGTGCGTCCTGGAGTGGATGGCTCCGCCAGATCCCGGCGGCACCCCCGCGATTCTTGCCCACGCCGGCACGACCAGCGCGCGCCGCCATCTGTGGATCCGGTTCCGCCGCGAGGCGGACGCCGGGGCAGTCGTGTTCACGCTCGAACCACTCGGAGCATCAGCGATGGAACGCATGATCTATCTGGACGATCACTTCGGACCGACGCGCAAGGAGGTCTCGACGGCCGTGCAGGCCGCGCGCGGGATTCCCGGCGACGTGATTGCGGCGCTCGCGTATCGCGGACGGCCGCCGCGCTGGCCGACGCGGGTTCACGAAGTGAGTCCGGCGTACATCGTGGGCCGGCCGGCGGCGGGGAATGCGGCCGGTGCGCACGCCGTCCCGGCGCGGCGTCTCGCCGGCGCGGTGACCCGCGCCGGCATGCTCGCGCGAACGGGCCGCCGCGCGGCGGCCGAACGGCTGCTGCGCCGGGCGTCGATCGCGCTCGAGCGCCGCGGCTTCGCGGAGCAGGCGGCGGAGGCGACCTGCCTGCTGGCGGATCTGCGGCTCGAACGCGGCGACGTCGAGTCGGCGACGCAATTGTTCGCCGCCGCGCGAGAGTTGCTGCCGTCCGGCCGATCGCTGACGCGCACGGTCGTCGGCAGCGGCCGCGCGGCGCTCGAAGGGGGACGCCTGATCGAGGCCGAAGCCGCGTTTCGGACCGCGGCGGCCGGGGATCCGCTGGGGCAGACCGAGCAGGGGGCCGCGGCGGCGCGGCTGCTCATCGAAACGCTCGCCTGGCGCGGACGGTTCGACGAAGCGCTCGAAGCGTGCGAACGGCTGCGCACGACCATGTCGGACGCAGGTACTGCGGCGTGGACCGACGCGATCGCCGGGGCGATTCACGGGTGGCGGCGCGATCTGGCGTCGGCGGCCACACTGGCTGGACAGGCGATCGCGGGAGCGATCTCCGCCGGCGACGCGATGACGCGCTGTCGTGCGCACGCGATCTGCGCGCTCGCGCAGCTTGCGCTCGGCGACGCCGCCGCCGCGGACGTCCACTCGCGCGAGGCGATTGGGGCGGCGCGGACGTCCCGCGTCGACGGCCTGCGCCTGCTGGCGCGCGCCGTCCGCTTCCGCGTGCTGCGCGGCGCGCGTCCGGAGCAGGCGCCCGCGCGCTGGCGTGCGCGGCTCGTTGCGGCGGCGGTCCGCCTGCCGCCGCTGCGGCGGCTGGAGATTCAGGCGCTCCTCGACGGCATCACACCGGACGTGCGCGCGTGCGCCGAGGCGCATCGCGTCGGCGCGCTGCTCGGGCCGACGCGGGGATTGTCGCCGCTCGCCGACCTCGACGCGCTGCTCGAGCGCATGCACGAGGCCCCGGACGAGGAGCGCGCGCTGGAGCGCGTCTGCGACTACCTGCTCGACGCGACCGGCGCGTCTGCGGCCGCGGTGCAGACGGGCTCTCCCGTGCGGCTGCTGGCGTCAGCGGGCCACGCGTGGCGCGGAGACCGCGACTGTGCGGAACGGGTTCTGCTCGGCGACGCGGGCTGTTTCGCGTTCGACGGACTCCCGGCCGCCGGCTATCCCGTTCGCTATGGTGGCGCCGTCCTCGACGTGGACTGCGCGCGTGGATTGCACGGGCGGCCAGTTCCTTCCCGCTGCCGCTCTCCCCTTCGATGAGCACCGGGTACGGGGCGATCGCCGCGCGGCGAATCTCCTCGCGCAGCCGGCACGCGGCGGG
>DASSOM010000212.1:0-2683 GCA_035700625.1 Vicinamibacterales bacterium
CACACTGGTGGAGCAGGAAGCCGTCTCGCGCGTCATGATGTTCTCCAAGCGCGTGCACCTCCTGCTGGACGTCACCGAAAGCGCCGACGGACTGCAGTTTCGGGATCGCTGCGGCCGCAGCTTCGTCCGGTACGAGGGCGCGTGGCGTCTGTCGGATCGGAACGGCGGCACGCGCATCTCGTACGAGCTGACCGCCCAACCGTCGTTCGACGTCCCGGGCTTCCTGCTCAAGCGGCTGCTGAAGCGCGACTCCGCGCAGATGATCGGCAGCCTGCGCCGTGAAATCGGGTCCCGGGCGCTGTCAGGGCTAAAGCCCTGAGCTCATTTCACTCCCGAATCGGCTTTAACCCGGTAGCGGCCCCGATCTATCATCGCGGGGTCCCCCTGCAGTCCTGCCCATGGACGAGCTGTTGCCGCTGGTCTACGAGGAGCTCCGCCGGATCGCCGCCCGGGAGCTGCGCGGCGAACGCCCCGGCCATACCCTCTGTACGACCGCGCTCGTCCACGAGGCCTGGATGGAGCTCGAACGGCTCCATCGCATTCAGTGGCAGAATCGCAGCCACTATCTGGCCCTCGCCGCACAGGCGATGCGGCGCGTGCTCATCGATCATGCGGTGGCGCGGCGCGCGCTGAAGCGCGGCGGCGGACGTCACGCCGAGACGCTGAACGAGGATGCCGTCGTCATGGTACAGGGACGCGCGGAGGAGCTGCTGGACCTCGATGCCGCGCTCGACAGGCTCCGCGCCTTCGACGAGCGTCAGGCGCGCATCGTCGAGTGCCGCTTTTACGGCGGGATGACGATCGAGGAGACCGCCGAAGCGCTCGACGTGTCTCCCGCGACCATCAAGCGTGAGTGGTCCGCCGCCCGCGCCTGGCTCAATCGGGAGGTGGCGTCGTGAGCGAAGGGCCGACGCAGCCCGCGGCCGTCCCGTCGCCCGCCGAGCGGCGGCGATGGGAACAGGAACAGCGGCTTTTCAACGCCGCGCTCGAATTACCCGCGCCCGAGCGGCAGATGCTGCTCGATCGCGAGTGCGGCGGCGATCCCGAGCTGCGCCGTCAGGTCGAGTCGCTGCTGGCGTCCCACGAGGGATCGGGCGTCCTCGATCGTCTGGCGGATGACGTGCTCGCGCCGACGGCCGCGCGCGTCCGCTCGACGCTGCCGGGCGATCTCGAAGGACAGACGGTTGCGCACTACACCGTCGGCGTCCGGCTCGGCACCGGCGGGATGGGCGTCGTGCACCGCGCGCACGACGAACGGCTCGGCCGTGCGATTGCGCTGAAGTTCCTCCCGCCGCATCTCGGATCCGACGAGGCCGCCAAGCGCCGGTTCCTGCTGGAGGCGCGCGCGGCCGCCGCGCTCGAGCACCCCAACGTCTGCACCATCTACGAAATCGGCGAGACGCCGGACGGCTCCCTCTTCATCGCGATGCCGCTGTACGACGGCGAGACGCTGCAGGCGCGGCTGCGGCGCGGACCGATTGCCGTTCAGGAGGCGACCGGCATCGCGCGCGAGATCGCGCTCGGCCTGGCCGCGGCGCACCGGCAGGGGATCGTGCACCGCGACGTCAAGCCGTCGAACGTGATGCTGCTGGCGGACGGCCGGATAAAGATTCTCGACTTCGGCATCGCCAAGGTGCAGGACGTGACGATGACGGGCTCGGGCGTGCGGCTCGGCACCGCCGCCTACATGAGCCCAGAGCAGGCGCGCGGCGAGCCGGTCGACGTGCGCACGGATGTGTGGGCGCTCGGCGTTGTTCTGTACGAAATGATTGCGGGCCGGCCGCCGTTCGAGGCGCCGACCTCTCCCGCGCTCATGTACGTGATCCTCACCGGCGAGCCGACGCCGCTTGCCGAGATTCGCGAGGACGTGCCGCGCGCGCTCGACGAGCTCGTCGACGCCGCCCTTGCGAAGACGCCGGCCCGACGAGTGGCGTCGATGAGCGCGTTCGTGTCGGCGCTCGACGCGATCGGCCGCGGAGCGATCGTCGAGGACGTGACCGGTGGACCGGCGGCACCCGAGCGGCGCCGCCTGACGCTGCTGGTCACCGCGATCTCCGGCTACGCCGCGTTCGTCGAGCAGCTCGATCCGGCGGAGCTCGGCGAGCTGGTCTCGCGCATCCGCGCCGAGGCGGTCGACGTGTTCCGCCGTCACGGCGGCATCGTCAATGAGGCCATCGCCGAACAGATCGTGGCGGTCTTCGGCATTCCGGCCAGCCACGAAGACGACGAGCTGCGGGCGGCGCGCGCGGCGCTGGAGCTGCACGCACGCGTGCGCGCCATCTCGACCGACGCGACGCGGCGCGCGGGCTTATCGCTCGCGATGCAGTCGGGAATCGACTCGGGCGCGCTCGTGGTGCAGCGGCTGCGGGAGGGGCCGCGCCGCTACAACGTGTCGGGAGACGCGGTGCAGACGGCGACGCACCTGAGCGTGGTGGCCGGTCGCGACGCGGTGATCATCAGTCCCGAGTGCCACCGGCTCGTGGCGCCGTTCGTCTCGTCCGCGCCCGGCGCGCCCGTCGCGTTGAAGCCCGGAACGCCGGCGACGGCGACGTATCGCGTGCTCGGTGACTCCGGCCTGCAGACGCGCCTCGACGCCGTCGAGCGTGCGGCGCTCACGCCCTACACCGGACGCGACGCGGAGCTCGCGCGCGTGGCGCGCGCCGTCGAACGCGCGCGCGAGGGA
>DASSOM010000213.1:0-15239 GCA_035700625.1 Vicinamibacterales bacterium
GATGGGCGCCACCGCGGCGCAGCAGGTCGGCTCGCGGCGCGGACACGACTACCCGATTCAGCCGGTTCCGTTCACGGACGTTCACCTGGATGACGTGTTCTGGGCGCCGCGCATCGAGACGAACCGGAGGGTGACGATTCCAGCCGCGTTCAAGCAGTGCGAGCTGACCGGGCGTGTAGACAACTTCATCCGCGCCGCGAAGGCGCTGCGCGGCGAGACCCTCACGAACACCAAGCCACCGGGCTACCCCTTCGACGACACGGCCGTCTACAAGGTCATCGAAGGGGCGTCCTACACGCTCAGCGTCGTACCCGATCCGAAGCTCGACGCCTACGTGGACGGGCTGATCGAGAAGATCGCAGCGGCGCAGGAGCCGGACGGCTACATCTACACGGCGCGCACGATCAACCCCGAGCATCCGCACCGATGGTCAGGTGCGGAGCGCTGGGTGAACGAGCGCAACGACAGCCACGAGCTGTACGACCTCGGCCACCTCTTCGAAGCCGCGGTCGCGCACTATCAGGCCACCGGCAAGAAGTCGCTGCTGAACATCGCCACGAAGGCGGCGGATCTGCTGGTGCAGACCTTCGGTCCAGGCAAGCGATCGACCTGGCCGGGACATCAAATCACCGCGATGGCGCTGGTGAAGCTCTATCGCGTGACCGGCGGTGAAGATTACCTGAATCTCGCCCGCTTCCTGCTCGATCAGCGCGGACCTGGTCCCATTCCGCCGGGCGAGACGGTCAACCCGCGCGGCCTCGAATACAACCAGGCGCAGGCGCCGATCGTCGATCAGACCGAACCGGTGGGCCACGCCGTTCGCGCGATGTACATGTACTCCGGCATGGCGGACGTCGCCGCGATCGAAGATGACGCCGCGCTGCAGGCGGCCGGCGATCGTATCTGGCAGAGCCTCGTCGACAACAAGCTCTATCTGACCGGCGGCATCGGCGCGGCGGGCGGCCACGAAGGCTTCGGCAAGCCCTACGAGCTGCCGAACATGACCGCCTACAACGAGACGTGCGCGTCGGTCGGGATGGACTTCTGGAATCAGCGCCAGTTCCTGCTGCACGGCGACGCGAAATACATCGACCTCATGGAGCGGACGCTCTTCAACGGCCTCGTGTCCGGCGTCTCGCTCAAAGGAGACACGTTCTTCTATGACAACCCGCTCGAGTCCGCCGGTCAGCACGCGCGGCGCGAGTGGTTCGGCGTCGCATGCTGCCCCGGCAACATCACGCGTTTCATGGCGTCGGTGCCCGGCTACATCTACGCGACGCGCGGCGAGACCCTCTACGTGAATCTCTTCGCCGGCGGCAGCGCCGACATCGAAACCACAGGCGGAAAGCTGAAGGTCGTCCAGGAGACGCGATATCCCTGGGATGGCGCCGTGAAGATGACGGTCACGCCCGACCGTGAACGTCGATTCGGCATTTCCGTCCGCATCCCCGGCTGGGCGCTCAACAACGTCGTGTCGAGCGATCTCTATCGATTCCTCGATCCCACTCCGCCTCCACCGACGATGGCTGTGAACGGCGCACCGGTGCCGATGAACCCGACGGACGGCTACGTCACCATCGATCGCACGTGGAAGCCGGGGGACGTCATCTCGCTCGATCTCCCCATGCCCGTTCGCCGCATCGTGGCTAACGACCAGGTCGAGGCCGATCGCGGCAAGGTGGCGCTTCAGCGCGGGCCCATCGTGTATGCGGCCGAGTGGCCTGACAATC
This sequence comes from Vicinamibacterales bacterium, assembly GCA_035700625.1. GTDB lineage: Bacteria > Acidobacteriota > Vicinamibacteria > Vicinamibacterales > 2-12-FULL-66-21 > DASSOM01. Next base: position 1,731 of record DASSOM010000213.1, read on the forward strand.
CCGGCAGCCACGTGCGCAACCTCGTCATCCCGGACGGCGTGAAGCTGACCTCGGCGTTCCGCGCGGACCTGCTGAACGGCGTGTCGGTGATCGCCGGTCAGGCAATTGCGCTCGCGTACGACGCGCAGGGACAGATCACGAAGAAGACGCAGCCGTTCACGGCGATCCCGTACTCGACGTGGGCCAACCGCGGCCGCGGCGAAATGGCCGTCTGGCTTGCGCGCGACGAGGCGCACGGCCGTCCGACCCCCTACCCCACCATCGCGACGACCAGCACCGTCACGACGTCCGGACGCAAGAACCCGCGCGGCATCCACGACGGCGAGGAGCCGTCATCGTCCGATGACCCGGCGTCCTACTTCGACTGGTGGCCGCGCAAGGGTACGACGGAGTGGATCGAGTACGCGTTTGCGAAGCCCTCGTCGGTGTCTGAAACGCAGGTCTACTGGTTCGACGACACCGGCCGAGGCGAAGTCCGCGTGCCGCAGTCCTGGCGCGTGCTCTACAAGGACGGCGATCAGTGGAAGCCGGTCCAGGCCTCCGGCGAGTACGGCGTCGCAAAAGATCGCTACAACGTCGTCCGCTTCGCGCCGGTGACAACGACGGGTTTGCGGCTCGAAGTCACGATGCAGCCGCAGTGGTCGGCCGGAGTACAGGAGTGGAAGGTAGCCGCGGAAGAACACAGAAAGTGAAAGCCACAGAAAAACACTGAAGAACACAGAATGGTTTTCTTTCTGTGTTTTTCCGCGTTCTTCTGTGGCTTCAGTGGCTCATCTGTGGCTTCAGTGGCTCAGAAACGCGCTCACGTCCAGCCCTTCCGGCGGCCGCAGCGTCTCGATCACGTGGCGCTCGTAGCTGCCACCTGAATCCCGGCGGGCCGTGTCCACCTCCCCCAGACGCTGGTAGTCTCCCCCGACCACCGCGATGATTGGGTGGAGCGGCTCGCCCGGGTTCGTTCCCGTGACGATGCCCAGTTCGCCGCGATCCGTCCGAACCACCGAGCCAATCGGAAAGAAGCTGATCGCGTTGACGAACGCCTTGACGAGCGCCGTGTTCAGCTTCGTGCCCGCGAGACGCGCGAGGATCAGGCACGCCTGTTCCGGCATGGCGGGATCCTGATACGACCGCGCGCCGGTGATCGCCTCGTAGATATCGGCGACCGAGACGATCTGGCTGAGGAGATGCGGCGCCGCATTCGGACCGAGGTCGGGATAGCCGCCGCCGTCGATCGTGCGGTGATGTTCGAGCGCGACGGTCGGCGTCAGCGGACGAAGGCCGTCGACGTCCACGAGGATTTCCGCGCCGAACGTCGTGTGTGCTTCCATCAGCTTCCGTTCGCGCCGGTCCAGCGCTCCCGGCTTGCGAAGCACGTGCAGCGGGATGCGCGTCTTGCCGATGTCGTGCAGCAGCGCGGCCTCTCCGACAGCATTCGTCAACTCGGCGTCGAACCCGAGCTGCCGCGCGATGAGGAGGCTCAGCGTGGCCACGTTCACCGAGTGGCAATAGGTCAGGTTCTCGTACATCTTGACGGCGAGGATCTGCGAGAGCGCGGCGCTGCTGCCGGCGACTTTCCGAATCAGCAGCTGCACGATCCCGCCGACCGTGGCCGTGTCGAGCGTCTTGCCCGCCGTGACGTTCTCGAACGTGCGCGCCGTGAGCTCGAGCGATTCAGCGTACGCAGGATCCAGATCGCCCGACGGTGCGTCGGGCCACTGCGACGCGCGCCAGCGCGTGTCGAGCGCGACGAGCCGTCCGAGGCTGACGTGATGGATCTGCCGTCGCGCGAGCTGCACGTCCATCGGCTCGCCCGCGGCGGCATCGCGCAGCTGCCACAGGAACTCCGACAACGCGAGCAGCTCCTCGCGCGGAATGCCGGCGCGAATGTGCAGGCTGTCGACGCCGAGATCGGTGAGCTCGCGCAGGACCTGCGCGTGCGTCTCTCCTTCGGTGCGGAACGGTGTGCCGTCCACGTGCGGCACCCCCTGGATCACGTCGATCCGGAGCATTGGCACGGATCGCAGGTGCCGCTGAACGGATCCGTCGACTTCGTTGAGCTTCTGCTCGATCGACGGGTGTCCCGGGGGATACATACCGGTCAGCCGCCGCAGGCTCGCGAGCCCCTTGATGACGGCAATCGGATCGAGATCGGCGCCTTCGGCCGTCGCGCGGGATTCGAGATCGGTGGTCATGAGGTCAGCATGGCCCTGGCGCGCCGGCCGATGCGCGCCAGCGGCGGATTCCAGATGCGATACCGCAGCGGCGCGAGCGGCCGCAGGATCGCGTCGAGCCCGGCCCCGCCGGCCTGCGTGAGGCGCTCGAGCAGGCGCAGCGCCGAATCGGGCTGGCGGGCCACGAAATCGCGGTGCGTCAGCAGTTCACGAACGTGGCGATCGGGCTCGGGCCGCGGAAAGCGCCACAGCGTCTGCTCCGCGGCCGCCGGAATCCAGCCGCGGCCGTGCTCGATGCGCGCGGACACCAGCGCGGCGGCCTGCGGTGTGCCGATGCGCGCCAGACTGCGGAAGGCCTCGCGGACGGTCTGTTCATCCGCATGATCGAGGAGACGTCCGAGGGCCGCTTCGTACCCGGGGCCGGCGCTGCCCAGCACGCGCGCGACGACGCGCGCGATCGCGGGGACCGTTGTCTCGGCCTCGGCGACGACGGCCGCGTAGATCGACGCGTGATCCGACAGGATCTGCGCGGCGGTCCGCGCGCGCGCCTCGACCGCGCGATCGGCGGCCAGCGCGAGCAGCGGCGACGCGAGGTGACGTCCGAGTGCGTGAATCATCGCGGCCGCGACGGCGTGATCCTCCTCGGATCCGCCCGCGAGCCGCACGATCTCCGCGGCGCGTGCCGCATTCGCATAGCGCGCCAGCGTCCTGTCGAGCACGTCGGCGACGTCGGGCCGCGGCTCGCGGACCGTGTCGGCCAGCGCACGGCACTGCGACAGCCAGCCCGCCAGCGCCTCCCAGCGCTGCGCGCGCTCCAGTTGCGCCGTCAGCGGCGCGGCCAGATCGAGAAACCGCTGGACGCTCTCGGGATTCGGCTCCAGCCGTGTGAGCCGCCACAGGCACGCGAGCTGATCGTCGACAATGTCGCGTGCGGCGATGGCCGGCGCCATTCCGCGCAGCGCGGATGCGGTCGCGGCATCGATCCCGAGGTCGAACGCGGCGAACTCCGCGAGGCTGCGGGCGCGCTCGCGGTCCACGTGCACGAGCCGCCGCGCGTGGGCCTGCACGCTCGTCTCCTGTCCGCGGTCGACGGCATGCCCCTGCATCCGCTGCTCGAGGAGCGGGACGACCGCCGCCTGACGCTCCGCCGGCAGGTCCAGACGTGCCAGCGCCGCGCTCACCACTTCCGGCGCCGCCGTCTCGAGGTCGAGGAGCAGGCACAGCGAGTCGGCCAGGTCGAGATCCGGAAAATCCTTCAGGACCGCGCCATCAATTTTCCCGTCGAGCAGCCCCGGCAGGATCGTCCGCCGCAGCAGCGTCTGCCGATGCTCGGGATCCAGATCGAGGACCGCGCGCGCGAGCCGCGAGAACATCACGCGCGCGAGCCGCGGCTCGAGCGACGCGAACAGCATCGCGACGTCGCTGAACTTCTGCGTCAGCGCCGCGTGCGCGTCCGCCGCGACCGCGTCGTCGTCGGTGAGCCGCAGCAGCATGGCCGCCAGCTCCGACGGCTCGCCCGTCAGCAGCGCGAGATCGACGAGCGACACCTCGTCGAGCCGCGCCGACGGGTCGACGCGCACCCAGCCCTTGTCGGGCGGATAGAGATGATTGACGGCGGCGCCTTGCGCCATCAGCTGTTCCTCGCGCCGCCGCCGTTCGTGCGCGAGAAGATCGCGTGTTTGCGACGCCGGTGTCCCGACCTCCAGCACTTCCGGCCGGTACGCGGGACGTACCGTGATCCGCTCCACGCCGTGTTCGGCGAGACGCTCGATGAGGGGCGACGTGGCCGCGCGGCGATCGCTCGCGGCGATCAGATCCTCGCAGAAGCGTGACAGCTCGCGCGCGGTGACCGTCCGTTCGATGGACACCTGCGCGGCCGCGGCCGTGTGCAGCCGCCGGGCGAGCTCGTGCTCGATCGGTGATCCCCGGCCGATCGGCACGTCGTCCACGATGACGTCGCGAGGCGCCACGCGGAACGCGAACGGCGCGCTCGTGTCGCGCTGCACGAGCGCGCGCTGGCACGCGTCCACGGCGTTGACGCACATCGTGCTGGCGGCTGGGTACGTGTGGAACTGCTGGATGGCGCGTGCCAGGAGGCCGAGAAGACTCTCGGTCTCTTTCAGGTTTGCGCCCGCCGCGTCAGAACTGTAATCGGTCGTGTGCGCCTGCGTGTGCACGGTCTGTCTGCTCTGTCGTCGAATCCGCTGGAACCGCCACAACTTGGCCCGCTTGGCCGCGGCCCGGAGCGCACGCGCGCGCACAGCCCCGGCAGTACTGCCGGGTGGCATGGGGCAAAATCGGGGCCGACCGGCCCGTCACCGCTATCGCGAGAGCGCGATGACGTCGTCGTATCCCTGGACGCGCCCGGCCGCGACGGCGGCGAGGAGATCCGGGATGGGGCTGAGCAGGGTGAGCGACCGCGGGCCGGCGGGCGCCTGGCCATATGAGAAGTACCCGAACCGGTTGAAGTAGGAGCGGATGAACAGCGAGCGGGCGTCAAGCGGCATCGATCCGACGTTCGCGTAGAACTGCTGCCAATCCTCGCCGCGGAACAGATACTGTTCGACGTTCGACGTGTAGAACGCGGAGACGTTCACGTCATGCTGGCGCAGGAACGTGCCGACCGCGCGCAGCGCTTTCGGCCCCGCGAAATCCCCGACGACCGGCACGATCAGATTCCGCTGCTGGAGGTTGCGCAGGGTCTGGTAGTTCGCTTCCGTCGCGAGATAGCTCCGCGGCACGCCGCCCCCATCCGTTGTCGTCATCAGCTCGCGATACGACGGGAACCGATCCCATCCGAACCCGCGCGGGAACGAATAGCGGATCTCGGGACCGGCGTTCAGGAACGCGCGGTAGACGTAATCGAGCGACCGGAGATCGTCGCGCGTCAGCGCGAACCGATGCTGCTTCATCAGACGCTTCGTCGCGGCCTGCAGGTTGCGCTCGTACAACTTCGGGTCTGGCGGCGCCGTCGCGTACGCCGTCAACAGCGCGTCGGCGGACGTCGCCGCATTGAGCCCCGACGGACGTTTGCGCGAGAACAGCCGGGACAGGAACTCTGCGCGATCGCTCGACTGCTCGATGACCGCCTTGTACAACAGATGCAGCACCATGTTCTGCCGGCGGATGTCGACGATGAACGCGATGCGCGGCTGGAGCGCGACGATGTACGTGAAATTCTGGTCGGGACCGACGCCGACGTAGGCGCCGCCGCTGCCAAGCTGCGTCTGCAGCGCAGGGATCACCTGCTGGAATGCAGTCTCGTTCGAAACGAGGTTGTCGGATCGGAAGAAGCCGCCCGGCTCCGAGAGGTCGTTGACGAGCTGCCAGAACGCGCGGTCGTCCAGCCGCCCCGGCAGTGCCCCTTCGCGCGCGTGCGGCGACGGCGTGAAGCACGGCAGCGCGCAGGTGAGCAGGAGCGCAAGCAGGGCGACGCGGTGGGCGGTTCGGCGCGCCATGGGGCCGATCTGCATGATACTACCGGGCGGAAATTCCTCGCCCACACGATGCGTTGTGCGGCAGGTCTTCGACCTGACCAACTCAACGCGCCTTCACGACGCATTGTGGGTCAGGGCTTCAGCCCTGACACCAACTCAGCGCGCCGTGATCAAGATGACATCCGTCGATGCGGCGCCGAGCGCCATCGCCACATCGCCCCGGCGCGAAATGGCGCCGTTGAACACCTGACCGGACGTAATGTGCAGCTCTTCGCGCGCGGGACCGCCCGCCACGGGACGCGACATGAGCCGCACCGGCCGAATGACCGGCTGTGGAAACAGGTAGCGCTGCCCGTCGGGCGACAGCGTCGAGAACACCGGCAGCTCCGGCAGATACGTCAGTGCGGCCGTGTCTGGCGAAAGGATGGCCACCTCCGAGCGACGCCGCTCCTGGTTCCATCCCGCGCCGAACAGACGTCGTCCGTCGGGGTATTCGGCCAGCACGCGGAAGTACACGTCGCCGAGCGCCACCGGAGCCCCCCCGTCCACCGGAATCTTGAATGGCCTGGGCTGCGCGGCGACGAACGACGTGTAGTAGACCCACTTGCCGTCGCGCGACACGATCGGACCGTTGTCGATGCCGCCCCGCGTCATCTGCTGCAGCCCGCCGCCGTCGGGCGCGACGCGCCAGATCGACACCTCCTCGCGCTCGGCGGCCTGAAAGAAGATCCAGCGGCCATCGGGCGTGACCGATGGGGCGGCCGCGGGCCCCGCACTGTTGGAGAGCTGCCGCTGACCGGTGCCGTCCGCGTTGATGATGAAGATCTGCGGAAGCCCGGGCGCGTTCGACGCAAACACCAGCCGCCCATCCGGCATCCACGCGATCCCCGCCGCGCCGTCGGATCGATCGCCGCTCGTGATCTGGCGCCCCTGCCCCTTCTCGCCCGGCTGGAGGACCCAGAGGTTCGACTGCGTCGACGCCTGCACCGTCGCCATCGATCGACCGTCGGCTGACACGCTGACACCGACGTACGAGTTGAGGTCGTTCGTCACGTGCGTGCGCTTCCCCGATGGATACGCGACCTCGTAGATTTGCGGCGCGGTGCCGCCGAGCTCGACACCGTCCGCGAGGAACGATCCGCCGCCGGGTCTCCACTGCACGTCGCGCACGAAGCCCCACCGTTCGCCGACCTGCGTCATGGTGCCGGTTGCGACGTCCACCGCGCAGACCACGTCGCCGACGCCGGTCCTCTGGCGGCCCGCCACGAGGATCGTTCGGCCATCCGGCGACCACGACGGCGCCTCGTTCTGGAAACGAATCTGATCGGTGCCGCGCGCGGCGACGTGCTCCTGCGTCCCGTCAGCGTTCGCGATGACGAGAATCGCCGTCCCGGTGGCGGGTTCGCCGCGGACGAACGCGAAGTGCGCCCCGTCGGGCGCGAACGCGATCCCGCCGTCGATGTCCTCGACGACGCGCGAGGCCACGCCGCCGAGCGCGGGCACCTTGAAGAGCGTCCCCACGCCCGCTCCAGACGGCCCGTAGGTCACGTAGTACACGTAGTTGCCGTCCGGCGAGAACGTCAGACCGTCGTAGCGATTGGGCGTCGCCGGCGCGATTTGCGCGTCGCTCGACGTAGCCGTCTGCCGGATCCACAACGTCGACTCCGAGCCGGTCACCTTGACGTGCACGACGTAGCGGCCGTCCGGCGACAGCGCCGCGAGATTGGCATTCCCGCTCGTCGTGAGTCGCGTGAATCGGCCCGCGACGAACGACGATGCGGCCGTATCCACGCTATCCGCGGGTGCGGTGCGGTTGCGTTCGACCGTGAACCAGGCCGCCGCGGCCAGTCCCAGCACGCCGAGAATGATCCCCGTCGGCATGAAGGCCGAACGCGTGCCGCGTGCGCGTCGCGGCCGTGCGGCACCCGCGAACGTCTGCGTGGCGCCGCTGTCGACGTCCTGCTTCAGTTCCTCGAGGTCGTTCCGCAGATCGGTCGCCGTCTGGTAGCGCCGCGACGGATCCTTCGCGAGGCATCGGCGGACGATCCGCGCGAGCCCCGAGGGCAGCCGCGGATTCAGATCGGTGATGGTGCTGGGCGTGTCTTTCAGGATCGACGAGATGATCGAGACGTTCGTGTCTCCCTTGAAGGGACGATCGCCGGTCCCCATCTCGTGGAGCATCACGCCGAGCGAGAAGATGTCCGATCGCTGATCGACGGGCTTGCCCTCGGCCTGCTCCGGGGACATGTAGGCGACCGTGCCGAGGATGCGCCCTTCGCCGGTGAGCGTGCCGGACGCCGGCAGCCGCGTGATGTCGTCCGGCGCGAGGGCTTCGTCCTCCCGCAGCTTCGCGAGGCCGAAGTCGAGCACCTTGACGCGGCCGTCGTCGGACAGCATGACGTTCGCCGGTTTGAGATCGCGATGCGTGATGCCGCGCTGGTGCGCCGCCGCGATCGCGTCGCTGACGGCCATGCCGACCTTCAGCAGCGCATCCGCGGTCATGCCATGGGACGGGATCGCCTGGCTGAGCGGGCGCCCCTCGACGAGTTCCATCGTCAGGAAGGGCACGCCGTCGGCTTCCTCGACGGAATAGATCGTGACGATGTTGGGATGATTGAGGGCGGCGATCGCCTGCGCCTCGCGCTCGAAGCGCTGGCGGCGTTCGGGATCGGCGGCCATCAGGCTCGGAAGCACCTTGATGGCCACCTTCCGGTGAAGACGGGTGTCTTCAGCCGCGTAGACGGTCCCCATGCCGCCCTGGCCGATGGGGCCGAGAATCCGGTAGTGATTCAGACGCTCGGGGATGTCCACGCGGGCATTCTATACTCGCGCGCGCCTAGCCTTTCTGCATGGCGGCGAGGAAGTCAGCGTTCGACTTCGTCTTCCCCATCTTGTCCAGCAGCAGCTCCATCGCCTCGGTCGGCGACAACGGCGCGAGCACCTTGCGGAGCACCCAGACGCGATTGAGATCCTCGCGCGGGAGCAGCAGCTCCTCTTTGCGCGTGCCGCTCTTCTGCATGTCGATCGCCGGGAACACGCGCTTGTCGGACAGCTTGCGATCCAGGTGGATCTCCATGTTGCCGGTGCCCTTGAACTCCTCGAAGATCACGTCGTCCATGCGGGAGCCGGTGTCGATGAGCGCCGTAGCGATGATCGTGAGCGAGCCGCCTTCCTCGATGTTGCGCGCCGCGCCGAAGAAGCGCTTCGGCTTCTGCAGCGCGTTCGAGTCGAGGCCGCCCGACAGCACTTTGCCCGACGGCGGGATCACCGCGTTGTAGGCGCGCGCGAGGCGCGTGATCGAATCGAGCAGGATCAGGACGTCCTTCTTGTGCTCGACGAGGCGCTTGGCCTTCTCGATCACCATCTCCGCGACCTGCACGTGCCGCTGCGCCGGCTCGTCGAACGTCGACGAGATGACTTCCCCCTGCACCGACCGCTGCATGTCCGTGACTTCTTCCGGCCGCTCGTCGATGAGCAGGACGATCAGGTAGATCTCGGGATGATTGCGGGCGACCGACTGCGCGATGTTCTGCAGCAGCATCGTCTTGCCGGTGCGCGGCGGCGCGACGATCAGCCCGCGCTGGCCCTTGCCGATCGGCGTCATCAGATCCATGACGCGGGCCGACAGGTTGTCGGGGGCCGTCTCGAGCGTCACGCGCTCCTGCGGATACAGCGGCGTGAGATTTTCGAAAAAGAGCTTGTCGCGCGCCTGCTCGGGCGCCTCGAAGTTGACCGCCTCGACCTTGATCAGGGCGAAGTAGCGCTCCCCTTCCTTCGGTGGCCGAATCTGTCCGGACACGGTGTCGCCCGTCTGGAGATCGAACTTGCGGATCTGCGACGGCGACACGTAGATGTCGTCCGGACCGGGCAGGTAGTTGTAATCGGGCGCGCGCAGGAACCCGAAGCCGTCAGGCAGTACCTCCAGGACCCCCTCGGAGAAGATGAAGCCGCTCTGCTCGGTCTGCGCCTTGAGGATCTGGAAGATCAGCTCCTGCTTGCGCATGCCGGTGGCGCCGGCGACGTTGAGGTCCTTGGCGATCTGGGTGAGCTGCTGAATGCTCTTGTCCTTCAGATCGGTGATGTTGAGACCGCGCCCGCGGCCTCCCTCGCGCGGCTGCGCCGCGTCTCCCTGGGCGTGATCGGGTTGCGGCTCCTGAACGGCCGCCGGATCGGCGGACGCCTGGCGCCCGGCACTGCGCTTGTGATTCGGCATGTGGACTGCTGGTTAGTGGTCTGTCGTTGAAGGACCGTGTTGATGAACCGTCGCCGGTTGCGACGCCTGAAAGGGGCCCAGATCGGGCATCCCGTTGTCGAGAGGAAACGATCGACGCCAGTATAGGAGTGGGGGGCGGACCTGTCAAGGCGCGCCGGCGCGCCTAATAGTTGGACGGACTATCGCCGATGCCGACGATGCTGCAGCGGGTGACCGGCTCGAGGCCAAGCGCGCGGGCCCGCTCGACGACGGCAGGATCGTCCGCGCCGGGGTTCAGCCACACCTCGCGGATCCCCTTCTTCGCCAGGTCGTCCATGATCCGGATCCCGATCGCCGGCGGCACGTAGACCGTCGCCATGTCGATCGGCCCGGGCACGTCGAGCACCGACGGATACGTCCGGTACCCCTCGACCTCCTGCTCGTTCGGGTTGATCGGGATGACGCGGTCGCCGTGATTGACGAACGCCCGCAGCGCCTTGTTGCCGTACTTTTTCCGATTGGGTGACGCGCCGATCACGGCGACGGTTTTCATCTCGTCATTGTACCCGCTTCGAATTCGACCCCGATCTCGATCCCGCCCCAAAACTCCGTCACCTCCCACCTCCGCGCTGCGCGCTCCCACCTACGCGGCTTCGCCGCTCCGGCGGGCAAGACGGTGGGCAAGCCGTCCTCGAGTGTCCACCCCAACCTCCGATTCTCGGACCGTCACATCCGTCATCCAACATCCGGCATCCCACCTCCGCGCGACGCGCTGCGGTGGGCAAGCCGCGCTACACTCGATCCATGCCCACCCTCGCCGCCGCGCTCGAGTCGCGAACGGCCGAGGCCGCGCCCGAGCTCGTGGAGCGCATCGACCGCGGGCGGCTTCGCTGCTACGCCTGCGGCCATGAATGCCCGATCCCCGAGGGCGCCGCCGGCGTGTGCAAGGTGCGTTTCAACCGCGGCGGTACGCTCCGGGTGCCATGGGGCTACGTCGGCGGCGTGCAGTGCGATCCCATCGAAAAGAAGCCGTTCTTCCACGCGCACCCGGGGGCGCTGGCGTACAGCTTCGGCATGCTCGGCTGCGACCTCCACTGTTCGTACTGCCAGAACTGGGTCACGTCGCAGGCGCTGCGCGACAGCGCCGCGGTCTCGCCGCCGATCGATCGCGCGCCGGACGTCCTCGTGGAAGACGCCCGCCGTCTCGGCGCGCGCGTCGTCGTCTCGACCTACAACGAACCGCTGATCACGAGCGAGTGGGCCGTCGAGATCTTCCGGCGCGCGCGCGAGGCGGAGTTGATGACGGCGTATGTCTCGAACGGCAACGGCACGCCGCGCGTTTTGGCGTATCTGCGTCCGTGGATCGATCTCTACAAGGTGGATCTCAAGAGCTTCGACGATCGGCACTACCGATCGCTCGGCGGCCGGATCCAGCCGATTCTCGACACCATCCGCGCGCTGCACGACATGAACGTGTGGATCGAGATCGTGACGCTCCTGATCCCCGGCTTCAACGATGCGGACGATGAGCTGCAGCGTCTGACCGCGTTCCTCGCGGGCGTGTCGCCGCTGATCCCGTGGCACGTGACAGCGTTCCACAAGGACTATCACATGACCGATCCGGCGAACACGACGCCGGCGATGCTGCAGCGCGCCGCGGCGATCGCGCACGCGAACGGCCTGAAGTACGTGTATGCAGGCAACCTGCCGGGACGCGTCGGCGATCTCGAGAACACCCGCTGCCACGCGTGTCGCGCCCTGCTGATCGAACGCTTCGGCTACTTCATCCAGCAATACCGGCTCACGCCGGACGGCGCGTGTCCGGACTGCGGCACGTCGATCCCGGGCCGATGGGGGTCCGCCTTCGCGGGCCAGATCACGTCGATGCCGTTCCTGCCGGTGTACTGACGCTCTCGCCGTTTCGGCACCTCTTTCGCAGTCGACCCGGACAACGCACCATCCATCGTCCCTGGGGAGGCTCCGCCATGCACAGATCGTCCATTCTGGTTCTCAGCATCGGCATTCTGTCGGTACCGGCGTTCGCGTCCGCCGACGTCATTCACATCACATCCGGCTACCTGGTCTTCGGCGTCGGAACGGACTCAACGCTCGACATCTCGTCGCCGCAGCGGGGCTTTCATATGAACGCCGGCCTCGAGGGGGGCGTCAACGGTCCGCTGGAATGCCTCGGGGCGGGCTGTCAGCCAGGAACGGCCCAGAGCCTTCGGATCTCGTACGGGGGCAACGACCTTCCGGGGATGGTGACCGTCGACGGCACGAGCTACAGAATCGGGGGACTACTGGGTCCGGGCGCATCGATCGACTTCACCGGCTCATGGGTGGCACCCGCGTTCGACGGCCACTCGACCACCTCAGTGAGCGCGCCGTTCCTGTTCACCGGCGTCTTCAACCGTGATCCCGCCGGCGGGGATCCGATCCCTCTGTCGGGGCACGGCGTGGCGTCGCTGAACTTCTCGTGGACCGCATTCACACAGGGGTGGCTGTTCAAGACCGCGCGCTACGACTTCGCGAGCGATGCGGCAGTGCCGGAGCCTGCGACGATTCTGCTGCTGGGAACGGGCCTGCTTGGTGGCGCGCTGAGAAAGCGGCGGAAGCCGTGAACGTCCGCGTTCGTTCGAGGTCGTGGTTCCGATTCCATCGCCCCCAGGGAGGTCCCGATGCATAGATCATCCATTCTGCTTCTCGCCGTCGCCGCTCTGTCAGTACCAGCGATGGCCTCTGCCGACGTCATTCACATCACCTCGGGCACCGTCACGGCAATGAAGCTCGATTCGGCGGATTTCGATATCTCCTCCCCCCAGCACGGCTTCACCCTGATCGGGCATGGCGACATCGGACGCAGCGATCCTTTCATCTGCTTCCCCTGCGAACCAGGCTCATCGCAGTCGCTGGCCTCCCAGTGGAGCGACCTCGATCTGCTCGGCACGGTAACCGTCGACGGCCAGAGCTACATGATCGGCTTCGGCAATGCCGGGGCGAGTACGTCCTTCACGGGATCATGGACCGCGCCCGAGTACAACGGCAGCCCGACCGCATCCGTGGCTGCCCCGTTCCAGTTCACCGGGTTGTTCTGGTTCCCCATGGGGGATCCGCGGCCGATGCTGTCGCTGGCGGGCGGCGGGCTTGCGACCGTCGACGTCGCCTGGAATCCGTCGTTCAACGCATGGGAAACCCAGCGCGCACGCTTCGACTTCGCGAGCGACGCGGCGGTGCCGGAGCCGGCGACGATTCTGCTGCTGGGAACGGGCCTGCTTGGTGGAGCGTTGAGGAAGCGGCGACGGTAGGCCGTTCGGGGTCCTACGGAAACATCTTGCCCGGATTCAGGATTCCCTGCGGATCGAACGCCTGCTTGACGCGCTTCATCAGCGCGATCTCGTCGTCGCTCAGCTCGATCCGCATGTACTTCGCTTTCGCGGAGCCGATGCCGTGCTCGCCGCTGATCGATCCTTCGAGCGCGACCACTCCTTCGAACAGCGCGCGTTCCGCCTCGTGCGCGCGCCGCGCCTCGTCGTCGTCGCCCGGTGTGACCATGATGTTGACGTGAATGTTGCCGTCGCCGGCATGGCCGAAGCACGGAATGCGAAGTCGATACTCGCGTTTGAGACGCTCGACCAGCTCGAACAGCTGGGGGATGCGTCCTTTGGGAACGACGACGTCGTGGTTGTACTTGATCGGCGTGATGACCTTCAGC
>DASSOM010000214.1:0-4668 GCA_035700625.1 Vicinamibacterales bacterium
TCGGCCTCGCGCTCGACGACATGGACGGCCTGCGCTTTCTGCAGCATGCGACCGTCCAGGTCCCGCGGACGCGGATCGTCGCGCTCGTCAACGAGCGCGACCACGCGCTGACCACCTCGGCGACCGAGCTGCTGGAGATCGGCGCGGGCGGTTACGTCTTGCGCAGCGATCCGGCCAACGAGCTGATCGCGGCGGTGCGGACCGTGGCTTCCGGTGGACGGCATGTCAGCCAGCGGATCGCCCGTCAGGCGGCGAGCGAGGCGGCCGCGGTCCGGACCACGGAGCCGGAGAGCGTGCCGCGGCGGCTGTCGCGACGTGAGCGCGAAATTCTCGAGTTGCTGGCCGAAGGGCACGGCAATACCGAGATCGGCCGGCGGTTGTTCATCTCGCCTCGGACGGTCGAAACCCACCGGGCCAACATCCTCCGCAAGCTGAATCTCCGCACCCGATCGGACCTGGTGCAGTACGCCTTGCGCCTCGGTCTGTTGCGTCACGCCGATCGGTGAAATCCTTCCGAATATTCGCGCGTCCGGTCATCAACGGATAGGCGCCATGCGGCCGAGTTAGGTGACTCGACGAACAAGGTCTGGCGTGTGGTTCATCGAATCGCGCGCAGGCCGGCCCGAAAGAGCCTGCTCGTCGCTGAGAGCCGAGCTCGAGACCCCTCCTGGAAACTGTTCTGACCCCTTTCCCGTTGACACGGTGAGCCGGCGCACGATAAAGTCCTGAAATTGATATTGAGATTCAATCTCAATATTGAAGGATCCCGCCGGATGCTGGCACATCCGGCGGGTGTCGGCAACGCAGAGAGTCCCGGAGGGAACCCTTCGAACACGCGCGGAAACGCGTGCGCGCCGCGACGGCCCATTCTACCGCCGCCTTCCGCACGCGTCACCGCCGGCATCCGGCGCCCGGCGCCGAGGCAGGAAGGCGATGCAGATCAGACGGACCCGACACCACAAGAAGCGGCAGAAGCGGGCGCGCACGAAACAGGCTCACGCACGGCAACGTGCCGTCGCTCGCAACGGTGGCTGGATCGCGATGGGCGCGCTCGTCGCGACGACCGCCATCGGCACGGGCACGGCCGCCGCGCACGAAGCGCGCAACGCTTCCCATTTCCATTTTTCTCCCGCCTCCATCGCGCATCACCGGTTCGTGCTTCCGAGCGAGACGCTGCCGCCCTGGTCGTACCTGGACGGGGATGGCTCCGTGAACAGCCAACCGCCGGTGCTGACCTTCAACGTGCCGCCGGGCCCGCTGAGGGAGGTGATCGCCGCGGTCGCGCGCGTGACCGGCTTTTCGATCCACGCCTCCCGCCCCGAGCTCCTCGACATTCCCTCGCCAGGCGTCTCCGGCCGCTTGACGCCGTCGGACGCGATCGCGCACGCGCTCGACGGCACGGGCGTCGCGTTCCACCTGACCGGCGCCCATTCGGCGCGGCTCGACATCGCCGGCCTCACCGAATCGGTCGAGGTGGCGGGCGAGGCGGCGCCGCTCTCCTCGCCGAAGTACACGCAGCCGCTCGAGAACACGCCGCAGACGATCGTGGTCATTCCCGCGGCCGTGCTCCAGCAGCAGCAGGTGACGACGCTCAGCGATGCTTTGAGGAACACGCCGGGCATCACGCTCCATGCGGGCGAAGGGGGCAGCGGCGCCGGCGACAACATCTATATTCGCGGCTTCAGCGCCGCCAACGACGTGTACATCGACGGCGTCCGCGATCCGGGCGTGCTCAGTCGCGACATGTTCGCCGTCGAGAACGTCGAGGTCGCCAAGGGGCCCTCGTCGGTGACGACGGGGCGCGGGTCGGCGGGGGGCTCCGTCAACCTCGTGACCAAGCGGGCGCGGTTCAGCGACTCCGGCGCGGTGCAGTTCAGCGGCGGGTCGGCCGATGACCGGCGCGGCACGATCGACGTGAATCGGACCGTCAACGACAGCGTGGCGTTCCGCTTGAACGGCATGTGGCAGGACTCCGGCGTGCCGCGCCGCGACGTCGTGGACAACAAGGCCTGGGGCGTCGCGCCGTCGGTGTCGTTCCGGCTGGGGACGGCGACGCAGATGACGGTCAACTACGAGCACGTACACCAGCACAACATCCCCGACTACGGGCTGCCGGGAACGCTGCCGGCGCTGGCGGATGCGGCCGGCATCACGGTTGACGATCTCGACTTCAGCAACTATTACGGGCTGGCGGACCGCGACCATCAGATCACCGACTCGGACGTGGTCTCCGCCATCGTCGAGCACCAGTTCGGTTCGCGGGCGAACCTCCGCAACCTGACCCGGTTCGGCCGCAACAGGCTCGATCTGGTGGTCACGCCGCCGCGCGCGGCGACGGCCGACAACGCGGCGTCCGATCCCGGCTTCGATCCGACGCGGCCGCAGATGCGTCGGACGGATACGAAGTACCGCAACCTCGACGACCGCACGGTGACGAACCAGACGGACCTGACGACGATGTTCCGCACGGGCCGGGCCAGGCATACGCTCGTCACCGGGCTCGAGCTGACGCACGAAGATCAACCAGCCTACAGCGTGGCGGACACCTACGCGAACGGTCGTCCGCCCGTCACGAGCCTTTTCGCGCCCAACCCCGACGATCCCTACACGCCGTCGATCGAACGAACCGGCGCGACTTCGCGGGGGATGGCCGACACTGTCGCCCCATACGTGTTCGACACGGTGGAGCTCGGCGAGCGGTGGCAGGTGGACGGTGGTGTGCGGTGGGATCACGTCGCGGCCGACTACACCGCCGTGAACGCGCCAGCCGCCGGCGAGGCGATCGGCGAGACCACGCGCTTCAGCCGCACGGACCGGGCCGCCAGCGGCCGTGCCGGCGTGGTCTTCAAGCCGACGCGGCAGGGCAGCTTGTACGCGGCGTTCAGCACGTCGTTCGTGCCGCTCTTCGACGGGGCCTGGGGGCTCACGCTGGCCGATTCGGGCCGTAACGCGAACGTGACGCTGCCACCGCAGAAGAGCCGGAATCTCGAGCTCGGCACGAAGTGGCAGCTTGCCGGCGATCGCCTGCTGTTCACGACGGCATTCTTCCAGACGGACATGACCAACGCGAAGACGACCGACGATGCGGGGAACGCGGTGCTGGCGGGCGACCAGCAGGTGCGCGGCGTCGAATTCGACGTCTCCGGATCGCTCAACCGACGGTGGTCGCTCTTCAGCGGTCTCTCGGTGATGCACTCCGACGTGCAGGCGTCGGGCAACCCGGACGAAGTGGGGCGCCAGCTGGCTTACGTTCCGAAACTGTCGTTCAGCCTGTGGTCGGCCTATGCGCTGCCGGGCGACGTGACGGTCGGCGCCGGCGCGCAGTACAGCGATGGTTACTTCTTCGACAACACCAACGAGATCTCCAGCGCGAATCGCGCGGCGATTCAGGAGCTGACGAAGTACTGGGTCTTTCAGGCGATGGCGTCCTACGACGTCACTCGTCACCTGCGGCTGCAGCTCAACGTCGCGAACCTGACGGACGCGCGGTACGTGGATCGCGGCTATCGCGGCCATTTCATTCCGGGCGCGGGACGCGCGATTGTCTTCAGCCCGGTCTGGTCCTTCTGAGGAGGAGGTGCGCGGGGGCTGACGCCTCCGCGAAGGTCACTCACACATGTTGATTCAGATTCCGGATCTTCTGTCGGCAGCGCAGGTGTCGGAGGCGCGGCAGATGCTCGAGGCCGCACCCTGGGTGGACGGCCGCGTGACGGCCGGCCACCAATCGACGCTCGTCAAGGACAACATGCAGGTGCCGGACGATCATCCGACGGCCCGCCAGCTCGGTGATCTGATCCTGACGGCCCTGCAGCGGAATCCGCTGTTCGTGTCGGCCGCGCTGCCGGCGCGGGTCTTCCCGCCGCTCTTCAACCGCTATCAAGGCGGTCAGGCGTTCGGCAATCACGTCGACAACGCGATTCGCCAGATGGCGGGGACACCGCTTCGCATCCGGACCGACCTGTCCGCGACGCTTTTCCTGGCCGACCCCCACGAGTACGACGGCGGCGAACTGGTCATCGAAGACACCTACGGCGTGCAGAGCGTGAAGCTGCCGGCCGGCCACATGGTGCTCTATCCGGCGACGAGCCTGCATCACGTGCGCCCGGTCACCCGCGGCGCGCGGCTCGCGTCGTTCTTCTGGATTCAGAGCATGGTGCGCGCCGACGCGCATCGGGCGCGGCTCTTCGATCTCGACCTGGCCATCCAGCATCTCACCCAGGACGTGCCCAGGCATCCCGCGGTCGTGCGGCTCACCGGGCTCTATCACAATCTGCTGCGCGAGTGGGCCGAGCTGTAGACGCGAGCGTTCAGGCGCGGCCGCCGCTGGCGATCGTGGGCGCGCTTCCAGCACACCGGCGAAGCTAGCCGCCCAGTAGGAGACCGAATCGCGTCACCTCTCGTCTAAACCGTCATTCGAGCTCGCCAGCCCTCCGTCCGGCCGGCGGGTTCGATGTCATCTATGACGATTGCGCGCGCGCTTCTCGTGATGTTCGTCTGCCTGGCGCTCCCGGCGCTGCGGCCGGCGGTCCCGACAGGGCAGGTCGTGCCGGGCCCAACCGGACCACCGCGCACGCCTGTGCTCGTCGAGCTCTTTACCTCGGAAGGCTGCTCGAGCTGTCCGCCGGCTGACGAGACGCTCGGCCGACTCATCGCGGATCAGCCCGTGGC
>DASSOM010000215.1:0-2247 GCA_035700625.1 Vicinamibacterales bacterium
TCCTCGAGCCAGAACAGGTGATAGGGTTCGAGGGCCTTGCCCAGCCGCGCCGCCTCGATCGGTGTGAGGCGGTGATGCGCGTCGTGTAGCAGCAGCACGTCCGGCCCGAACTCCTTGCGTAAGCGGCCGAACAGGTTGGGAACGAAATTCAGATACGCCTCGGTGCTCCAGCGCGGTTCGGGAGGAGCGCCCGTCTCGGCCGGCTCGTAGAACATGTGACCACGTCCGACTCCGTAGGTGGCATCAAGTCCGGGGACGCCGCACTGTACGCGGATGGCCCGGTAGCCGAGTTCGATGTAGCGCGCCACCTCGCCCACGGCCTCGTCGGCCGTGGCGCCGCTCGCGTGACCGTAGACGAGCACGTCCGCCCGCGATGGACCGCCCAGCAGTTCGTACAGGGGAACGTTCAGCGACCTGGCCCGGATATCCCAGAGCGCCGTGTCGACCGCCGCGATCGCGGTCATCGTCACGGGACCGCGGCGCCAGTAGGCTCCCTTATAAAGGTACTGCCACGTGTCTTCGATGCTGCGAGCGTCGCGGCCGATCAGCAGGGGAACGACGTGATTGATAAGGTAACTCGCGACGGCCAGCTCGCGTCCATTGAGGGTTGCGTCGCCAAGGCCCGTCACACCGTCTTCCGTCACCAGCTTGAGCGTGACGAAGTTGCGCCCCGGGCAGCACACGATCACTTTCGCGTCGACGATCTTCATCGCTATTGATTGACTCCGCTCGCAAGAAAGCCACCGTCGACGACGACGGTCTGCCCGGTGACGTAACCGGCGGCTGGCGACGCGAGAAACACCGCAGCGCCGGCGAGCTCCTCCGGCCGCCCGAATCTGCCCATCGGCGTCCGCATGAGCAGCTCGCGGCCGCGCGCCGTCCCCTCCAGCAGGTGCTGGTTCAGCGGCGTCGGGAACACGCCGGGCGCAATCGCGTTCACCGTCACCCCGTTACGGGCCCATTCCACCGCGAGCGAACGCGTCAGCCCGAGAATGCCCGCCTTCGCGGATGCGTACGCCGCGACCTCGAGCAGTCCCACGAACGACGTCAACGATCCGATATTGATGATCCGGCCGTATTCCCGCTCGCGCATTCCCCGCCCGAACACCTGACACGCTCTCAGCGTCCCCGTGAGATTGACGTCGATCAGGCGAGTCCAGTCCTCCGCGGACAGATCGAGCGTCGGAGTCCGGCTGATGGCCCCGGCACAATTCACGAGGATCGTCGGCGCGCCGAGAGTCTGTTCGCACGCGGCCTCGAGCCGCTCCAGACTGCCGGCCTCACGCACGTCCGACGGCGCGCGTACTGTCCGTCGCCCTCGCGCTTCGATTTCCGACGCCATTGCGTCCACCAGTTCCGGCCGACGGCCGCTCGCGGCGACATCGGCGCCGGCTTCCGCGAGCGCAAGCGCGATCGCCCGGCCGATTCCGGACGTGCCGCCGAGCACCACCGCAACGTGCCCCGAGAGATCGAATCCCTGATACGCCATGTCTCCTGCCTGATCGTCAGAGCGCGCGCAGCAGTCCCGCGTCCGTGTTCCGGTCGTTGCGGACCAGGAGTACCACGGAGGCAACCGCCAGCAGCGGAACGACGCTCGCGCCAAGCAAGACCGGAGCGAACGAATACCGATCCGCAACCCAGCCCGTGAAGAACGTCGCCGCGATCGTGCCAATCCCGGCGCCGGTTCCGCTCAGGCCGCTGACCGTCGCAACCGACTCGGTGTGGTACACGTCCGCAGGCAGATTCAACACCATGGTCGACAGAGCGGCGTACGAACAAGTGGCAATCGCGAAACACGCGGTCAATGGCGCGAGCTCCGTCATCCACACCGTCGCCGCCAGGAAGCTCATCCCGGCGCCGCCCGCGATGACGACCGTCTTCCGGGCCGTACCGACGCTCACGCCGCGGCGAATCATGTAGCTCGAGAGCCCGCCGCCGAGAAAGTTGCCCGCATCTGCCGCGACGAATGGAACCCAGAACGCGAGCAGGCTGTCCTCGAGCACGAAGCCGCGCGCGACGAGATAAATCGCGAACCAGTCCGTGATGAAAAACCAGATGGGATCCGTCAGCGCCTTGCCGAAGATGATGCCCCACGTCTGACGCATGCGCAGGAGCGCCGCGAGCGGCAGCGCCGGCATCTCCGCACTGTGACGTTCCGCCGCACGATCGGCGAGGATGTACTCCCGTTCCGCGGCGGAGATGCGCGGGTGCTCCTCCGGCCGTCGATACATCAGCCTGAAGGCGATC
>DASSOM010000216.1:0-11604 GCA_035700625.1 Vicinamibacterales bacterium
ACCGATGATGCCGGGGGGGTGCAGCCGGGCTTGTGGGAAGGACGCGGCGTCGCCGTCGTCGTCCGCTCCGAGGACGAACAGGCGGCGCGAGAAATCCTGAACGCGCCCGCGACACCGGCGGAGTGAATCTCTAAGGCCACCGGACCAGTCCGGTCAGGTCCGCGCTGGCGTCCTCTACGTACGGACGGTTTCCGGGGTAGGCGGCCCCCTCGAGGTGATACGTCAGCGTGCCGTGCAGTCGACCGAGCGCGTCCACGGTCGCGGAAAGGTCCAGATCGAGCACGCACACCTGGTTCGAGTCGAACTGCTGATGGCAGGGATACGCCGGAACCATATAGCGTACGCGGCCGGTCGCCGTGAGCTTGCCTCCGGCGACGTCTCCGGCGAACTCCCACCCGTTGAAGCTCCCGCTCACATGACCGCCTGCCTGCGAGATCTCCAGCTCGACGGCTCCCGTCTTGAGCACGTCGTCGGAGTCCTCGCAGTTTCCGGAACACTGGGTGCGGGCGATCCAACCCCGCCAGCGACCGGCAAACGTGCCCGGAGAGATGGTCGCGGTGCGGGAGGCGGAGAGGATCTGCCCCTGCTTGGTGACCGTCGCGCATGGTGTGGACTGCGTCAAGTCCCAGAGCACGTTGGCCGTGTATCGGAAGGTGCCCTGCAACGGCGCGGCATCGGTCAGGTCGACTTCCACATCGAGCCGCGGCGACCGGCCGGAAATCCTGGTCGTGCCGCCGTCCGCTCGTGCGATCACGTCGGCCGACACGGGCGCCGGGTCGGAAGGGCACGAGTAAAGCTGACTGATGTCGATCTGCACGACGCCGGCGCCGTCAGGCGTGAGCTGCAACGCGAACGCGTCAGGCCCGCCGTTTCCACAGACCGCCTCATCTCCCGTACAGGCGGCCGGAGCAAAGACCCCGCGCCAAAGACCGGCGACTGTGGTCAGGGCGCGATTTGGCGCCGCGGGTCCGGTCGGCGAATTCGACCCGCACGCGGCGAGGATCAGCCCGAGAGTCACGACGGCTATCGATCGCGGACCAGCCATAGGACTTCGCACTCCAGACGGTAAGAGATGTTGTAGGGCTTTATGGCAATCCGGCCGTCGGCCGCATAGGTGAACGTGCCGTCGATCCGGCCGAGGTCATCGAGACTGCCCTTGAACGTCTGAAGAAACCGCATGCGATCGCAACAGGACGAGGAAAGCGCGACGCGATCGCTTGCAAACGAGAAGGTCGTCTGCGACGCGGTTCCATGCACGTCGAGCCACTGTGGCTCCCCTTCGAAAATCGACAGCTGCACCTGACCGTTGGCGCCCTCCCCGGCCTGCCCGACGACAAGTGCAATCCTCACGATATCTCCGGCATCCCGGTACGAGGGGCAGTCGCCGGCACACTGACGGATGATCGCCAGCCCGTGCCACGAGCCCGACACACCCTGGGCCGCGAACGCGGACAGCGGTTGAAAGGACGCCGAGGTCACCGTGCCGCGCACGTCGCTGGTTTCGCCGGACAGGCGCATGTCGAGGTCGCCAGTCAACCCGGCAACGGGATCCGTCCGCACGAGCAGCCGGCGGACCGTTACCGTCCTTGCATCGTACGCGGTGGCGTGATGCGTGCTCGCGAAAAGCACCGCACCGTCCGGCTGTGCCGAACCGGACACATCAACAGCGACGTCGTCGCCGAACGGTTGAAACTCGAGCGATCCGCGGAAGCTGCCCCCGGTCCCCGCCACGCTGAGCACGAACGGAGTCGTCTGCGGCGAGCTGCAGGACGCGCCGCGGCAGAGCGACACACCCACGTAGCCGCTCCACACGCCGGGAAGTGATGAGGGGAGCGATGGCGGCAGGGATGGCGAAACTGGCGAAGGGGACATCGGCGCAGACGGAGAGGAGCCGCCGCATCCTTGCAGCGAGCAGGCGATCGCCGCCGCGAGCGCGACACGCCCCATCCACCCGTCCACGACGGGGATTGTAGCACCAGGGGCTGAGGGCTGCACGACCGGCAGCCGCCAGCCGTCAGGCCTACGCGAACCTGACGGGCAGTTCCTCCGCGACCTTCCCGAACGCGCGCGCCGCGGATCCGATCGCGGGTGCGACGCAGACGAGCGGCGTCTCGCCCGCACCGGCCGACGGCAGGTCCTTGCGATCCAGCAGCACGACCTCGATCTTCGGCATGTCCTTGAACCGCGGCACCCGATACTGCTCCATCGTCCCGTTGAGGATCCTGCCGTCGGCGAACTCGATGTGCTCGAACAGCGCGCCGCCGAGGCCCTGGACGACGGCTCCTTCGACCTGATTGTTCAGGCCGTCCGGGTTGACGATCGCGCCGCACTCGAAGCCGACGACGACCCGCTCGACGCGGAAGCCGTCGGCGGTCTTCGACAGCTCCGCCGCGGTCGCGACGTAGCCTCCCTTCTCGGTGCCGCACGCGATCCCGAGCGCGCGTCCCGCGGCAGACGGCTTCGGCCAGCCCGCCTTCTTCGCGACCGCCTGCAGGATGTTGCGCACGCGATCGTTCGTCAGGTGCTTCAACCGGAACTCGACGGCGTCCGCGCCAATCGCGCGCGCCATGAGATCCATCTGCATTTCGCGGACGTAGTGGTTGGCCGTCGCGGCGAGGCCGCGGTACGACCCCTGACGCAACGGCGTCTTCGTCGGATGGAACTGGATCAGCTGATTCGGCACGTCGTACGGCGTGTCGATGCCCGATCCGCCCGAGTTCCAGTTGTGGAATTCCCACGCGACGATCCGTCCGCCGGCATCCAGCGCGCTGCGCACGTCGATAACGCCCGCCGGACGAAGGTACGCCCACGAGAACTCCTCCGCGCGCGTGTAGACGATCTTCACCGGCTTGCCCGCCGCCTTCGCGAGCCTCGCGGCTTCGATCGCGCATTCGCCCGTGTGCTTCCCGCCGAAGCCCGCGCCCATGTCCGGCATGATCACGCGGACGCGATCCTCCGGCAGGTGGAACGCCTCGACGAGCTCCGCCTTCACGCCGAACGGCCGCTGCGTACCGGTCCACACGGTCAGCTTGCCGTCCTGCCATTCGGCGACCGCGGCGCGCGGCTCGAGCGGCACGTGCGCGATGTACGGAATGCGGTAGCTCGCCTCGAACGTCTTCGCGGCATCGCGGCGCGCGCGCTCGACGTCTCCGACGCGCTGCGGGTCCGACCCGCGTCCACCGGACTCCTCGTTCTTCTTGAGGTAGTCGTAGATGGTGTCGGACGAGGGCTGCCCTGCGGGTACCTTCCAGGTGGCGCGCACGAGGGAGGCCGCACGCTTCGCGTCGCGCTCCGTCGGCGCGACGACGCCGAGGAAGTCGCCGTCGCGGACGACCTGCACGCCCGCGATCGCTTTCGCGCGCGCGTCGTCCACCGACACGAGCGTCGCGCCGTACGCCTCGGGACGGACGATTCGGCCGTAGACGAGGCCGGGACGCTTGATGTCCGCAGGATATTCATGCGCGCCGGTGACGAACGCGCGACCGTCCACCTTTTTCTGGGGCTTGCCGCGCGCCTGCCACGCGCCGGCCTTCTCGACCGCCGCGTCGGCGGCAACCATACCCGTGAGCGTCTGCCCTTTCGTCAGCTCGCCATAGCCGATCGTGCGTCCGCCCGGAGCGGCGATCCGCCCGTCCTTCGCGGTCAGCGACGCGCGATCCACGCTCCACGTCTGCGCCGCGCGATCGATCAGCATCTCGCGCGCCGTCGCCGCCGCCCGCGCCATCTGCGGCGCCATCGTCGGCGTCGTCCGCGATCCGAAGGTGCCGCGGTCGTACGGCGTGCGATCGGTGTCCCCCATGACGAACGCGACCGACGCCACCGGCACGCGCAGCTCATCGGCGACGGTCTGCGTCAGCGACGTCCGCGCGTTCTGGCCGATCTCGACCTTGCCGGTGCAGGCGGTGACGCGGCCGTCCTCGCCGATGTGCAGCCACGCCGCCAGCTCGTTGCTCGCCTCTTCGCGTCCGCCGCGGCGTCCTGACTCACCCTGCTGCTGCGCGGCGATCTCCGGCGCAGCCACGACGACGAGCAGGCCGGCGCCGAACAGGCGGATGAAATCGCGCCGCTCCAGCTCGAAGCGGTAGCGCGAGGCTTCGTCGAATTCGTAGCGTTCGGCCTCGATGGCCGGCATCTCGTCCTTCGTCATCGTCCCACCCCCGTCGCCGTGGAAGTCCGCATGCGGTTCGCGGCCAGGCGGATCGCCTCGACGATGCGCGGGAAGGTGCCGCAGCGGCAGACGTTGCGGTCCATCACGCGCGCGATGTCGGCTTCGGTCGGGTTCGGGTTCGTGCGCAGGAGGCTGACCGTCGCCATGATCATCCCGGACGTGCAGTAGCCGCACTGGAAGGCTTCGGCGTCGAGGAAGGCCTGCTGCACGGGATGCAGCCGGTCGCCTTCGGCAAGCGCCTCGATCGTGGTGATGGACTTGCCGGCCATCGCGCCGACGCGCGCGACGCACGAGCGCACGGCCTGGCCGTCCACGAGCACGGTGCACGCGCCGCAATGTCCCTCGCCGCAGCCGAACTTGCTGCCGGTGTAGCCGAAATCGTCACGGATCGCCGAGAGAAGGCTGTCGCCCGGCTCGGCATCCAGCTCATGCTCATGGCCGTTGATGCGGAGGTGAAATCGAGCCATACGGCGCATGTTACACCCCCTCCATTCCCTCCATTACAATCTCTCCCCGGAGGGACGATGACGAGACGATCTCTGGCGTGGGTGGCAGGTGCGGTGCTGGCGGCGTGGGGCTTCGGGGTCGGGACGCAGGGGGCGCAGCAGCCGCCCGCAGCGGCGTCCCCGCAAACGGCGCAAGCGTCCGCGGCCGACGATGCCCTGACGAAGAAGGCGCGGGCGATTCACGAGCGCGTGATGACGCTCGACACGCACAACGACATCAACCCGGCGAACTTCACCGCCGAAAAGAACTACACGCAGCGCCTGGACACCCAGGTCAATCTCCCGAAGATGATCGAAGGCGGTCTCGACGCCTCCTTCTTCGTCGTCTATGTCGGCCAGGGGCCGCTCACGCCGGAGGGCTACGACAACGCCTACAAGCAGGCGATCGCCAAGTTCGAAGCGATCCACCGGCTATGCGAAGAGATTGCGCCGGACAAGATCGGCCTTGCGCTGACGTCGGCGGACGCGCGGCGTATCTACGCGTCGGGGAAGAAGGTCGCGTTCATCGGCGTCGAGAACGGCTATCCGCTCGGCGAGGATCTCGGGCGCATCAAGGAGTTCCACGATCGCGGCGCGCGCTACATGTCGCTCGCGCACAACGGCCACAGCCAGATGGCCGACTCGAACACGGGCGAGCGCGAAGGGTGGAAGTGGAACGGGCTGTCGCCGCTCGGACGCAAGGCGGTCGCCGAGCTCAATCGCGTCGGGATCATGATCGACATCTCGCATCCGTCCAAGCAGACGATGATGCAGACGCTGGAGATCACGAAGGCGCCGATCATCGCGTCGCACTCGGCCGTGCGCGCGCTGGCGGACGTCAGCCGCAACCTGGACGACGAGCAGATGAAGGCGCTCGCGAAGAACGGCGGCGTCGCGCAGATCGTCGCCTTCGCGTCGTACGTGAAGACCGACTCGCCCGAGCGGAAGCAGGCGTTCGATGCGGTGCGCAAGGAGTTCAACCTGCCGCCGACGGCGCGGATCGAGTTCCTGGCGCGCGCCGACGGGCGCGGGGGCCGCGGCGGACGCGGGGGACGGGGCGGGCTCGCCGATCTCAGCGAGCAGCAGCGCGCGGCCCTCACCAAGCGCGTGCAGGAGGTGGATGCGAAGTTCCCGCCGCCTCCCCGCGCGACCGTCAAGGACTTCGTCGACCACATCGACTACGCGGTGAAGCTGATGGGGATCGACCACGTGGGCATCTCGTCGGACTTCGATGGGGGCGGCGGCGTGGTCGGCTGGAACGACGCGAGCGAGACGTTCAACGTGACGCTCGAACTGGTCCGCCGCGGCTACACGGAAGAGCAGATCGCGAAGATCTGGAGCGGGAATCTGCTGCGCGTGTTGGATGACGTGCAGAAGGTCGCGAAGACGCTGAATTGAGTCGAGGATCGAGGACCGAGGGGCGAGGATCGGACCTCGCTCCTCGAACCTCGCCCCTCGATTTTCCGTATATGTCCTACAATGCAGGCATCATGACCGACCTTCACCTCGGCGAACTCGAACAAATCGTGCTGCTCGCGGTCCTGCGCGTGGGCAGCGACGCGTACGCCATCCCGATCCTGGAGGAAATCGAGCGCCAGACGGGGCGGCGGATCGCCAGAGGCGCGCTCTACACGGCGCTCGACCGCCTCGAGCAGAAGGGCTGTCTGCGTTCCCGCGTCGGCAACCCGCTGCCAGAGCGCGGGGGACGCGCACGTCGATATTTCGCCGTCACTCCCGCCGCGCTGCGGGCCCTGAGAGCATCGCGTGACGCGCTGCAGCGGCTGTGGCGCGGCCTCGACTCGGTGCTGGAGGGCTGAGTGCGGCCGACGCCTGCCCGTTTCGTCGAGCGCCTGCTGGCCGCCGCCGTCGGCGACGCGGATCGCGCCGACATGATCCTGGGCGATCTGCACGAGGAGTTCGTCCGGCGCGCCGCGCGCTCGACGTCGCGCGCGCACGTCTGGCACGCCGCCCAGGCGCTGCGCCTCGCCATCCGGATGACGTGCCTCGATCGCGTGCGCGCCCGACGGCCGTTCCACGACCACCAGAAGGGAGACACGCTCATGACGTCGGTGCTCGCCGACCTCCGCTACGGGTTCCGTTCGCTGCGCAAGCGCCCCGGCATGACCGCCGTCGTCGCGATCACGCTGGCGCTCGGCGTCGGCGCGAACGCGACGATCTTCAACGTCCTCGACCGGCTGGTGCTGCGCCCGTTTCCGTTCGACGATCCCGACCGCATCGTGATGCTGTCGGAGACCGGACCGGGGATCGAGTACAAGAAGGAAGCGGTCTCCCCCGCCAACTTCCTCGACTGGCGCCGGGGCGCGGACACGATCGTCCACCTGACGGCCATGCAATGGTGGGACGCCAACCTCCTGGATCGCGGCGATCCGGAACGCGTGCCAGGCTTTCAGGTCTCGCCCGGCTTCTTCGAGGCGCTCGGCATGTCGCCGGCGCTCGGCCGCGGCTTCGTGCGCGACGACGAAACGTTCGGGCGGCATCGCGTCGTCGTGCTCGGCAACACGCTCTGGAAGCGCCGCTTCGCCGCGGATCCCGGGATCGTCGGGCGGCGCATCACGATCGACGGCGAGCCCTACGAGGTGGTCGGCGTCGCGTCGCCGCGCTTCGCGTTTCCGGAAGGGGCGGAACTCTGGGCGCCGCTCGCGTTCGATCCGGCGAAGCCCGTCACGCGCCGCAGCCGTTATCTGACGGTGATCGGCCGGCTGGCGCCGGGGCGCACGATCAACGATGCCGCGGCGCAGATGGACGTGATGGCCGCGCGCCTCGCCCGCGAGTACCCCGACGACAACCGGGATCATGGCGTCGCGACCGACACGTTGACGGCCGGGATGATGGACGTGGGACTCGGCCCGATGCTCGGCCTCTGGCAGACGTCGGCGCTCATCGTCCTGCTCATCGCCGCGGCGAACATCGCGAACCTGCAGCTCGCCCGCGCCACGGAGCGGCGGCGTGAGATCGGCGTCCGCATGGCGCTCGGCGCGGCGCGCGGCCGCGTGCTGCGCGAATTGTTCACGGAGAGCCTGCTGCTGTCCGTGGCCTCGGTGCCGTTCGCGCTGGCCTTTGCGTGGCTCGCGCTGTACGTGATCCGGATCGGGATGCCTGCCGCGATCGTCCGGTTCGTGCCGGGATGGGAATCGCTCGGACCGGATCCGCGTCTGCTCGCGTTCACGATCGTGGTCGCCGTCGCGGCCGCCTGCCTGTTCGGCATTCTTCCGGCCGCGCAGGCGTCGCGATCGCGGGTGACGGACGTCCTCAAGGACGGCGGACGCACCGCCACGGGACGCCATCGCCTTCGCCGCGCGATCGTCGTCGCCGAAGTGGCGCTCGCCCTGCCGCTGCTCGCGGCCGCCGGGTTGAGCGCGCTCGGCAGCTATCGCATCATGAACGGGCCGCAGGGCTATGACCCGTCGGGCGTGCTGACGATGAAGCTGGTCCTGCCCGAGCGGCGGTACCCCGACGAGCAGTCGCGGCGGTCGTTCGCAGCCCGCGCGCTCGAGGCGATCGACGGCGTGGGCGGCGTCGAACACGCGGCGGCGATCAACAAGCTGCCGGCCGGCGGATCGACGGCGTCGCGCGTGATCGAGATCGACGGCCATCCCGCCCCGGACCCGAACAATCCGCCGGCGGTCGAATACCGGCTGGTCACGCCGGCACTGTTCGGCGTGCTGCGGATTCCGATCGTCCGCGGCCGCGCGTTCGGGGCCGCCGACCGCGAGGACGGCGCGCCCGTCGCCATCGTCAGCGAGTCGATGGCGCAGCGCTTCTGGCCGGGAGAGGATCCGATCGGACGCCGCGTGCGCGTGCGCAACGGGCAGTGGATGACCGTCGTCGGCGTCTGCGGCGATCTGATCCAGGACTGGTTCGCGGCGCGCAACGAACCGACGCTGTACCGTCCGATGGCGCAGTCGCCCACCGATTCGTTCGGGATCGTGGTGCGCGCCGCGGGAGACCCGTCCGCCATCGCCGGTGGGGTGCGTCAGGCGCTGCTCCGGGTCGATCCGACGCAGCCGGTGTTCGATCTCAAGACGATGAGACGACAGCTGCACGAGCGGACGATCGGCCTGCAGTACCTGACGTGGATCATGGCCGTGTTCGCCGTGCTGTCGCTGCTGCTCGCCGCGGTCGGCCTGTACGCGGTCATGGCGTACACGGTCGCGCAGCGGCGGCAGGAGATCGGGATCCGCATCGCGCTCGGCGCGTCGGCGCGCCACGTCGTCCGGCACACCGTCGGCCAGGCGATCAGGCTCGCGGGAACCGGCGTGGCCATCGGCTTCGTGCTGTCGGTGCTGGTCGGCCGGCTGATGGAGGCGGGGCTGCTCGGGGTGGCGTCGAGCGACGCGCGCGTGTTCCTCGCGTTCGCGGGCGTGCTGATGCTTTCGGCACTCGGGGCGGCCTACGTGCCCGCGCGCCGGGCCGCGGCGACCGATCCGATCGCCGCGCTGCGCGAGTGAAGGGGACGATCGCGTCCCCTTCCCTTACCGCTCCGGCTTCACCTCATTGAGGCGGACCGGCTGATTGGCGAAGTTCTCGAGCTCGATGACGTTGTCGACGCCGACGTGGATTTTCGTCGCGACCGACACCTTGCCCACGCCTTCGTCGTTCTTGTCCAACTGGAGCTGGATCACGGTGAACGGATAGTTCGTCGTCCGCGAACCGGACGTGCGCTCCCAGTACGACATCGTGCGATCGGTCGCGAGCACGATCATGCGGCCGCCGTCCTCCGCCTCACGCTGCCGCGCGAAGCGCAGGTTGTAGCGCAGCGAGCCGGGCGTGCGGATGTAGCCGACGACGGGCATGTCCTCGAGCGCATCGAGCAGAGCGTCCTGCCCCTGCTTCTGCAGCACGTCGAGCAGCTTGTCGCGCTGCGCCTCGGTCGACCATCGCTCGATGACGATCTCGACGGTCGATGCGGCCGCACGCGTCCGCAGGTTGCTCGTGTCGACAGCAAACGCGGTGAACTTCTGAGGAACGTCCTCTTTGACTTGCGCGCGGGCCGTGCTGGCCCCCAGCAACGCAATCGCCGCAAGCGCGGCAGCGGGAATAAGCCGAACTGATGGAACTCTCATGAGCGCCTCCAGCCACTGAAAGAACACAGACGCACCAACCATAACTGCATGTTTGTGGCCAGATCGTGCCGGAACTCTGCTACGCCTGCTCATCCTCTTCTGTGTTTTTCCGCGTTCTTCTGTGGCTTTTTCCGTGTTTTTCTGTGGCTTTCGTCTGTGGCTCCGAAACCTCCGCGCGAGTCTTCGCGGATGACGTCCACTTCCTGCCACTCGGCCTGTCCTACCGGGATGAACAGTCCCTGCGCAATCCGATCGCCGGCTTTCAGATGCACGGGACGCGCGGTGAAGTTGTACACCTCGACCTTCACCTCGTCTTCGGGGCCGCAGTAATCCTGATCGATGACGCCGACGCCGTTGGCCACCATGAGCCCGCGTTTGAGCGGCGTGCTGCTGCGCGCGAAGACCGCCAGGAAATAACCCGCGGGAACTTCGATGACGAGACCGGTCGGCACGAGCGCCACTTCACCGGGCTCGATCGACATCTCGCGTCTGGCCGCGAGATCGAAGCCTGCCGACCCGTGGGTCTCGTAGCGTGGCAGCGGGACGCCGGGGTCGAGTCGTCGGATACGGGCGCGCAGCATGACGCGAAAGTCTACCGCACGACGGATCCGAAGACCCGCTCTACAGGTATGACGCGGCCGCCGTCATCAGCGTTCCGTGGTGGGTTCCAGCTTCGCGAGCGCCGGCACCGGGGCGCGGCGGCGCGCGCGCCAGTGCGCCAGCGCGTCCATGTAGATGTAGAACACGGGCGTGATGAACAGCGTGAGGGTCTGGGAGACGAGCAGCCCGCCGACGACGGCCAGGCCGAGCGGACGGCGCGCCTCCGCGCCGGCGCCGAGCCCGAGCGCGATCGGCAGCGTGCCCATCAGCGCCGCCATCGTCGTCATCATGATCGGGCGGAAGCGGACGAGGCACGCGTCGTAGATGGCTTCCGCGGCGGTGAGGTTGCGTTCACGCTGCGCTTCGACGGCGAAGTCCACCATGATGATGCCGTTCTTCTTCACCAGGCCGACCAGCATGATCACGCCGACGAACGCGTAGATGTTGAGATCCTCGCCGAAGATCAGCAGCGTGAGCAGCGCGCCGAAGCCGGCGGCGGGCAGGCCCGACAGGATCGTCAGCGGGTGGATGAAGCTTTCGTACAGCACGCCGAGGACGACGTAGATGACGAAGATGGCGAGCGCGAGCACCCACCCGAGTCCGCGCATAGAGTCCTGGAACGCCTGCGCGGTGCCCTCGAAGCTGCCGGCGACGGTGTCGGGCAGCGTCTCGCGCGCGGCCTGTTCGACGGCCGCCACGGCGTTGCCGAGCGACACGCCCGGAGCCAGGTTGAACGACATGGTGACTGACGGAAGCTGGCCGGTGTGGTTCACCGACTGCGGGCCGACGGTCTGCCGCGTCGTCACCACGGCCGAGAGCGGCACCAGCTTGTCTTCCGGGGCCTGCACGTACAGCATCGACAGCGCCGCGGGATCCTGCTGGTACCGCGGCGCGACCTGCATGATCACCTGGTATTCGTCGTCCGGTGCAAAGATCTGCGACACCTGCCGCGATCCGTACGCGGAGCTGAGCGCCGATTCCACCTGATCGACCGTGAGGCCGAGCGCGGCGATCTGCTCGCGATCGAGGTCGACGGAGAGCTGCGGGTTGCGGACCTGCAGGTCGGAGTTCACGTCGAGAAGCCCCGGAATCGTGCGCAGCTTCGCTTCGAACAGCGGGGCGACGCGATACAGCTCCTCCGTGTCCGGATCCTGCAGTGCGTACTGGTACTGGCTGCGCGTGCGGTAACCGCCAATCCGGATCGACGGCGGATTCGTGAGAAACACCTGCATGCCCGGTACGCGGGCGAGCTTGGGGCGCAGCTCGT
>DASSOM010000217.1:0-24574 GCA_035700625.1 Vicinamibacterales bacterium
ATCACCGCGGAGGGCGCCGGCCATCCGCTTATCCCGGACGATCGCCGCGTGCCCAATGACGTGACCATCGGCCCCGCTGGGACGCTCCTGCTCGTCACCGGCTCGAACATGTCGGGCAAGAGCACGCTGCTCCGCGCCATCGGCCTCAACATCGTCCTCGCGCAGGCGGGCATGCCCGTGTGCGCGCGTGGGTGGCGAATGCCGCCCGCGGACCTGCGGACGAGCATCCGAGTAGAGGACTCGCTCGAACTCGGCTTGTCGTACTTCATGGCGGCGCTCGCGCGGCTCAAGGCGATCGTGGACGCGGCGGAAGTCCGCCGCGACGGGCGCGTCCTGCTGTATCTGCTCGACGAGATCCTGCAGGGGACCAACAGCGCCGAACGTGCGATCGCCGTCCGCGCTGTCGCCCGTCATCTGCTCGACGCCGGCGCCATCGGCGCGATGACGACGCACGATCTGTCGATCGCGTCGGAGGAGCCGCTCGCCTCCGCCGCCCAGCTCGTCCATTTCACCGAGCAGGTCGCGGCGGACGGCACGATGAGCTTCGACTACCGGCTCCGCCCGGGGCTGGCGACATCGCGCAATGCGCTGCGGTTGATGCAGCTGATTGGGATTCAGGCCGATCCACAGAGTCAGCCCTAAAGGGCTGACCCACCCACCTTCGCGGCTGCGCCGCTACGGCGGGCAGGCTCCACCTTCGCGGCTGCGCCGCTACGGCGGGCAGGCATGTGGGTCAGGGCTTTAGCCCTGACGATGACGAGGCGCGCTCTTTGCACCCGCGCCGGCCAGGAGGCCTCAGTGAGCAACCGCACTCTTGGCATCGTCGCCGCCCTGGCCGCGGCCGGCGCGTGGTGGTACCGCCGCCGGAATCGGCGTAATCACGCGCCTGCGTCGACGGACAATCACGGCACGACCATCTACCGCAACACGCCTCTTCCAACTGGCGCCGAAGGCGTGCTGTAGCGCGCGCGGACGCCGATGAAACTCATCTGCGTCGACCTCGGGTCGCCGCTGCCGGATCTGCCCGCGCCGGAAACGGGTGAGCTGTGGATACTCGTGCGGCTGCACCGCCGCCCCTTAGGAATCGTCAAACGCCGTGGACGCGGGATGAGCGCCGCCGATCTCGCGAACGCGATCGGCACCGAGCTGTTGGAACCAATCGCCAGGCATCTTGCCGCGGACGGACTCGGGACGACGTGGCAGCTCGGTGATCTCGGGACGGCATGGCGGCACTGTCCGCGGACGCGCACGCCTGCTCTCAGAGTCACCGTTGCCGTCTGCACTCGCGATCGCGCGGCGCAGCTCGGCACGTGTCTCGAATCGCTGACGGCACTCGAATATCCGCCGGAGCTGCTCGATCTCCTCGTCGTCGACAACGCTCCCTCGAACGAAAGGACGAAAGAGGTCGTCGCGCAATACCCATCGGTGCGCTACGTGTGTGAACCGCGCCCGGGCCTCGATCGCGCCCGCAATCGCGCGCTCGCGGACGCGCGCGGCGACATCGTCGCGTTCACGGACGATGACGTGCGCGTGGATGCGGGATGGGCGAGGGCGCTGGCGGCGGCGTTCGAAGCGGAGCCGGATGCGGCGTGTGTGACCGGCCTCGTCGTACCGGACGAACTCGACACGCCGGCACAGATCCTCTTCGAGCAGTACGGCGGCTTCGGACGCGGATTCGAGCGGCGCGTGTTTCGCGTGGACACGGACGGTGGGCAGCTGACCGCGCCGATCTACGGAGGCACGGGACGATTCGGAACCGGTGCCAACATGGCGTTCCGCCGCGCGGCGCTCGATCACATCGGATGGTTCGATCCCGCGCTCGACGTTGGAACTCCCACGAACGGCGGCGGCGATCTCGAAATGTTCTTCCGCGTCCTCAAGTCTGGGGCATCGCTCGTCTACGAGCCGGCCGCGATCGTCCGCC
This sequence comes from Vicinamibacterales bacterium, assembly GCA_035700625.1. Taxonomy (GTDB): domain Bacteria; phylum Acidobacteriota; class Vicinamibacteria; order Vicinamibacterales; family 2-12-FULL-66-21; genus DASSOM01. The sequence continues at coordinate 1,925 of DASSOM010000217.1, forward strand.
ATCGTCATCGCCGCGACTACGCCGCGCTCAAGACGCAGCTCACGAACAATGGCATCGGGTTCTATGCGTATCTCGCCCGGACGGCCCGGGCGTGGCCGGAGGAGCGCGCCGCGATTCGCCGACTCGGCCTGTGGTGGTTCTGGCGCTGGAGCGTTCGTCGACTCCTTCGCACGTTCGTGGCGCCGGGATCGTTTCCTCGCGATCTCGTGATGGTGGAACTCATCGGATCGCTGAAGGGCGCGAACCGGTATCGCGCCGCGCGCAGGAGCGCTGCCGCATGAGCCGCGCGCAGGACTGGCCCGTCGCGGTGAGGCTCGTGGACGTCGCGGACGACATCGCGGCGATCACCGACATCCGCGAGTATCCGCGGACGCGTGTGTTCGTCGCCGAGCGCGGCGCGCTCATCGGCAGTCTGGACATCCACAATGCCTGGCGGCCCATCTCGGCCGATCAGCTGCGGCAGACGATTGGCGAGAGCCTCGCGAATCCGCTCCTTCGCCGTGCCGTGGTGCGACAACTCGGCGCCGCGGAGGCGCCCCTGCTCGACGAGCGCGTCTCCGTGTCCGTCGTCGTGCCGTCGTGCGGACGTCCAGCCGATCTGCGCCGCTGTCTGACGTCGCTCCAGGAACAGGTGACCCGACGCCGCGTCGAAGTGATCGTCGTCGACAACCGGCCGGGCGAACGCGCGACGTCGGACGTCGCGGGCGAGTTTCCGAACGTGCGGCTCGTGACGGAAGCAAAGCCCGGCCTGTCGTATGCGCGCAACGCGGGCTTCGCCGCGGCGACCGGCGACATTCTGGTCGCCATCGACGACGACGTGATCGCGCCGCCGGACTGGCTGGAGCAGCTGCTCGCGTCCTTTGCGAAGCCGGAAGTGATGGCGGTCACAGGGCACGTGCTCCCGTTCGAGCTCGAGACGCGCGCGCAATGCTGGTTCGAGGCGTACGGCGGCCTCGGCAAGGGTTTCATGCGGCGCGAGGCGAACGGCCACTGGTTCCGCGGACGCCGCAGCGCCGCGCCCACGTGGGAGCTGGGCGCCACGGCAAATGCAGCCTTCCGGGCGTCCGTCTTCCGCGATCCGCGCGTCGGCATGCTCGACGAAGCGCTCGGCGCCGGCACGCCCGCCGGCTGCAGCGAAGACACGTACCTCTTCTACCGGATGCTGAAGGCGGGGCACACGATCGTGTACGAGCCGACCGCGTGGGTGTGGCATCGCCACCGCCGCGACGATCGTGCGCTGCGGCAGCAGATCTCCGCGTACAGCCGCGGGCACGTGGCGTATCAGCTCATCACGCTGACGCGCGATGGCGATCGCCGTGCGCTCGTCCGCCTCGGATGGTCGCTGCCGAAGGCGTACGTTCGCCGGACGTTCGAACGTCTGCTCGGCTACAGCGACTATCCCGTGCGGCTGATCCTCACCGAGATCGCGGGCAACCTGGCCGGGCCGTGGGCGCTCGCGCGATCGATCCGCCGTGCGCGGCGGCTCGGGCCCGGCGCGCGCTGCGCATCGGCGGACGTCGTGGCACGCTCCGCGCGGGCATCCGTGGAGATCGCACCAGCACGCGAACGAGCATAGCGAGTGAGTCAACGATGCTGTATCGCTGGAAAGTCCGTCTGCTGAAGCAACCGCGCCTGAACGCGCTCTGGAGGCGGTGGTGCGCGCGCCGCGGTGATGTCCTCGGCAGCTACCACGATCTGCACGCGCACGTGCGGCAGCACGCGCCTGGACGCACGTTCGCGGACATCGGCTGCATGTGGGGCGTGGACGGCGAATTCTCGTTCGTCGCGCAGGAAGCAGGCGCGACGGCGGTGACCGCGGTGGACGTCTTCGGCCCGACGCCGGAGTTCGAAGAGAAGCGACGGACGCGCGGCTCACGCGTCCGGTTCGTCCTCGGCGACGCCGCGCAGCCGCAGACGCTCGACCGCATCGGACAGGTGGACGTCGTCCTCTGCGCCGGCGTCCTGTATCACCATCCGAGTCCGTTCGATCTGCTCGTCGCGCTCCGGCGGATCTGCCGGCGCACGCTGATCCTGCGGACGTCGACGATCCCGGAAGTGCGCGGTCTGCCGAACGCCGCGGTGTTTTTTCCGATGCTCGACGCGGACGCGCGGCGGCTGTGGAGTCTTCGCTCGCTGGGCGTGCAGCACCAGGCAGGCATCAGCGACGCATTCCGCCCGTCGGACGGCTATGGCAACTGGTTCTGGGGGCTGACGCCGAGCTGTCTGGAGTCACTGCTTGCGGTGGCGGGGTTCAGGGTCGATGTGCGCGAGACCGAAGCGTTCGCGCAGACGTGCGTCTGCACGCCCGTCGCACCGCCGCTCGCGCATTACCTGCCGGACGAGGAGGAAGCGCGGCGGATTGCGGCCCAGATCTCCGCGGCGGGAATCGCGCGTCCGGCGTAGATCCGCATCTTACGACGCGCGTGCCACGCGAGCCCCTCCGGATGCAGCCGCGCGAGCGTGGCGGCCTTGCGAAATGCGGCGCGCCATTCCCGGCCGTGCACGTGCGCGCGGATTTCCTCGACGAGGTGCGTGCCGTAGAAGTCGCGCCAGTCGCGCCGTCCGTCCGTCCACGCGGCGACCGTCGCCGCGTCCCCCTCCATGTCGGGACGGTGCCGATCCATGACCGTCAGCGTCTCGCGCAGCATCCGCGACGCATCGCCGCTCATGCTCTCGGCGTGCTGCCGGTAGGCGGCGACGAGCGTGCCGTGATCGACGACTGGATGCTCGCGCGAAAGGCGAAGGTAGAGATCGTAGTCGGCGGCCGCGTCGATGCCTTCCTCCGCGAATCCGCCCGCCGCGAGGAGCGGCTCGCGGCGGAAGATCGCCATCCCCGGCATCCAGATCAGATTGCGCCGCAGCAACGCGGCATGGTGGTCGCGGTCCACGCGCGGCTCGCAGCGCGTCGGCCATGGCTCGCCGGCGGGGCCCATCATGACGCAGCGGCCGTACGCGAGCGCGCAGCCGGGATGGGTTTCCAGCGCCGCGACGCCGGTCTCCAGCGCGCCCGGCATCAAGCGGTCGTCGGCGTCCAGAAAGACGAGGAACCGTCCCATGCTGGCGCGCAGGCCGGTGTTGCGGGCTGCCGCGAGGCCCCGGTTCGGCTGACGGATGCACACCGCTCCGGCGGCCTCTGCCACCGCCGCCGTGTCGTCCGTCGATCCATCGTCCACGACGATGATCTCCACCTCGAGCGCGCCCGGATCGATGCTGCCGATCGCTTCCCGCAGGAACCGCGCCTGGTTGTAGCAGGGAATGACGACGGAGACGTCGATGGCGATCATCGCGCTGCCTCCGCGCGGGCCGGAACCGGCTGCGCTGGCGCCGCGTGCCGGTGCGCGACGCGCTCGCGGGCGAACCCCGCAAAGAACCGCAAACGCAATTCCGCCGCGAACGCGGCGCGGCGGTTGCCCGTCGCGGTCGCGAGCGCATACCGGCGAAGATTCGCGGCCGCGGCGCGCCACTGATGCGCGGGGATCCCGAGCAGCGTCAGCCGGGACCGTTCGTCCGCCGGTACGTGCATCCGCGCGTGGAAGCGGCCGTGCCCCGCGTGCCAGCGGCGGTGATACGCGCGGTCGCAGCGCTCCGGCTGCACGCGCGCCCGCACGAGCAGCTTCGGCAGGTAGAGCATCCGGCCGCCGGCATCGTAGAGCCGCTGCAGCAGCTCGTGATCCTCGGTCGAGCCCACGCCGTCGCGGACGCGCTGCACGCTCGGTTCGAAGCCGCCAATCCGATCGAAGACGCGCCGGCGAAACGCGACGTTCGCGCCGACGAGCCCGCACGGGTGCGCGGCGTCGAAGACGCGGCGCGCATCGCCGTGATCCTGCAGCGCGAGCGGCGCCCAATGCGCGTGCGTCAACCATCGAGGAGGTGAGCCGTCCGGCCAGACCGGCAGCACGCGTCCGCCGACACCGTCCACGTCCGGATTCGCGTCGAGCGCCTCGACGATCGTCGCCGCCCAGTCCGGCGCCGCCTCGACGTCGTCGTCCGTGAACGCGACGTAATCGGTGTGCGAGAGCTTCAATCCCGTGTTCCGTGCATACGACAACCCCTGACGCGGCTCGCGGATCACGAGCAGGCGCGGGTCGTCGATGCGCGCCAGCAGCGCGGCGGTCTCGTCGGTGCTGTTGTTGTCGACGACGATCAGCTCGAACGACGCGGCGCGCGTGTGCTTCCCGAGCAGCGCCGCGAGCGCGAGCCGGAGCGCCGCCGCGCGGTTATACGTCGGCAGGATGATGCTGAGCCGCGGATCCCGCATCCGCCCACCTCCATTCGTGCGGCGCGTAGAAGTACCCGCGCACCGACTTCCCAGGGTTGACCTGCAGCGTCTTCACGCCGTACCACCAGTCGATCGCGCCGGCCGCGCGGCGCTCGCGGATCGACGCACCGATGGCGTAGAGGCCAGGCTGCAGGCCCAGCTCGCTGCAGAAGAATTCCAGCCGGCGGCGTCCCGGCTCCAGCGTGAGGCGCGGCCCCGACACGGCCGTGCTGTGCTGACAGTGCAGCGTCCGGCCGTCGCGCGAGTAGTAGAAGACCTCGACGACGGCGTCGGGCAGTTCCGACGTGACGTCGCATTCGACGATCGCCCGGACCGGCTCGCCGGTGCTCGCGCCGGCGAGCTCGTGGCCGTCGGCGTCCAGGAAGCGGACGTCGCGAACGCGCGCCTGCGGCGCGGCAGCAATGTCGGTGGCGTCGGCCACGGCGCGGGCGGCGCTCGCGGCCACCTGATGCTCGTACTCGCGGATGACGTCGCGAGGCGCGCCCGACGCGATCAGCCGGCCGTGATCCATCAACGCGACGCGATCGCAGAGCCGCGCGACGGACGTCAGGTCGTGCGAGATGAACAGCATCGTCGTGCCCGCGCGGCGCAGCTCGGCGATCCGCTCGATGCAGCGGATCTGGAACGCCGCGTCGCCGACCGCCAGCACTTCGTCCACCAGCAGGATGTCCGCCTCGAGGTGCGCGGCAATCGCGAAGCCGAGGCGCACGTACATGCCCGACGAGTACCACTTGACCGGCACGTCGATGAACGGCGCGACGCCGGAGAACTCGACGATGCGATCCAGCTTCTCGACAATCTCGCGCCGCCGCATGCCGAGGATGGAGCCGCTGAGGAAGATGTTTTCGCGACCCGTCAGCTCGGGATGGAATCCGGACCCGACCTCGATGAGCGCGGCCAGCCGTCCGCGCAGCGTGATCGTTCCGGCCGTCGGCGCCGTGATGCGCGACAGCAGCTTCAGGAGCGTGCTCTTGCCGGCACCGTTGTGGCCGATGACGCCGAGCGTCTCGCCGCGGCCGACGTCGAAGCTCACCTCGCGGACGGCCCAGAAGTCGCGCCGGCTCCGTCCGTCGCGGAGCCGGTAGCGTTTGGATACGTCCTCGAAGCGCACATCGATCACGTCGGCCTCAGATCACGTCCGCCATCGTGGCTTCGGCGTGCTTGAAGAAGAAATACGCCGCGGGGAGCACCGCCGCCGTGACGATCAGCGCCATCGCGAGCGGCACGGGCGCGGGGGGCGTCCCCTCGAGGAGCACGTCGCGGCACGACGCCACGATGCCGGCCATCGGATTCAGCAGGTACCAGCCGCGCCACGCCTGCGGGACGACGCTCAGCGGATAGATCACCGGCGAGGCGAACATCCAGACCTGCAGCAGAACGGGCAGCGCGACGCCGACGTCGCGGAAACGGACCTGCAGCGCCGAAAGCACGAGCGCGACCGCGAGAATCCACGCCGCGAGCAGGAACACGATCGGGATCAGGTTCAGCGCGTGCACGGTGAGCGGCACGTCGAACCACGCCATGAGCCCGAGCAGCACGACGAAGCCGATCGCGAAGTCGAACAGGCCCGCAAGCACATAGGTGAGGGGGAGGATCTCGCGCGGGAAATACACCTTCGTGACGAGTTGCGTGTGCGTCACGAGCGAGCCGGTCGCGTTCGATACCGCGGTCGAGAAGAACGTCCACGGCAGCAGCGCCGCATAGGCGAAGAGCGCGTACGGGTGGCCGTCGCTCGGCATTCGTGCAAGAACCGAGAACACGGCGGTAAAAATGACCATCATCAGGAGCGGCTGCAGCACCGCCCAGGCGAACCCGAGCGCCGTCTGCTTGTACCGCACCCGCAGGCGGTGGCGGCTCAGCGTCCGGAGGAGATCGGTGTACTCCCCCAGCGCCGCCAGGTGCTGGTCGAGACGGAGCCACGCCCCCGAAACGGGACGAATCACGATCGTGCGGCCGTCGGGCACACGCATGCTGAGAGTGCAAATAGCAAACACATTGCCGCGTGGCGGCACGGCTCAGGCGGATGCCTTCGTCAACGGCTGAGGTGCCGGCGGTTGAGGAGGTACGACGAACGTACCGGACGGGTGGCGCCGGTTTCTCACCGGTGAGAACCGCGCGAGCGTATAGATGTGCCGGCCGAACCAGTAGCCCGTGAGGTCGAGCACGCTCAGTTCGTCGGCGAGCGCCCGGCTCGGATGCGGCGCCTCGCCGAGCGCGCGCCGCGCGATGCCGGCCATGCCGTGCGCCGCGCGGCCGAAGAGAAACCGCGGCACGCCGGCGAGATAGGGGACGCGCAGCGGATGGCGGTGGTCCATGAGGCCGCGCGAGACGCCGCGCCAGAAGCACCAGCGCCGGTAGTAGCCCGGCGTCAGCCGCCCGGGCAGCACGTGATGATAGATGATCATCGACGGCACGTACCGTCCGCGCGCGCCCATTTCGATGAGGCGCCAGTACATCTCCTCGTCCTCGCACGAGAAGAGCCGCGCGCCCCGCGCCGGTCCGAGGTATTCCGCGTAGGGACCCGCGGCCAGCAGCGTGCGGCGCCGGATGACGGCATTGCCCCCTTTGAGAATGCCGGGGAAATCGCGGCCGTACTCGCGTTCGACCTCGCCGTTTTCCGCCGATCCGACGACCGCGAGGTAGTCGGGGGGCACCCAGGGGGGCGCCGGCGTCGCCCACACCGCGACGTACGGGCCGCCGGCGAAGTCGACCGACGGATCCGCGAAGACCCGGACGATTTCCGTAAGCCAGCCGCGATCGACCTCTTCGTCGTCGTCGATCATCGCGACGACCTCGCCCGACGTCGCCGCGATCCCTGCGTTCAGCGCCCGCGATTTGCCGCGCCGGCGCTCGTGAACGATGCCGATCGTGCCGGGGGCGTCCTGAGACAAAGCATGGATGCGGGCGGCGCTGTCGTCCGTCGAGCCGTTCAGAATTACCGTAATTCGGAGATCTAGTTCGGCCGGGCGGACGGCCCTCAGGACTGATCTGAGCGCCCGCTCGAGCAGCGGACCACGGTTGAGCGAAGGGATCAGGACGTCCAGCCGCATTCAGGACCGACCTCGTCGGCAGGCTCGGCATTGCAACCGTGATACCGTCGCTGTGGCCTTTGGCTTGCAAAATAGGCCATCGTGAGACATGCACGAGCCGCGTCGGTCCATTATTTCCCGCGCTGGGTGCTCCTGGCGTGGATGCTGTTCGGCCTGAGCCTCTTGCTTGCAGCCGGTGCGTGCCGGCGCGCCGAGCCGGTCGCGGAAACGGCGACCGCTTCCCCGGCCGGCCAGGGCACGCTCGCGGGCACGCTGCGCGGTCCCGACGGGACGACGCCGATCTGGGGCCGAACCGTCCAGGCCGTGAACGTCCAGACGGGTGAGCGCCGCGAAGTGGTGACGAGCAACACCGGCGTGTTCACGTTCGAACTGCCCGCCGGGCGCTACCGCCTCGAGCCCTCGCTTCGTCCGGGCGAAGTCGTCGTCCGACAGCCGGGCGTGATCGACCTGACGCGCGGCCACGTGGACGCGCCCGTCCACATTCTGCTGGCGGCCTCGCGCGCCGCACATCCGCACGGCCCCGCGTACCGCACCAACAACGGCCTCGGTTCCCCGATCGCGTAGGTCCGGCGTCGCTCCTCGCCCCTCGCCCCCCGCTCCTCGATATACTCACCCCATGAGCTCCTCCGAATCCGGCGACAGCCGGATGCCCCGCCTCTACACTCTCGTGTTCATCGTCGAAGCGCTGGTGATCGTCGCGTTGTGGGCGTTCGAGCGCGCGTTCACCCGTTAGCGCGATGCATCTCCTCGACTGGCTGGTTGTTGCGGCGTATCTCGTCTGGATTGTCTACGACGGCCTGAAACGCACGAAAGCGACGGACGAGATGGAAGGCTACTTCCTCGCGAAGCGCAGCCTTCCGTGGTGGGCGGTCGGCCTGTCCGTGATGGCGACGCAGTTGAGCGCCATCACGCTGGTCGGGACGACGGGGCAGGGGTACGCGGACGGGATGCGGTTCATCCAGTTCTACCTCGGCCTGCCGATCGCGATGGTGATCCTCTCGGTCACGCTCGTGCCCTTCTTCTACCGCGCGAAGGTCTACACGGCGTACGAGTACCTGGAGCGCCGATTCGATCTGAAGACGCGGACGCTGGCGAGCGTGCTGTTTCTCTGCTCGCGCGGGCTCTCGTGCGGCGTCATCATCGCCGCGCCCGCCGTGATCCTTTCGATCATTCTCGGCTGGAATCTGACCATCACCATCCTCGCGATCGGCGTGCCGACGATCCTCTACACGATGGTCGGCGGTGTGCAGGCGGTGACCTGGACGGACGTGAAGCAGATGGCGGTGATCGTCGGCGGCCTGATCGCCGCGGTCGTCGTGCTGATCGTGGGCCTGCCAGGCGATGTCAGCGTCGGCGAGGCGCTGCACGTCGCGGGCAGCGCCGGACGGCTGAACGCGCTCGATTTTCATTTCGCCTGGGGGGAGACGTACACGTTCTGGTCGGGGCTGCTCGGCGGTGTGTTCCTGATGCTGTCGTACTTCGGCTGCGATCAGAGCCAGGTGCAGCGGTACCTCACGGCGAAGTCGATCGACGAAGGACGCCACTCGCTGTTGATGAGCGCGTTCTTCAAGATTCCGCTTCAGGCGCTGGTGCTGCTCACCGGCGTGCTCGTCTTCGTGTTCTACCTGTTCAATCAGCCGCCGATGCTGTTCAACACGGCTCACGCGAAAGACATCGAGCAGAGCAGCCGGCGCGGCGAGTATCACGCGCTCGAGGCGGAATTCGCGCAGGCGTTCGAGGCGCGGCGCCAGGCCACGTCCGCGCTCGCCGACGCCGGGACGCCGGCGGCGCGTGAAGCGGCGCGCGAGACCTTCCGCACGGCGACGGGTGAGCTGCGGGGAATCCGGTCGCGCGCGGCGGCGCTCGTCCGCGATGTCACGCACGACGACTCGTACGGCGGACTGACGGGGGATACGCCAACGCCGGACGTCAACTACGTGTTCCCGACGTTCATCACGACGAAGATGCCGATCGGCCTCGTGGGGCTGATGATCGCCGCCATCTTCGCGGCCGCGATGTCGAGCATCGCGGCGGAGCTGAACTCGCTCGCGACGTCCTCGGTCATCGACATCTACCGCCGGCTGCTGCGCCCGGAGGCGACCGAGTCGCACTACCTCATGGTCTCGAGAGTGGCGACCGGCGTGTGGGGTCTGCTGGCCTGCATCGTCGCGAGCTTCGCCGTCGGGCTGGGGTCGCTCATCGAGGTCGTGAACCGGTTCGGCTCGATCTTCTACGGTTCGCTGCTCGGCGTCTTCGTGCTCGCGCTGACCTTCCGCCGAACGACGGGCACAGGCGCGTTCGTCGGCCTGCTGGCGGGCATCACGACCGTTCTGATCTTCGCGTTTCACCCGGCGACGCGCGGCGTCTCCTACCTGTGGCACAACCCGCTCGGCGTCGCGGTCGTCGTGGTCGTCGGGATTGCGGTCAGCCTGGTGACGAGGCCGCGGATGGCGTAGTCTGGATTGGCCATGCGAACGCTGGTCGCCACGGCCGCGCTCGTCGCCTCCGTTCTCTCCGTAGCGCAGACCTTCAGGTCTGCCAATGACGAGTCTGCCAATCACCCATCCGCCAATTCCGGCTCCGCCGCTCCCTACGATCTCCTGATCACCGGCGGCGTCGTGGTCGACGGCTCCGGACGCCCCGGTGTGCGGGCGGACGTGGCCGTGAGCGGCGGCCGTATCCTCCGCGTCGGCCGCGTTCCGCGATCGCAGGCCTCGCGCGTCCTCGACGCGTCCGGGCTGACGGTCGCGCCCGGGTTCATCGACGTCCACACTCACGCGGACGATCTTGCCGACCATCCGCTTGCCGAGAACTTCATCCGCATGGGCGTCACGACCGTCATCGCCGGCAACTGCGGAAGCTCGGCGCTGGATATCGGCCAGGCGCTGACGCGGATTCAGGACGCCGGCGTCGCCGTGAACTTCGCGACGCTCATCGGGCACAACACCGTGCGCACCGCCGTGATGGGCCGCGACGATCGGCTGCCCACGCCGTCCGAGCTCGCGCACATGAAGTCGCTCGTGTGGAAGGGGATGGCCGATGGTGCCGTCGGGTTTTCGACGGGGCTCGAGTACGTGCCAGGCACGTACGCGAAGATGCCCGAAATCATCGAGCTGGCGCGCGTGGCGGCGAACGCCGGCGGCGTCTATGCCTCGCACATGCGCAATGAGGGGACCGCGCTCGAAGCGGCGATCGCGGAGACGATCAGGGTGGGCGACGCGACCGGCGCGCGCGTCGAGATCTCGCACCTGAAGGTGGACAGTCCGAGCCGGTGGGGCGCAAGCGCGAAGGCGCTCGCCATGATCGATGCGGCGCGCGCGAAGGGAGTCGACGTCCAGGCGGATGCGTACGCGTATTCGGCCGCGAGCTCCACGTTGAGCATCCGTTTTCCGGCGTGGGCGCTGGAGGGCGGATCGCGGCGTATCGCCGAACGGCTGAACGATCCGGAGACGTGGAGCCGCATCCGATCGGAGATGTCCGATCTGCTTGCCGTGCGCGGCCTCCACGATCTCGCGTTCGCCGACGTTGCGTGGTACGCGGCGGATCAGTCGCTCAACGGCCTCACGCTGAAGCAGGTCGCCGCGCGCCTCGTCGGCCGCGACGACGTGGAGGCGCAGTTCGAAGCGGCGCGCCGGCTGCAGCTCGGCGGCGGTGCGTCGATGGTGTACCACCTGATGAGCGACGAGGACGTCGATCGGATCTTTCGGCACCCGCGCGTGGCGGTCGCGGCCGACAGCGGCGTGCGCACCTTCGGTGAGGGAATGCCGCATCCTCGCGGCTACGGCAATAACGCGCGCGTCCTCGCCGAGTACGTGAGGCATCGCGGCGTGCTCACGCTCGAGGAGGCGATTCGCAAGATGACGTCGCTGCCCGCGGCGCATTTCCGGCTTGCCGGTCGCGGGCTCGTGAAGGCTGGCTACGCGGCGGATCTCGTCATTTTCGATCCGGCGCGCATCACGGACCGCGCGACCTACGAGAAGCCGCATGCCTACCCGGACGGCCTGCCTTACGTGCTGGTGAACGGCGTGCTGGTCGTCGATCGCGGCGAGCAGACGGCAGCGCGCCCGGGGCAGGCGATCGCGGGCACGCTGCTGCAGAAGTAAGCCTTGGCGTGATCTGGCCGGTCAGTCCACCGCGACGTCGAAGTGGTGGACGTCCTCTCTCTTCCCCAGCGATTCGTACAGCGCGATCGCGGCATCGTCGCCGCGATCCGCCTGCACGAAGATGACGTAGGCGCCCCGATCGCGGGCGACGTCGATGAGCGTCCGGATCAGTCCGGTCGCGAGGCCGCGCCGCCTGTGAGCGGCGGCGACGGCAAGATCGTAGATATAGATCTCACTCCGCTCGCGCTCGAACTTGTCCAGCACGTACGCCGTCAGTCCCCCGACCACTTCCTCCTGCAGCGTCGCGACGATGACGATGATGTGGGGACGCCAGAGCAGAGACGCCAGGTAGCCGTCAGCCGGCACGGCCCCCTGATACGTCTCGTCGTCCTCGAACGCGTCCCCGAACACCCGCATCAGCGATTTCAGCAGCGGCACGTCCGACGGCGTGAGCGTGACGAACTCGTAGCCGGGCCGCATGCGTACTTACCTGGACGCGTGATGCGCGGCGAGCTGCTGCACGACGGCCAGCGACTTCTCGACGTGCTCCGCGGGGCTGATCTTGTCCGCGGCGCTCGAGAAGGTCGCCGCGATCTTCGAGTCAGGCGTCACGACGAACGTCGTCCGTTCCGTGAAATCGTGGTCGATCGTCTCGCCGCGCGTGTCCTTCATGCCCGGCTTTCCACTGCGGCTCTCGAGGCCGTACGCAGCGGCGATCGAGCCGTCGGCATCGGACGCCACGGCGATCTTGCCCGCGCAGTACTGCGGGTCGGCGGAGAAGGCGTTCAGCCGCGCGAGGCTGTCGCGCGAGACGCCGATGATCGTGGCGCCGGCCGCGTCGAACTTCTCCTTGTTCTCCGCGAACGTGTGCGCCTCGATGTTGCAGCCGCCGGTGAAGGCCGACGGATAGAAGTACACGACGACCGGCCCCTTCTTCAGCGCGTCCTTCAGCGAGAAGTCGAACGACTTTCCCGCGAGCGACGCCTGTGCCGAAAAGTCCGGAGCGGTCTGGCCCTGTTTCAGCGACGCGACCGCCGGCGCCACCATGAGCGCCGACAGGAACAGGACTGCGAGCAAACGTTTCATGCTTCTTCTCCTTAGGGGGCGCGCACCTGCTGACGCGCCACGGGCCGAAGCGCGGCAGGTCGGACGCCCCACGATGATATGTTCTCACGCGCCGCACGCGTTGTGTGGCGGTCCAGAGTCCCTGACAACCGGAGTCCCCGATGCGTTTGCACGCGTTCGCGTTCGTCCTGCTGCTGATGGCGCCTGCCGCCGCGGCCTCGCCGGCCACGAGACAAACCGCGCCGGCTTCACTGGATCCCACGACGCACCTCTGGTACACGCATCCGGCGGAGAAGTGGGAGGACGCGCTCCCCGTCGGCAACGGCCGGCTCGGCGCGATGGTGTTCGGTCGAACGGATGAGGAACGGATCCAAATCAACGAGGAGACGTACTGGACCGGCGGCCCGTACTCGACGACGGTGAAGGGGGGCGCCGCGGCGCTGCCGGAAATCCGGAAGCTGATCTTCGACGGTCAGCTCATTCGAGCGCACCGGGAGTTCGGCCGCCACCTGATGGGGTATCCCGTCGAACAGCAGAAGTATCAGTCCCTCGGCAATCTCGTCCTGACGTACCCGAAGGGCGGTGCTGTCAGCAGCTATCGTCACGAGCTCGATCTCGCGACCGCGATCGCGACGACGACGTACGAGCGGAACGGCGTGCAGTTCGTCCGCGAGGTGTTCGTCTCGCCAGTCGACCAGGCGATTGTCGTGCGGCTGACCGCGAACCGGCGCGGACAGATCACGTTCACCGCGCAGCTGCGCGGCGAGCGCAACACGGCGCACTCGAACTACGCGACCGACTACTTCCGGATGGATGGGATCGGATCCGACGGTCTGATTCTCCGCGGCAAATCCGCGGATTACCTCGGCGTCGACGGGCGCCTCCGCTACCGCGCGCAGCTGAAGGCGGTCGCGGAGGGCGGCACGGTATCGGTCGAAGACGACACGATGACGGTGAGAGGGGCCGACGCCGTGACGCTTCTCGTCGTGGCGGCCACGAACTTCGTCAACCACCGCGACGTCAGCGGGGATCCCGATGCGCGCGTCGAGGCGGCGCTCGCGGCCGTGACCGGCAAGCCGTACGACGCGATCAAGGCAGCCCACGTCGAGGCGCACCAGGCGCTGTTCCGCCGCGTGACGATGGATCTCGGTGCAACCGCCGATTCACGTCTGCCCACGGACGAACGGCTGCGCCGCTTCGACGGCGGCAATGATCCGGCGCTGCCGGCGCTGATGTTCCAGTTCGGGCGATACCTGTTGATCTCCTCCTCGCGCCAGGGAACGCAGCCCGCGAATCTTCAGGGCATCTGGAACGACAACATGAACCCGCCGTGGGACTCGAAGTACACGACGAACATCAACACCGAGATGAATTACTGGCCGGCGGAGGTGGCCAATCTGGCGGAGTGCGCCGAGCCGCTGTTCCGGATGATCCGCGAGCTGACGGACCAGGGGGCGGACGTCGCGCGCGAGCACTACGGCGCGCGCGGCTGGGTGATGCATCAGAACACCGATCTCTGGCGCGTGGCGGCGCCGATGGACGGTCCGAGCTGGGGCGCGTTCACGACCGGCGGCGCGTGGCTGACGACCCACCTCTGGGAGCACTACCTCTTCACGCGCGACGAGGCGTTCCTGCGCGAGTACTACCCGGTGATGAAGGGGGCAGCCGAGTTCTTTCTCGATGTCCTCGTGCCCGATCCCGAGCACGGCTGGCTCGTGACGAATCCCTCCACGTCGCCGGAGAACTTTCCGCTCGCGCCGGGCAACGATCCGTTCTTCGACGAGATGACGACGTTCATCAGCCCGGGCACGTCGCTGACCGCGGGATCGACGATCGACATGCAGATCCTGAACGACCTGTTCGGGTACGTCGCCGAGGCCGCGGACGAACTCGGGATCGATCCGGAGTTTCGCGCGGAGGTGCTGAGCGCACGCGAGCGGCTCGCGCCGATGCAGGTCGGCCGCAACGGTGAGCTGCAGGAGTGGCTGCACGACTGGGGACAGCGCGAGAAAAGTCACCGGCACATTTCGAATCTGTACGGCCTCTATCCCGGGCATCAGATCTCGCTGCGGCGGACGCCGGCGCTGGCGGAGGCGAGCCGGAAGGTGCTCGATCAGCGCGGACTGACGGGCACCGGCTGGTCGTCCGCGTGGAAGACGGCCGCCTGGGCGCGGCTCGGCGACGCTCGCAAGGCGCTGGAGAACATCGTCTACGCGGTGCAGCACTACACGACCGGCAGCCTGTTCTCGATCTGCTCGCGCAACATGCAGGTCGACGGCGCGTTCGGGTTCACAGCCGCGATTGCCGAAATGCTGCTGCAGTCGCACGAAGGGGAGATCGCGCTGCTGCCGGCGCTGGCGGATGCATGGCGGAACGGGCGCGTGAGCGGACTACGGGCGCGCGGCGGGTTTGAAGTGGACATCGCATGGAAGGACGGCCAGGTGGATCGCGTCGAGATCCGATCGCTGGCCGGCCGGCGCTGCCGCGTCCGCGCCGCCGGGTTGCTGGAGGTGACCTCCGGCGGCACCGCTGTCGTGGTGACGCGCCCCGAGGACGGCGTCGTCGAGTTCGACACGACGGCGGGTTCGACGTACGTGCTAACGCGCGGCGGTGTGTAGCGCAGGCCTTCAGGCCTGCCCTCAATCGAACAGCGGCGTCAGCTCCGCGCCGATCCGCCGCAGCCCTTGCCGCAGGTACTCTTCGCGTCCGCCCAGCCAGATGCGCAGGTGCCCTTCGATGCCGACGTGGCTGCCAGGGACGATCAGCGTGCTCTGGCGCGTGCGGACGCGGTCGGCGATCGCGAGGCTCGGGACGTCGGCGTCGTACTTCATCAGGCCGATCGCGCCGGCGGTCGGCTCAGTCCAGCGCAGGCGGCCGGAAAAGCCCTCCACCCACTCGCGCACGATCGGCAGGTTGTGGCGCAGGATCTCGCCCGTCCGCGCGTAGCAGCGCTCGCGATTGCGCGTCTCCACGGCGACCCGCGCAATCCGATCGGACATCTTGTTGGGGCCGATCGTGATGTAGTCGTGCTGGCTCCAGCACTCGGCGGCGAGCGGCGGCGGGGCGACGAGCCAGCCGATGCGCACGCCCGGGATGCCGTACGCCTTCGACAGCCCGCTCGTCACGATCACGCGCTCGCCCATGCCCCAGAACGATGACGTGCGCGGCGCGGTGATTTCCGCGCCCAGATAGACTTCGTCCGAGAGCAGCCAGGTGCCGGTCTGCTCGCAGCGATCGGCGATCCGACGCATCGCTTCCGCCGACAGCACCGATCCGGTGGGATTATTCGGGTTCGACAGATACAGCAGCCGCGTCTGCGGCGTGACGGCGCGCTCGAACTCTTCCCAGTCGGGCTCCCATCCAGCCTCCGTCCGGAGCCGGAACGTCCGGACCTCCGCGCCAAGGCTCCGCGCGACGCCGGGCATCTGCATGTAGTTGGGCACCTGCATCGCGACGACGTCGCCGGGACGCAGCTGGCTCAGCGCGATCAGGTAGTTCGCCTCTGACGTGCCGTTCGTGACCTCGACGTGCTCGCGCGTGGCGCCCGGATACATCGCGGCAATTGCCTCGCGCAGCTCGATGGTGCCGTTCGACTGGCTGTAGCCGAGCGGCACGTCGAGGAACGACTCGAGATCGAAGCCCATGCCGGTCAGCTCGCGGAGCGTCAGCGGCCGTACCCCGCTCTCGCTCATGTCGTAGTCGACGACGTTTTCCCACGTCGACTGCATCCGCTCCATCTCGAACGTTTCGATGCGCATCAGTCAGTAACCAGCCTCCAGCTGCCAGCTGCCAGCTGCCAGCTTCCAGCTTCCAGCTGCCAGCTTCCAGCTATTGGTTCTTCTCCAGCATTCCACGCAGCACGGCAGGATCCAGATTCCCGCCGCTGATGATGGCGACGAGGGGAGGGGTGAAGGCGGCGTCGGGATCGAAAGCGGCGGCGACGGTTGCGGCGCCGCTCGGCTCGGCGACCACCTTGGCCTTCAGGAGCAGCCACATCACGGCGTCGGCAATCGCGCGGTCGTCGACGGTGACGATGCGATCGACGAATCGCTGGACGTGCGCGAACGTCAGGTCGCCGGGCTTCAGCGTCAGCAGACCGTCGGCGATGCTCGCCGTCGACGGCAGCTGGACGGGGTGGCCGGCGCCGATCGACGTCTTCATGGAAGACGACCCGGTGGGTTCGACGCCAATAACCGTAACCTTGGGGTTCTCCTCCTTGATCGCCGCCGACACGCCCGAGGCGAGACCACCGCCGCCGATCGGGACGAGCACCGTGCCGACCTCGGGCAGCTGGTCGAGGATCTCCAGGCCGAGCGTTCCCTGTCCGGCGATGATCCACGGATGATCGAACGGCGGCACGACCGTCAGCCCGCGCTCCGCGGCGATCTGTTCGGCGCGGATGCGGCGATCGTCGGACGTCCGGCCGGCGAAGATGACTTCCGCGCCGAGGGCGCGCGCCCCTTCGACCTTGATCGCCGGCGCCGTTTCCGGCATCACGACGACCGCCGGTGCACCGAGTTCCCTTGCCGCGAGCGCCATTGCCTGTCCGTGGTTGCCGGACGAGAACGTGATGACGCCGCGGCGCCGCTGCTCGTCCGTGAGCTGCGCGACCATGTTCGTCGCGCCGCGGATCTTGAACGCGCCGGCCGGCTGCATCGACTCGCATTTGAGCCACAGCGGCCGGCCCGCCGGCCACGACGCGTCCACGAGCGGCGTGACCTTCGCGATGCGCCGCACCCGATCGCGCGCGGCGCGGATGTCGTCGAGGGAAACGAGCGTCGAGGTCAGCATCGGGTCATCATCCACGGCCGCGTCCGCCGATCGGTTCGCCGGCCGGCGTCGGCAGGGGCGCCGCCTTCTTGTAGGTTTCCCACGGGCGCGAAAGGAATCGGTCGATGTTCTCGCGCGCCGCGGCGCCATGCGCAGTCGTCTGCTTGGCCATCGTCCGGATGCTGCGCAAGCCGGCCGCGGCCTGTGCGCGCACTTCCGGTGCAGCGTCGGCATTCGCGGCCAGATCCATCAGCCGCTCGACCGTCAGGTCCTGCACGGTCGCCTGGATCGCGCGGCCGTATCCGTCTGCGGCCGGCGTTGCGCCCCACGTGCGCTGCACGAGCGCCTTGACCACATCGTCGAATCCCGGACTGGCGGCATTCTCGCCGTGCTGAACGATCGTTCGCGCCGCGCGGTCCGGCTGCAGCAGCGCCGAGATCGTGAGGTCCGCCGCGATCGACGCGGCCGCGATCGGATCGAACATCGGATCGGTGTGCTTTGCAAACGGCTCGGCGGTACCGCCGCCGTAGCCCGTCGCCGTCGGCGGAATGAGCCGCATGATGCGATCGGGGATGCGCAGCTCGTCGACGGCAATCGTGTCGAGCACCGCGGACAGCGCCGATTTCTGCGTGGCTGGCGCAACCGGTTCCACGATGCGCGACGGATTGGGCCCGCTCGCGGTCTTCACCGCATAGGTGAAGTACAGCCCGCCGACAGACTTCACCGCGGCGAGCAGTTGATACCGGTGGTGCAGGAACAGCGGGAGCAGCTTCAGCTCGAGTTCCGACAGCGGCGTGCCGACGGGAATGTTCTCCAGCCCGAACTGCGACAGGCCGATCCGCCGGACCTCCATTTCGTGCTTCAGCGCGGCCACGGGATCGTCGCCGGGATCGTCCCAGAGGCTCGCGAGCGGATGCGCCGCTCCCGCGGGCCGCGCGTGGGCATCGTCGATGTAGAGCAGCTTGCGCGAGACGGCGTCCTCGAGGATCTGCTCGAGGCCGGCGCGCTCGTCGGTCCCCGGCGGGAACTGCGTGTAGGCGTAGCGGACGGCAAACTTGTCGAAGTCGCCGATGCCAGAGGCGTAGGCGTGCGAGAGATCGAGCTTGCCGTCGACGATCGCGACCTGCGGCGCGGGGTAGTCCATCACCGACATGCCGTGGCCGTAGCTGCTCGCGGCGAAGTTGTGGTTGAAGCCGAGCGTGTGCCCGGTTTCGTGTGCCGCGAGCTGGCGGATGCGCGCGAGCGACATCGCCGTCGCGTCCGTCGTCGGATCGAGCGCCGCAAGATATAAGGGATCAGGAGACATGCCCGCGTAACACGCGAACCGGTCGTCCCCTTCGGCCTGCGCGTACTGCGGGATCAGGCCCGAGCCGATGTTGAAATCCTGGCGCACGCGCAGTGATCCCAGCGTGACGTTCCCCTTGATGATCTCCCCGGTGCGCGGATCGTTGATGCTGCCGCCGTACGACCACCCGCGCGTCGCGCGATGCACCCAGTTGATCATGTTGTAGCGGACGTCCATCGGGTCCGCATCCGCCGGCAGCACCTTTACCTGGAAGGCGTTGCGGAAGCCGGCGGCCTCGAACGCCGCGGCCCACCACGACGCGCCTTCGACGAGCGCGCTCCGGATCGGCTCGGGCGCGCCGTTGTCCACGTAATAGATGATGGGCTTCACCACGTCCGACACGGCCGCCGTCGGGTCCTTCTTCTCCAGGCGATGCCGGTTGATCCAGCGCTGCTCGATCGGCTCGTTGATCGGCGACGCGTAGTCGTAGAACTCGATGCCGAACGACGGCGCACGTGGGTCGAGCCGGCGCGGTTTGTAGTTCCCGTCCGGCAGTTCGACGAACGAGTGATGCTCCCTCAGCGTGACGGCGTTCGGATCCGGCGTTGTCTGCTGGACGTAGTCGCCCGGATCGCCGTCCGTCGTGAACGTCAGCGTCGTCTCGACCTCGGTGTTCTTCGGGAAGCCCTTCGTGCGCGGCATGTAAAGCGCGCTGCGGCTGTCGTCCAGCTTGTACGTTCCCTGCTTCGCCTGGCGCAGCCGATCGACGACGCCGTGCGCGTCGCGCATGAAGAAGGACGTCGCGTCGACCAGAACGCGGTCGCCTGTTTCCGCCTCCGCCTTGAAGCCCCAGAGAACGGATTGCGCGAACGATTCCGCGACCGCGCGCCGCTCCGGTTCGTCGGTCGTGATCGCGCGATAGCGGTAGTTCGGCGCCATCAACAGCACCTTCGGTCCGACGCGCTCGAATCGGACGATGAAGCTGTTGCCGGACTGGCCGCGGTCGAGGCCGACGGGGTTGGAGCCGAGGCCGGCCGGCAGCGAGACGATGTAGAGAATCTCCTGGTTCCAGCGGCCGACGTCCATGTGCAGCGTCCCGGCGCGCGCGTCCCAGTAGAGCGGGACGAAGCCGTCGATCTTCTGCATGTCCTTCGTCTTGTCGGCGATCGACGGCAGTTTTTCGGGAGCCTCATCCTTCTTCTCCTCCTGGGCCGACGCGGCGGAGGGGGCGATGAGGGCGGCGAGCGCGACGAGTACAAGCCACGAGCGCAGGTGTTTCATGGACGGTTCGATCCTTGAAGAGAAGTGAGGGCGTAATTATAGGCCCGCCTTCGCCTCGGGCTCCGGCGGGCAAGCCTGTGGGTCAGGGCTTTACGCCCTGACGTCCGCTGGTGGCGGTCGTCGTCGAGCGCGGCGCGGCGTGCTTCACGTGTGTGTCCATCCAGTTGATCATTTCCGCGAGGACGTGCAGGTTCGATTCGCGCGCGCTGTAGCCGTGCGCTTCGTACGGCAGCGTCACGTAGCGGACGGTCGCGCCGAATCCCTTGAGCGCCATGTACAGCCGTTCCGACTGGATCGGGTACGTGCCCGAGTTGTCGTCCGCCTCGCCGTGGATCAGGAGGATCGGCTCGTTGATGTCGTCGGCGTACCAGAACGGCGACATGCGCGCGTAGACCTCGGGAACCTCCCAGAACGTGCGGCGCTCGCTCTGGAACCCGAACGGCGTCAGCGAGCGGTTGTAGGCGCCGCTGCGCGCGATGCCGGCGCGGAACAGATCGCTGTGCGCGAGCAGGTTCGCCGTCATGAACGCGCCGTAGCTGTGGCCGCCGATGCCGATCCGATCGCGGTCGGCGACGCCCATGTCGACGACCTTGTCCACCGCCGCCTGCGCACTGGCGACGAGCTGATCGACGTAGGTGTCGTTCGCCGTTTCGCCGGCGCCCACGATCGGCATGGACGGGTTGTCGAAGATCGCATAGCCCTGCGTGAGCAGATACAGATGCGAGGCGCCCGAGAGCGTCGTGAAGCGGTACGGCGATCCGGTCACCTGGCTGGCCGACTCGCGATCCGTGAACTCGCGCGGGTAGGCCCACATCAGCATCGGCAGGCGCTCCCCCTTCGTGTAGCCGGGCGGCAGATACAGCGTCCCGGACAGCTTCACGCCGTCCTTCCGCTCGTACGTGACGAACTGCTTCTGCACGCCCGCCAGCTGCGGCGCGGGATCCGTGAAATGCGTGATCGCCTGCTTCGTCCCGTCGGCGATGTCCCGGACGAAGTAGTTCGGCGGATCAGTCGGCGTCTCGAAGCGCGTCAGGATCTTCGTGGCTCGATCGTCGAGCGGCGCGACGAACGTCTCGTACGTTTTCGACTCGCTGCGGAAGAGGCGCACGGTCGCGAGCGTCTTCAGGTCGAGCCGATCGAGGAACGGCCGATCCCCTTCCGGCGAGGCGCCCTGCCCTGAGAGATAGATGCTGTCACCCACCTGGATGATGGGCGCGTCGCTCGATCCGCGGCGGCCTCCCTCGTCGCGGCCGGGGCGCGCGACGGGCGTGCCGGGATTGCCGTACGCATCCTGCTGGCGCCGATCCCAGAGCTGGCGCGGTGCGGCGTTCGCTTCCAGGATCCACGTGCGGACGTGGCGCGTCGCGCGGTCTGATTCGGTGAGCAGCCCGACGCCGGTGTCCGTGTACGAGAGGCCGGAGAAGCGCCACGCCGTCTTCGCGATTTCCGCCGCGTCGCCGCTGAACGGCGCGTCGAGCGCCATCACCTTGTCCCGATGCGGGACGTCGTTCTTCAGATCTCCCTTGTCGAGCGCTTCGACCCAGATGACGGTCGCGGGGCGGTCGGGACGCCACTCCGCGTCGCGCGGGCCGGTGATGACGCCGTTGATCGGCACGCCTTCGCTCGAGGGGACCGCCGCGATCGTGCGCACCGTCTCGCCGCGCTCGTTCCACACTTCCAGATCCGCCGGGAACCCGCGCATCGGCACGAGCCGCGAGAACGGCCGCTTGATCTTCTCGACGAGGATGAAGTGTCCGTCAGGTGAGGCGCTCGCCGATTCGAAGATGGCCGGCTGGCCGATCGTCGTCTTGCGGCCGCTGGCCGCGTCGATGGCCGCGAGCTGGCTCGTGAAGTAGTACGCGAACACCTGCTCGTCGAAGACGGTCTTGATCAGATCTTCGTACGTCGGCGCCGGGGCAGCCTTGCCGGCGGTTTCCTGGATGTTGGGACCGTTCGGCACGCGCGGCGCGACGGGCGCGGCGCCCCGCGAGGCGGGCACGAGCTGACAGAGCAGCGTGACGCTGTCCGCGAGCCAGTCGCACGGATCGCCGTTCGTCGCGTTCAGGCGATCGCCGGGGACGAGCCGTGTCGCGCTGCCCGTTGCCGCGTCGGCCACCCAGAGCTGGACGCCTTCGTCCGTCGTATTGGTGAACGCGATCCGTTTGCCGTCGGGCGAGAAGCTCACGCCCGCGACGTTCGGATCCGCGGGCAGCTGAATCTTCGTTTCGCGGCCGCCGTCGATCGTCTTCAGCGTGATGGCGACGATGCCGCCGGTGCGCTGCTGGCGGGCGTTGGTCGCGGGATCGATGCGCGCGCCGGCGACGCGGTAGATCGGCCGGGCCAGCTCGGCAATCGTCGGGGCGCTGCGCCGCTGCAGCAGCGCAATCATTTCGCGCTGGGGGCCGACGATCACGGACGGGGTCGGCGGCGCGTCGAAGATGTCGACGACGACCTTGGGCGGCAGCAGATAGCCGGAGGCCGTGCCGGACGGCGTCTGAGCGTACACGCCGGCGGCGGTGAGCACCGTGACCATCGTGAGGAGCGGGAAGAGTCTGTTGCGCATGCGGGCCTCCAGAGCGTTCGGATTATAGTGCGCCCATGCGTGTCGTGTCCCTCGGAGCGGTCCTGTTCGCCCTTGCACTGCAGACCGCGCCCGTGCGGCCGTCCACGTTCATCCCGGTCGGCGTGTGGTACGGCGGCGGCACCGTTCGCGCGCCGATGATGCCGCGCGACGTCGCGGCCCAGCGCGACGCCTGGCGGCGCGACCTCGAGACGATCAAGGGGCTTGGGTTCAACAGCATCAAGGCCTGGGTCGAC
>DASSOM010000218.1:0-3121 GCA_035700625.1 Vicinamibacterales bacterium
GAGCGTCGGGCTGCTGATGGTGACCGTCACCCCCGGCATGACGGCGCGTTGGTCGTCGACCGTTCTCACGAGAATGCTGCCGGTCGTCACCTGCGCGGCAGCGGGCAGGGCTGCGACCGCCAGCAGTGCCGCGGCCACACCCAGCGCACGGATACTCGACATGGGCTCCTCCTCACCGCTGCCGGTACCCACCAGCGGTATGGGTTTGCCGCTGGTATACGGGCAGTGTCCGGGGAGGATACGCCTGAGCACGGCGCAGGCGCAAGCTCCACGGGACGAAGGGAGGGACGAAGGATTAGCGCGGATCCGGGGACCGCCGATCGGTCGCCTGATGCGCGAGCGTCGAATCGAGCAGACGCGGGTACGCGCGGAAGATTGCGTCGGCCGGCGCCGACGGCATCAGCGCGCGCGCCGCGGCGAGCTGATACATCCAGAAGTCTGTGATCGGCTGCGAGTACTTGTCCGCCTTGCCCACGGCGGCGGTCAGCCGGCGCAGCATCGATGACATCCGCGCGATGGCCTCCGCCACCGTCGGCGCTTCGTCCAGGAACACGAGCGCGACGCGCAGATGCCGTTCGTGGCTGAACCCGTCCGCCGGCATCTCGCCGCGCTCGACGAGGCGCGCGAGTTCGGTGTCCGTCATGGTGATTCTCAGGACCTTCTTACAATTCTTTCTTTTCCAGCATCAGGACGGAGCAGCGCGGCTTATGGACAAAAGGTCAGCGAAACAGAGGACTTTCTGATGGACGTGCGCCGTTCCAGCGCACTTCTGACGAAAATCCTCCGTAATCGGTGACTTCGCCGTGGGCCCCGGAATTGCTCTCCCGAGGCCGAACGTACCATTATGATCTCGCTCCTTCTCGAGCCCCCGCGGCGGACGTCCCGGACGGGCGGCCGCATTCTGGCGATCGAGGCCGACGCCGGCCGGGCCGGCGCGCTGCGCGCGCTCCTGCACGATCGTCCGCTCGTGTCGCTCGACGTCGTGACGTCCGTGGCCCGCGCGCGCGACGCGATCGATCGCAGCGTGCCCGATCTCGTGCTGACGTCCACCTTCCTGCCGCCGGCGGACGAAGCCGAGCTCACCGCGTATTTGAAGCGCCGGCCGGATGCCGCGCACGTGCAGGTCATCATCGTCCCGCACTTTTCGCAGCGCCGCGCGGACGAATCGTCGCGGCGCGGCCTGCTTCGGCGCCGTTCGCGCGCGTCCACGGTCGTTGCCGACGCGGACGCGGTGCTCGAACAGATCGATCACTATCTCGAACAGGCGCGCCGCCCGGATGTCGTTCCCGAAGCGGATCCCGAGCCCGTGCCCGAACTGGTCTGCGAACCCGAGATGGCGCCGCTCATCGCCGTGCCGGACCTCCGCCTGATCAAGCCGGAGATCCGCCTCGTGTCCGCGCGCGATGAAGACGATGTGGATCCCATCGGGTCGATGCTGCGGCGCGTCGACGAGATCGCGGGACCGAAGGATCGGGATCGCCGCCGCGCGCCTCGCCGCCCCGTGTCGGACGTCCCCTGGTTGTGGTCCGCGCGGCTCGGGTCGGGACCGGAATTGAAGCTCGTCGACGTGTCCGACACCGGCGTCCTCGTCGAGACCGCGGCAAAGATCGCCATCGGCGCGACCGTGGATCTCCGCCTCGTCGGCAAGGAAACCGATCTGTCGGTGCCCGCGCGGATCACGCGCAGCGAGGTGTCGCACGTCGACGCGCTCGGCGTGCGCTATCAGATGGCGGCCGCGTTCTCGCGCGACCTCGGTCTCGTGGAGCGCCACGCCGAATCCGTGGATACGTCGGCGGCCGCCCTCTCGAACGTGCTGACGCGCGTGCTCTCCGGCGTCGACGCGGGACGCACGTCCATCGCGCCGCTCGTCCGCTTCGAGCAGGAGCTCGCGCAGCTGCTGCCGGTGCGCGCCGTCCACATCCGCGAGGTGCCCATCCGGCCGCCGGCCGGCACCGAGACGGTCTACTTCCACGTCCCCGATCGAGAGGGATGGATCCTGCAGATCGTGTTCGAGCCGCACCAGGCGCCGTCCGCGGCGCACTTCCGCCTGTTCCGCGCGGCCGCGATCATGGCGTCCGTCGTCCTCGAATTCGCGCCCGAGCGGCGCGCCCTGCAGGTCGCCGCGGGCTAGTCAGAGCGCCATCACCGCGTCAGCCAGCCGCTCGACGTCGGCCAACTCGTTGTAGACCTGCGCGGAGACGCGCACCCACACGCGCCCGAACGCCGCATGCGCGTGCACCTCGATCAGGTGCATGTCGAGCAGCGCGTCGCGCAGGCGGTTCGCCGTCGTCGGGTCGGCGGCGAAACGATCCGGCGCCGGCACGCTGACCATCGTTCCGACGTGCGCTTCGGGCACCTCGAACGACGTCCCCCATCGCGCGCCGAGGAGCCGCGACGCCTCACACGCGAGGTCGTGATTCGCGCGGCAGACCTCATCGAACCCGAGATCCTCGAGAAAACGGATGCCCTCGGGCGCGGCGAGCCACGGCGTCGGATCGCGCGTGCCGACCATGTCGAACTCGGCCGCGTACCCGCGGCCGATATCCCACGAGACGACAAGCGGATGGAGATCGGGCTGGCGGTCGGCGCTTGCCCACAGGATTGCGCTGCTTTGCGGCGCCTGCGCCCACTTGTGGAGGTTGCCGACGTAGTAGTCGACGCCAAGCGACGGGACGTCGAGTGGAATCGCGCCCGGCGCGTGCGCACCGTCGACCAGCACGGCGACGCCCTTCGCGCGGCAGCGGGCCGCGATGGCCGCAACCGGCAGGACGATGGCGCTTCCCGACGTGATGTGATCGACGAGCAGCAGCCGCGTCTTCGGACCGATGGCCGCATCGATCCTGGAGAGCAAATCCTCGGCATCGAACCGCGGGTACGGCACCTCCACGACCTTGACGGTGGCGCCGCGGCGCGCGGCGATGAACCGCGCGGCATTCAGGACGGCGCCGTAGGTGTGATCGGTCACGAGGATTTCGTCCCCGGCGGCCAGCGGGAACGATCGCAGCACGGTGTTCGCGCCGGCCGTCGCGTTGTCGACGAAGACGACGTCGTCTTCACCGGCGCGGAGAAAGCGCGCGACCGCCCGCGCCGCCTCGCGAATGCGCGTGGGGGTCGCGGCCGG
>DASSOM010000219.1:0-4644 GCA_035700625.1 Vicinamibacterales bacterium
ACCGACGGGAAGATTCCGCCGGCCCCGAGACGGGCGCTGAGGAGGCGGACCTAACGCGCGGCGGACGCAGTGGGGGGATTGAACCCGTCGCACGAGACGCGCGGATTCCAGTTCGTGAACGTGCCCATCGGATTGTCCTTCCACGCCCAGACGTGCAGCGTGTAAAACGCCGGCAAGCCGAACCGGTTGGGCGCCTCGAAGTAGTGGAACAGCTGTCCGTTCAGCTCCGGCGGACCGGCGTGCGTCGCATTCCAGGCGTCCGCAAGCACGATATAGTCCGCACCTGTGATCCGGATCCGTCCGTTCGACGTCGGTTCGAAGAGGATGATCTCCGGCGCGGCCGCGTCGATCTGCCCGTCGAACACCAGGGGCCCGTTCACGTAGTGCAGTCCCATGGCCCCGAAGTCGCCGCCGCTGACGCAGCCGAACATGAGCTCGTAGCCTTCGCCCGGTCCCGCCGGGTCCGTCACGTTGCGGAACCGCGCGGTCGCGCGGCGGACGGTCTCGACGAGCTCGTTCTGCGCCGCCGTGCGCGGCCCGCTCGCCGTCATCGCGGCGTGCGCGTCATGATCCTGCGCCACCGCCGGCACGGCGACGCCTGCGGCGAACAGCGCGGCGATCGCCAGCGTCCCCGTGAATCGTGCGATCTGCATGGCCCCCTCCTGCAGCGGACGCAGCGCGTCCGCGCGAAATGAGCGCGGGCGAACGCGCCACCGTAGCGCCCCACCCTGCCCGTCACAGGAGAAAGCCGCGACCGCGGAAAAGACGGCTCACGGCCGCGTCAGGCGTGATTGATCGAGTACTCCAGCCAGACGATGCCGCTCGGGTAGACGCGATGCCCCGTCAGCGACAAGCGGCTTCGAACGGCCGGCGACGTCAGGAGCGGACGTCCGCCCCCGAGCAGGACCGGGATGATCGCCGGCTCCACCGTGTCGACGCACCCGTGCTGCAGCAGCAGACGGAACAACTCGCCGCCGCCGAACAGCCAGATGTCCTTGCCCGCCTCCTCACGCATCGCGCCGATGCGCTGCACGCCATCCTCGGCGACGACCGTCACCTCCGGATGATCCTCCTGGCGAAGCGTGCGTGAGAACACGAAGACGCGCTTGCCCCAGAAGCCGGTGGCCCGCGGCAGCAGATCGACGTACGTCGCGCGTCCCATCAGCAGCGTGTCGAACTGGTCGAACAGGGCGCCGAAGTCGATCGTCGGCTCGTCCACGATCCAGTCGGTCTGCCCCTGCGGACCGGCAATGTAGCCGTCGAGACTGCACGCCACCTGGTACCGGATGCGACGCATGCGTGAAACCTCCGTGGGCGCGCGCTTCGCGCGTGCGCGCGTAATCGCGAGACGTTCAGCCGATCGGCACGCGCTGCGACAGGCGAGCGCGGCGCCGGCCGGTCGCGTAGAACACCATTCCGACGGCATTCGTGACGACAATCAGGCCGGTGATCTTCAGGGCGAAGACGGTGCGGCTGCCGACGGGAATGATCGGCAGCACGGAGAGCGTCACGTACAGCGCGGTCATCAGAAATCCCGACAGCGCGCACAGCTTGATCCACCACGGCGGCTTCACCGCGGATCGCCGGAAGCCGGCGAGCGGGACCGCGAACATCGCGAGGTACGTCAGCGCGTAGAAGATGCCCGCGGAGTTCCACAGCAGCTGAAACGCCTCCTGCTTGCCGACGCCGATCAATCCAAGCGAGCTCAGGACCAGCATCGCGGCGCCGACGAACGCAATCGAGTTGACGGGCGTCTTGAACCGCGGGCTCAGACGCGTGAACCAGGCAGGCAGCAGGCTGTCCCAGCCGGCGACCATCGGCAGACGCGACGCCCCGGCGAAGTTCACGCTTGCCTGCGCGAAACGGATCGCGAGCATTGCACTCAGCGTCAGCGGCACGATGGCCGCCACGGCGCCGAGCGGGCCGAAGCCGATGCTGAGCAACTGCGGGATCGGCGCAATCAAGTCGATCTGGTCCTGGGGCACCAGGTTGAGCACGGCGCTCGTCCCCAGGATGAACATCGCGATGATGATCGGGGCGGCGACCACGGTCGCGCGCGTAATGCTGCGGATCGGATCGCGGCACTCCCCCGCGTGGATCGCGACGTACTCGAACCCGGCGAAGGCGCCGAATCCCATCTTGCCCATCAGGTTCAGGCTCATGATCGAGATGACGGGCACCGCCGTGTCGAGCGGATGATACGCGGGCAGCAGACCGCGTGCCTGATGCACCCATGGCAGCGCGATGATCATCGCGAACATGAGCAGCATGAGGACGCCGCCGAGCGTATGCACCCAGCGTCCCACGCGCAGGCCGGCCACCGTAATCCAGACCAGCCCGATCGTCACGGCCGCCATCATCGCAGCCACCACGGGGTCCTGCGCCATCACCGCCGCGACGCGCGGCCCGAAGATGTACCCGATGTACTGCGTGAACTGCAGGCCGATGTTCGACATGTTGAGGATGCCGAACAGCCACAGGTTCCAGGCGACGATGAAGCCGAAGCTCTCGTTGAACCCGAGCTTCGCCCACTGATAGAGGCCGCCCTCGAGCGGCATCACCCGATTCAGCCAGACGGCGACGACCGCGGATGGCAGATAGAAGAGCGTGATCCCGATCAGCCAGAAGATGACGTGCGACGGCCCGAGCTTCGCCGCGACGCCCACCCACTGAAGGCCGACGATGAAGAGGATCTGGGCGAAGGCGAGATCGCGGATCGACAGGTCCTTGCGCAGCGCCGCGCTGCGCGCCGTGACGTCCGCCGCTCCGCCGCGTGCCGCTTCGGGGACCGCCATGGCGGGGACTGTAGCACGCCGGGGTCAGTCCCGCCGCGGCTGCATCAACCGCAGCGCAATCGCGAACAGCAGGAGGCCGACGGCCCCTCGCCAGTAGGCATATGGCGGCAGCAGCCAGGGCCGGCCCGCAAACGCCAGCGCCGCGCCGACGACGAACGCCACCGCCGCGAGGAGGATGAGCGCCCAGCAGAGGTTCTTCATCAAGCGGGATTATAGGCGGAAGCGATTCTCACGCGCCGACGGCGAGCAGCGGATCGGTCTTGTTCATCGCGAGCGACGACACGATGAAGAGGACGCGGCCGTCGGCGGGGCTGATCGCGCGCTGGAGGACGCGTCCTTCCCAGTCCGTCACGCGACCAAGCTCCTGCCCTTTCGTCACGTCCGCACCGACGTCCACCGCCGGGTACCAGAAGCCGTCGTGATCGCTCCGCAGCCACAGGAACTGCGACAGCACGCGGCAGTCGATCGACGGCGGCGGACCTCCGGCGCGCATGTTCAGGTGGCGCAGCAGGCGATCGAGGCCCTCGACGTGGCGCGCGACGTCCTCGCGCGTCCAGATGCCCTGTCCGCCTGCTTCGGTCAGGATCGCGGGGATCCCCGCCTTCGACGCTGCCGAGAACGTCGACCCCGGCGTTTCGCTGCTCACGAGAATCGGAATGCCGAACGCACGCGCCATCGCCAGCGACGCTTCGTCGACGCGCGCGTTGCCGCTCTTATAGAAAATGGTGAACGGCACCAGCGCTTCAATGAGATCCCCGCCGTGCAGGTCGACGTAGTAATCCGCCTGCCGGATGACGTGCTCGAACATCCACGCGGCAATCTGTTCAGAGGCGCTCCCGTCGGCCCTGCCAGGAAACACGCGGTTCAGGTTCTTCCCGTCCAACGGACAGATATAGATCGACCGCGCGGTGAACGCGGGCAGGTTCATCACGGGGACGACGATGATGCGGCCGTGGACGTCCGCGGGATCGATCGCGCGGGCGAACTCGAGGGCGGCGGCGATGCTTGCGTACTCCGCCGGATGCACGCCGGCGGTGACGACGAGCGTGGGACCTTGATCTCGGCCGTTCACGAGCCACATCGGAAGACGGTACGGCTGCCCGTCGACCGGGAATTCGTTGATGCCGTAGTGTTTTTCGCCGGGCCGGGCGCTGAGCGATCCGACCGTCAACGTGTCAGACATGCCGGAGAGTATATGGCGCGGCGGTTCGCGCGCGCAGGGCGAGGCAACAGTCTTAGAGACGGCGCTCGGGCGTCGAGCGGGCCGCCGCCACTTCGATCAGATCCCGCACGAGCGTGCGGACGTCCCGCTCGAAGTCGGGCCCGACGGGAATCGGCTCGCCTCCCACGATCGTCGCGCTGACAGCCGCAAGCGTGTCGTGGATCGCCTGCAGTCCTCGCCGGCCGCGCCCGGGGCCAGGAACCGCCGCGGTGATCGCGATGACCTTCCGTTCCAGTTCGCCCGAGCCGATCAGCCAGTCGATGCCGTTCTTCAGTACGCCGGGCAGACTGAACGCGTACTCGGGCGACGCGATCAGGAGCGCATCGGCGCCGGCCACCTCCTGCCTCCACCTGGCGACGGCGGCGTGTGATCCATGCGCCTCCAGATCGGGATCGAAGTGCGGCAGGGCCCGAAGGGCATCCGATAGCACTACTGTCACGCCGGGCGGCGCCGACGCCGCCGCTACGCTCAGCAGCCGGCGGTTGGCCGACTCGGCTTTGAGACTGCCACAGACAGCGAGGATGCGCATCAACCTGCTCCGGAGAACGTTTCGCGGCGCCAGTCTATTCCCCGGCGGACCGGCGGCTTCCCGTTGCCTGCGAACAAGCCGTAGACGATCTACGTCTA
>DASSOM010000220.1:0-6614 GCA_035700625.1 Vicinamibacterales bacterium
GAGTCGCGCCCGCTGCGCGGCCGTCCGTGGGAGTACCTGTTCTACGCGGATCTCGACGTCGCGCGCCACACGCTCGCGTGCGGCCGCGCGCTCGTGCACCTTGCCGAAGTCGCGAAATGGGTGCGCACGCTCGGGAGCTATCCCGCGTGGAGAGAGGAGAACCTCGCTCCTCGAACCTCGCTCCTGTGATATCGTCCCCCCATCGGCCGTGAGGCGCGGCCGCTCCGGAGACCCGGCACGGTGACCGGGAGTGCATCACGATGACCCTTCCCACAACGGCCACTCATATCACCCTCGTCGAATCCGCCGCGGCGGCGCCGCGGCTTGCCCGGGCGCGCGCGTTCGTGCGGGAGCGCGCGGCACGGGGCGACGTCCTCATCGTGTCCGCGTCCCGCGGTGCAGCGGACGATCTCGCGCGTTCGATCGCGATCGAAACCGGCGCGACGATGGGGGTGCATCGCGCGAGCCTCACGCAGCTGGCGGCGCGGCTCGCGGCGCCGTCGCTTGCCGCCGGAGGCATCGCCCCCCTGACGCCGCTTGGATCCGAAGCGGTGGCCGCGCGTGCGGCGTTCGATGCCCGGCGAGCGGGCGGCCTGACGTACTTCGCGCCCGTCGCCGCGACACCCGGATTTCCGCGCGCCCTCGTGCGGACGCTCCAGGAGCTGCGCCTCGCCTCGGTCGGCGCGGGCGACCTGGCGTCGCTTCCGCTCGGCGGCGCCGATCTCGCCGCGCTGCTCGAGGAGTTCGATCGGCAGTTCGAGGCCGCGTCCGCCACGGATCGCGCCACGCTCTTCGAGGCGGCGACGGCGGCGTTGAGCGTCAATCCGCTGCCGCCGGTCGTGCTGCTCGACGTGCCGCTGGACTCGCGCGTCGAAACGGCGTTCGTCGCCGCGATGCTCGCCGCGTCTCCCGACGTGCTCGTCACCGTACCGTTCGGCGATATCGCCACGCTCGAGCGGCTGAACGCGATGGGTCTGACGGCGGAGGTCATCGAAGAGACAGGCGAGACGGATCTCGTCGCGCTGCGGCGCAACTTGTTCTCGCGCCGCTCCCCTCCGGCGCGCGAGCCCGCCAACGACGTCAGGTTCTTCTCGGCGCCCGGTGAAGGGCGCGAGTGCGTCGAGATTGCCAGGCGCATCGCGGACGAGGCGGCGCGCGGCGTGCCGTTCGACGAGATGGCGGTGTTCCTGCGATCGCCGCAGCGGTATCTCGGCCTTGTCGAACATGCGTTCGAGCGCGCCGGCATCCCCGCCTGGTTCGATCGCGGCACGCGGCGTCCTCACCCCGCCGGCCGCGCGTTCCTGGCACTGCTCGCATGCGCGAGCGAGAAGTTGTCGGCGCGCCGCTTCGCGGAATATCTCTCGCTCGCCCAGGTGCCGCAGCTCGACCCCCGCCAGCGCCAGCCCGATTTCGTGCCGCCGGACGACGAAGTGCTCGGTCCGATGGCGGAACGCGCGCAGCAGGAGGCCGTCGAGACGTTCGACGATCCGGCCTTGGCGCCTCGGCAGCCACAAGAAGATGAAGAGGAAGACGAGACGTCGGCCGTCGTCGCGGGATCGCTGCGAGCGCCGTGGAAGTGGGAAACGCTGATCGTCGAGTCGTCCGTCATCGGTGGTGATCCCAGACGCTGGCATCGCCGGCTCGACGGCCTCGCGCGTGAACTGCAGCTGAAGCTGCGCGAGGAAGCCGGCGAGGAGCCGGAGTCGCCGAAGGCCAGGCGGCTGGAGCGCGACCTGCGGAACCTCAGTCACTTGCGGAATTTCGCCCTGCCCGTGATCGATCGCCTCGGGGCCTGGCCGGCGACGGCGACCTGGGGTGAGTGGCTCGATCGGTTCGACGAGCTCGCGCCGATGGTGCTGCGGCAGCCCGAGCGCGTGCACCGCGTCTTTCAGGAACTCCGTCCGATGAGCGGCATCGGACCGGTGACGCTGGACGAGGTGCGCAGCGTGCTTGCGGATCGGCTGCTGACGCTCGATCGCGAGCCGCCGCGGCACCGCTACGGACGCGTGTTCGTTGGCAGCCCGCACCAGGCCCGCGGCCGCGCGTTCCGCGTCGTGTTCGTGCCCGGGCTTGCCGAACGGATGTTCCCGCAGCGGCCGCGCGAGGACCCGATGCTCCTCGACGAGGAGATGCGCGCGCCGCTCGACGCGGATCTCATCGATCAGAACGGCCGCGCGCGCGCCGAGCGTCTGCTGCTGCGGCTTGCGATCGGCGCCGCGTCGGAGCGGCTCTGGCTGTCGTATCCGCGCATCGAGATGGCGGAATCGCGTCCGCGCGTGCCGTCCTTCTACGCACTCGACGTCATGCGCGCGATCACCGGGCGCATTCCGAATCACGAGGACCTGCAGGCGGCCGCCGCCGCCGAAGGAGGCGCGAGCCTCGCCTGGCCGGCGCCCGACGATCCGTCGAGCGCCATCGACGATCTCGAGCACGACCTGGGCGTGCTGCGCGCGCTGCTCAAGGCGGAAGTGCCCGCGAAGGTCCGGGGGCAGGCGCACTACCTGCTGCGCCTCAACGAATGTCTGCGCCGCTCGGTGACGGCGCGCTGGGCGCGCGGACGCTCGCAGTGGACGCCTTACGATGGCGTCACGCGCATCAACGGCCTGACAAAGACGATGCTGGCGTCGCAGCGTCTGACAACGCGGCCGTATTCGCTGTCGGCGCTGCAGAAGTTCGCAAGCTGCCCGTACCAGTTCCTGCTCTCGGCCATCTACCGCCTCGAACCCGCCGAGGAGCCGGCGCCGCTGCAGAAGCTCGATCCGCTGACGCGAGGCGCGCTGTTCCACGAAGTGCAGGCAGGATTCTTCCGCGAGCTGGACGCCGCGGGCGCGCTCCCCATCACCGACGCGAACGTTCCCCATGCGCTCGCGACGCTCGACGCGGTCGTGGCGGCCACCGCCGCCAAGTACAAGGAGCAGCTCGCGCCGGCGATCGATCGCGTGTGGGACGACGAGATTGCCGACATCGCGAAGGATCTGCGCGTCTGGGTGCGCAGGCTGACGGCCGTTCGCGACTGGATCCCGGCGTACTTCGAGTACAGCTTCGGCCTCTCCGACGAGGGGCGCGATCCGCGCAGCGTGCCGGACCCTATCCTTATCGATGATCGCTACCTGCTGCGCGGATCGGTGGACGTCGTCGAAC
Organism: Vicinamibacterales bacterium; assembly: GCA_035700625.1. Classification (GTDB taxonomy): domain Bacteria; phylum Acidobacteriota; class Vicinamibacteria; order Vicinamibacterales; family 2-12-FULL-66-21; genus DASSOM01. The sequence goes on from DASSOM010000220.1 coordinate 3,142, forward strand.
GCCGGAACGGCGGCGAGGAGCTGCGCATCACCGACCACAAGACGGGCAAGAACCGGACGACGTGGAAGACGGTGATCGGCGGCGGATCGATTCTGCAGCCGGTGTTGTACGGACTCGCCGTCGAGCGCGCGCTCGGGCGCCGCGTGATTTCCGGCCGGTTGTTCTACTGCACGGCGGCCGGCGGATTCACCGAGCACGAGATTCCAATCAGCGAGACGACGCGGCGTACCGGCATCGAAGCGCTGGAGATCGTCGATCGCGCGATCGAGCTGGGCTTCCTGCCGGCGGCGCCCGCGGAGCGCGCGTGCACGTGGTGCGACTTCCGTCCGGTGTGCGGCCCGAACGAGGCGCAGCGCGTTCGCGTCAAGCCGGCCGACAAACTCGGCGACCTCGACGTGTTGAGGGAGCGGCCATGACGAAGCCGCGCACGAAGAAGGAGGACGCGTTGGCCGACGCGCAGGCGCGCGAGCTCATCGCGACGGCGCTCGATCAGACGCTCGTCGTCGAAGCCGCGGCCGGGACGGGAAAGACGACCGAGCTCGTCAAACGCATTCTGCAGATCCTCTCGCACGGTCTGGCGAAGGTGGACCAGATTGTTGCCGTCACGTTCACCGAGAAGGCCGCGGGGGAGCTGAAGCTGCGCCTCCGCGAGGCGCTGGAGCGAGAACGCCTCCGCCTGACCACGGCTGATGTGCGCGCCCGGCTCGATGACGCGTTGACGAGCCTCGAGGAGGCGCACGTCAACACGATTCACGGGTTCTGTGCGGACCTGCTGCGCGAGCGGCCGGTCGAAGCCCGCGTGGACCCGCTGTTCACGGTGCTGACGGAGGCGCAGGCCGAGCGGCTGTTCGAGGAGGCCTTCAACGGCTGGCTCCAGGAACAGCTCAGCGATCCGCCCGAGGGTGTGCGGCGCGCCCTTCGGCGCTCGACATATGCATCCTTCTTTTCACGCGGCAGCGGATCGCGCGAAGACGGCCCGATCGATCGGCTGCGGCGCGCGGCGTGGGAGCTGGCCCAGTGGCGCGACTTCACGCAGCCGTGGACGCGCACGCCGTTCGATCGCGACGGCGACATCGATCGCGTGCTGCCGCTGCTCCACGAGCTGGCGCAGCTCACCGACCATCCGTCCTACGCGAAGGACTCGCTCTTCCTCGACACCGCGCCGGCGCGCCATCTCAGCGCCGAGATCGCGCTGCAGCAGTCGCTCGAAGATGACGACTATGACGGATGGGAAGCGCGCCTGATCGATCTGTCGCGCAACCGCAATTTCGCCCGCATCCGTCAGGGACGCGGCCCCGGGTACACGCAGGGAGTGACGCGCGCGACGGTGATTGCGGCGTACGACGCCTTGAAAACCGCGCTCGACCAGTTCCGGATGGACGCGGACGCCGACCTCGCCGCGGCGCTGCAGCAGGAGCTGGCCGGCGCCGTCGCACGGTACGAGCAGTTGAAGGCTGGTGCGGGAGCGCTCGACTTCCTCGACCTCCTGCTCGAAGCGCGCAACCTGGTGCGCGGCGACGAGACGGTCCGGCGCGGCTTCCAGCGACGCTTTACGCACATTTTCGTCGACGAGTTCCAGGACACCGATCCGCTGCAGGCCGAAATCCTGCTGCTGCTCGCCTCGTCCGATCCTTCGGTGACGGACTGGCGCGCGGTCGTGCCCGCGCCCGGCCGCCTCTTCATCGTCGGCGATCCGAAGCAGTCGATCTATCGCTTCCGCCGCGCCGATGTCAGGGTGTATCGCGATGTGTGCCGGCAGCTCGAACGCGCCGGCGCGATGCTCGTCCGGCTCGAGACGAGCTTCCGCAGCGTGCCGGGGATTCAGGCGTGCGTGAACGAGGCGTTCGCGCCCGTGATGACCGGCGACGAGCTGACGCTGCAGGCGCACTACGTGCCGCTGCGTCCGAACCGGCCGGCGCTGGCCTCGCAGCCCTCCGTCGTGGCGCTGCCGGTGCCCGCGCCGTACGGCCAGCGCAACGTCTCGGCGATGGCGATCGAGGCGTCGCAGCCGGACGGCGTGGGCGCATTCATCCACTGGCTCGTGACGGAGAGCGGCTGGCACGTGACCGAGCGGACCGGCGACGCGCCGGTGCCGGTGCAGGCGAAGCACGTCTGCATCCTGTTCCGCCGCTTTCTCAGCTTCGGCGCCGACGTGACGCATCCGTACGTGCAGGCACTGGAAGCGCGCGGTGTGCCCCACGTGCTCGTCGGCGGCAAGACCTTCCACGAGCGCGAGGAAGTGGAAGCGATCCGCGCCGCGCTGGCCGCGATCGAGTGGCCGGACGATGAGCTGTCGGTGTTCGCGACGCTGCGAGGTCCGCTGTTCGCCATCGGCGACGAGGAGCTGCTCGACTGGAAGCAGCGCTTCGGCACGTTCCATCCGTTCCGCGTTCCGCGGGAGGCGGACGAGGTGGCTCACCAGCAGCCGGTCGTCGCCGCGCTGCGGCTGCTGCGCGATCTGCATCGTCGGCGCAACTACGTGCCGGTGGCGGCGACGATCCAGCGGCTGCTCGATGCCACGCGCGCGCACGTCGGACTGGTGCTGCGCCCAGGAGGCGAGCAGGCGCTCGCGAACGTGCTGCACGTGTCCGAGCTCGCGCGCCAATACGAGGCGGAGGGAGGCATTTCGTTCCGCGGCTTCGTCGACGAGCTGCGGCTCGCGGCGGAGACCGCGCAGGCTGCCGAGGCGCCGATTCTGGAAGAGGGCAGCGACGGCGTCCGCATCATGACGGTGCACAAGGCCAAGGGGCTGGAATTCCCCGTCGTCGTGCTCGCGGATCTCACGTGCCGGCTGTCGCGCACGGAAGCGGGACGCTGGATCGATCCCGCCAACGGCCTGTGCGCGCTGAAGCTGGGGGGATGGTCGCCGCGCGATCTCCTGCTGCACGACGCGGAGGAAGCGGCGCGCGAGCGCGCCGAGGCGGAGCGCCTCGCCTACGTCGCCGCGACGCGCGCGCGCGATCTGCTCGTCGTGCCGGTCGTCGGCGACGAGGTCTACGACGGCGGATGGCTCGACCCGCTGATGCGCGCCGTGTATCCTCCGGAGGCGGAGCGCCGCAGCCCGCGGACCCCGTCCGCCTGTCCGAGCTTCCGATCCAAGGACACGGTGATGAACCGGCCCGACGGCGATCCCGCGCGACCGTCGACCGTCGCGCCGGGGCTGCACGAGTTCGGCACGTATTCTGTCGTCTGGTGGGATCCGCACGTGCTCACACTTGGCGTGACCTCGTCGTTCGGGCTGCGGCGCGACGATCTGATCGTCAAGGACGGGGACCTGTTCGCCGTCGAAGAGCGGCTGGCGGCCTACGAACGGTGGCGCGACGCGCGCCAGGAGGTGCGCGCGCGCGGATCGGTGCCGTCCGTGCAGGTCGAGACGGCGACCGCCTGGGCGGCGCGGGCGGCGGAACTTGGCATCGACGCCGTGCTCGCGGAGACGGCGGCGATCGACGTCGTGCAGCTTCCGGGCGCGGAGG
>DASSOM010000221.1:0-6999 GCA_035700625.1 Vicinamibacterales bacterium
AGTTCCGCAATCTCGCGCGTCTCGTCCGTCGAGTCGTCCAGCACCTGGATCTCGAGCCGATCGCGCGGATAGTCGAGATCGCAGACGGCGTCGATCAGGCGATCGGCGACGTACATCTCGTTGTAGATCGGCAGCTGGACGGTGACCGGCGGCAGCTCCGCGTCCGGCAAATCAGGCAGTGCCGGCGGGACGTCGTCCTTGTGTTTCATGTAAAGATACACAAGGTAATAGCGGTGCCAGCCGTAGATCGCGAGGATGCTGAGGACGAAGAAGTAGAGGACGAGAGTCAGCGTCTCAGGCAGCGTCATAAAGAGATGAATCCGTCACGCGGCACAATCGCTCATGTTATGGTCCAGCTCGGGACGAAGTCAACGGTCGTCAAGCAGTTGGAGCGATGAACCGCCAGCAGCTCCGAGGCCTCCTGGAAGACGTCCGTTCCGGCAACCTGACACTCGAGGCTGCGCAGGACCGCCTCCTTCAATTTCTACGCCAGGCCCCCTTCGAAGATCTGGGTTTTGCCCGCGTTGACCACCATCGCAATGCCCGCCAGGGATTTCCGGAGGTGGTCTTCGGCCAGGGCAAGTCCCCGGGCCAGATTGCGGCCATTGCCGCGCGTATCGTGGCCGCCGGCCAGAGCCTCCTCGTGACGCGTACCGATGCGGTAGCCTTTGCCGCCGTCCGCGAAGTCGTTCCCGACGCCCGGTTTCACGACCTCGCGCGCGCCATCACCCTGGACGCAGGCAACGTGCCGCGGGGGCACGGGACGGTGCTGGTCGCCGCGGCCGGGACGGCCGACGTGCCCATCGCGGAGGAAGCGGCCGTCACGGCTGAGTTGATGGGCAACACGGTGGACCGCCTGTACGACGTGGGGGTCGCCGGCCTGCACCGGCTGCTGGCCGAGCACGCCCGCCTCATTTCGGCCCGCGCGGTCATCGTGGCGGCCGGCATGGAAGGGGCCCTCCCCAGCGTCGTCGCCGGCCTGGTCGATGTGCCGGTAATCGCCGTTCCCACGAGCGTCGGCTACGGGGCGAGTTTTGGCGGATTAACCGCCCTCCTCGCCATGCTCAACAGCTGCGCCATCGGTGTGTCGGTGGTCAACATCGACAACGGCTTCGGCGCCGCGGCCATCGCCAGCTCCATCAATCATCTGTAAGCCCAGGTCGCGCTTGACAGATGGGGGGATTCCCCCCATATTCTGAGGATTGTGTCTTCTGCCGCCGGCGCGGGCGGGAGAAGGCATAGGCCGCACTCTCCCGGTAATCCCTGCTGCATGCACCCTGGCGCTCTGAGAGCCCTCGAATTCGACCGAATTGTCGAGGCGGTTGTCCGCCTCGCGCACACTCCTTTGGGAGCCGCGCGCCTCGCGGAGCTGCGTCCGGAGACGGACCCGCGAACCGTGGCGGCCGCGCTGGCGGCGACGGCGGAAACGGCGCGGTTCCTCGACGATCACGACCTGGCCCTTCGGGCGCCGGAGGATCTCGACGCGATTCTCACGGCGCTGGCCGTGCAGGGGCGGGCGCTGGAGCCAATGCAGCTGCTCGGGCTGGCGTCGCTGTTCACGTCGATCGACGCCGCGTGCGGCGTCATCCGCGGCGCGCGTCAACGCTGTCCGCTGCTCGCCGGCGTCGCGGACGGCGCCGCGTCGTTCGCGCGCGAATGCGCCGACATCCACCGCCGCATCGATGCCGGCGGCGCGATCCAGGACGACGCGAGCCCGGAGCTCCGGTCGATTCGCGAGCGGCTGCGGAAGCAGCGCGCGCGGCTGCGCGGAACGCTGGAGTCGTACCTGCGGGGCCGCGACACGTCGAAGTATCTGCAGCAGCAGATCGTGACGGACCGCAACGGCCGGTACGTCCTCGTCGTCCGCGCCGAACACCGTTCGGCGATCCCGGGCATCGTCCACGGCAGCTCCGCGAGCGGCGCGAGCCTGTTTCTGGAGCCGCTCAGCACCGTCGAGATCAACAACGACATCGTCGCGCTGGAGCAGCAGGAGCAGGAGGAAATCCGGCGCATCCTGCTCGCGCTCTCGGACGCCTTCCGCGCGCGGGCCGCGGACGTGATCCGGACAATGGAAGCGGCCAGCGAGATCGACGTGCTGCAGGCGCGCGCGCGCTTCTCGCGCGAGATCGGCGGCATCGAACCCGCGATTGTGGAGGATGGCGCCCTCGAGCTGAGGGCGGCCCGCCACCCACTCCTCGTGCTGCGGCGCGGCGACGCGCCGGTCGTGCCGGTCGACATCCTGCTCGTCCCGCCGACCCGGGTGCTCGTGATCACGGGGCCGAATACCGGCGGCAAGACGGTCGCGCTCAAGACGGCCGGCCTGCTCCCGCTGATGGCCCAGGCAGGGCTGCTGATCCCCGCGGCGGACGGATCGCGCGTGCCGGTCTTCCGGACGGTCTTCGCCGACATCGGCGACGAGCAATCGATTGCCGAGGACTTGAGCACCTTTTCGGCGCACGTCTCGAACATCGTCGCGATGGACCGCGCGCTGCTCCCGCCGGCGCTCGTGCTGCTCGATGAAGCGGGCACCGGCACCGACCCGAACGAAGGGGGGGCGCTGGCGATGGCCATCATCGATCATTTCCGCCGGCGCGACGCGATGGTCGTCGCCACGACGCACTTCGACGCGCTGAAGACGTATGCGTCCACGACGGACGGCGTGGCGTCGGCGGGATTCGGCTTCGACCCCGAGACGTTCGCGCCGACCTATCGGTTGACGTATGGATCGCCCGGCAGCAGCCTGGCGCTCGAAATCGCGGAACGCCTTGGCCTGCCGGCGGAGATCATCGGCCAGGCGCGCGCGCACCGCGGCGAGCGGGAGACGCAGCTCGCGGACCATCTGGCGAAGCTCGAACGCGAGCTGGCGGCGCTCGATCACGAGCGGCGCCTCGTCGCACGCGAGCAGCAGACGATCGACGAGACCGCCTCGCGGCTGCAGGCGCGCGAGCAGGATCTGCGCTCGCGCGAGGAAAGCTTCCGCCGCCGGCTCGATCAGCGGCTGGAGGAGCGGCTGCGGGAGGCGCGGCGGGAGATCGACCAGGTGGTCGACGCGCTCAAGACGCGGACGGCGTCGCTCGCGGCGGACGCCGAACGGCGCGCGGCGCGGCTGGTGCCGACCGGAGAATCCGGGGCGGCCCGTGCGGAGGCGCGGGCGGCGCTCGACGCCGTCGAAGAACGGCTGCGCGCAGGGCTGGATCCGGCGCCGGCCGCTCCTGCCTTTCAGGACGGGCGTCCCGCGGCGGTCGGCGATCGCGTGCAGGTGGGCCCGCTCCGGCTCGAAGGCATCGTGCAGGCGGTGCACGGACGCGAGGCGGAGGTGGACGTCCGAGGCAAGCGGCTCCGCGCGCGCGTCGAGGAACTGCGCGTCATCGTCCCGGCGGCCGCCGCGACGGCCGCGCCCGGACGCGTGCGGGTCAACGTCGACCTCCAGCCGCGCGACGGCGTCGCGTCGGAGATCAACGTCGTCGGATGCACCGTCGACGAGGCAATCGCGCGCGTCGAACGGCTGCTGGACGACGCGATGATCGCCGAGCAGCATCAGCTTCGCGTGATCCACGGCTACGGCACAGGCCAGCTCCGGCGCGCGATCGGCGGCTATCTGCAAAGCCACCCGTTCGTCGCGCACCACACTCAGGATCCGGATAACGGTGGAGTGACGGTGGTGGATTTGAAGGAGTAATGGCGACGAATGCCCTTATTCCCGAACTCGTTCGTCGACGACCTGAAGTCCCACGTGGATATCGTGCAGGTCGTGCAGGAGCGTGTGGCGCTACGGCGGAGCGGCGCCACCTGGAAGGGGCTGTGTCCGTTTCACGGTGAGAAGACGCCGTCGTTTCATGTGAATGGCGAGAAGGGGTTCTTTCACTGCTTCGGGTGCGGCGTCGGCGGCGACGTGATCAAGTTCGTGGAGCTGTACGACAAGGTCGCGTTTCCCGAGGCGGTCCGTCAGCTGGCCGCGCGGGCGGGGCTGCCGGTGCCGGAGACGGGGGACGGGAAGGCGGATGCCGAATCGCAGCGCGAGCGCGAAACGCTCCTCCGGATCCACGAGATTGCCGCGGCGTGGTTCCGCGAGCAGCTCACGACGCCTGCGGGGACGTCGGCGCGGCGTCTGCTCCGCGATCGCGGGATGACGCCGCAGACGATCGAGCAGATTGGATTCGGGTACGCCCCGGCCACCCGCGACGCGCTGCGCGCGCGCCTGCTGAAGGAGGGGTTCGCGGATCCGGTGTTGTTCCGCAGCGGGCTCGTCGTCCAGCGCGAGGACGGGCCGCCGCGCGATCGCTTCCGCAACCGGCTGATGATCCCGATTTGCCGCGACACCGGCGCGATCGTCGCGTTCGGCGGACGCGCGATGGAGGACGGGCAGCAGCCGAAGTATCTGAACTCGCCGGAGACGCCGATTTACGTCAAGGGGCGCGTGCTCTACGGCCTGCATTTGAGCAAGCACGCCGTTTCGCGCGCGCGGCACGCGGTGCTCGTCGAAGGGTACTTCGACGTCGCGCAGGCGCTCCAGGCGGGCATCGGCAACGTGGTCGCCTCCTCCGGGACGGCGCTGACCCCCGCGCAGGCACGGCTGCTCCGTCGGTTCGCAACGAAAGTCGTCCTGAGCTTCGACCCGGATGCCGCGGGACAGGGAGCGGCGGCGCGCTCGTCCGAGCTGCTCGTCGGCGAGGGCTTTCAGGTGAACGTCGCCACGCTGCCGGCGGGTGACGATCCCGACGGGTTCATCCGGAAGCGGGGCGGCGCGGCCTACCAGGACGAGCTGAAGGGATCGCGGCCGTATCTCGAGTACCTGCTCGACCGGACGGCCGCCGCGCACGACCTGGCAACGGACGAGGGGCGGCGCGCGTTCCTGAACGCGATGCTGGCGGTGGCCGCCCGCATCCCGGACGCCGCCCAGCGTGACCAATTTGCCGACAGACTGTCGCACAAGGCGCGGATTACGGAAGAGGTGGTCCGAGCCGAGATTCGGCGCGCCGCCGTCCAGCGTCAGACCACGCTGGAGGACGGGGAACGGCGGGTTCTGCCCGTGGGACAGGTGAAAGTCGCGGAACGCGCCGTGATTTGGGGCCTGATGCACGCGCCGGCGGCGGCGCTGGCGGCCCTGATCGAGCTGGAACCGGCCGATCTCGACGGATTGGCCACCCGGGGCATTCTGGTGCAGGCCCAATCCCTGCAGGCATGGACTCCGGCGTCTGTACCCGGAGCGCTGCTGGAGCGTCTAAATGATACAGAGGCTGCCCTGGTCCGACACATTGCCTCACAACCGGACGCTCCGGCGGATCCGGCCGATAGCGTACGTACGCTGAAGCGGCTCCGCTATGACCGGGAGCGCGCCGAAGTCCAGCGCGAAATCGACCGGCTTCAGCAGGAGGGGGGCGCACGCCACGAGGAACAGATCGTGGCGCTCTGGAGCCGCAAGAAAGACCTGTTGCGCCTGTTGACGACGGATCCGTAATCGTTGGCTTCTTTTCACATACATTCTTCTTCTCAGCGGAGGCCGCAGTTGTCGATCGAAGAAAAATACGATGAGGTGAGACAGCTCATCAACATCGGCAAGGAAAAGGGATACCTCCTGTACGACGAGGTCAACGAGCTGCTGCCCGCGGACATCACGTCCTCCGACGAGCTCGACGATCTGTTCAGCACGTTCGGGAGCGCGGGCATCGAGGTGGTCGACTCCGAGAAGACCTACCGCGAGGAGAAGCTGCTCGATCGCACCGGCGAAGGGGCCGAGGAGATCGAGCTGGATCTCACGCCGGGCGCGCTCGACAAGACGAACGATCCCGTCCGCATGTACCTGCGCGAGATGGGCACCGTCCCGCTCCTCACGCGCGAGGGAGAAGTCGAAATCGCCAAGCGCATCGAGCGCGGCAAGCTTGCCGTCATCAAGTCGATCTCCCGCACGCCGACCATCGCCCGCATGGTCATGCAGATGGGGGATCAGCTCCGGAACGACGAGCGCAGCATCCGCGAGCTGGTGATCTTCGTCGACGAGGAGCTGACCGAGGAGAAGATCGACGATCGCAAGAAGCAGGTGCTCCGTCAGATCGACGCGGTCCGCAAGGCGTGGCTCGCGTCCGAGAAGGCGAAGGAAAAGCTCGACAAGACCGCCAAGGGGGTCACGACGCGCGAGAAGCGCAAGTACCGCCGGGTGCGCTGCGAAGCCATGCGCGCGCGCGTCGAGCTGTCGCAGCTGATTCGGAAGATCGAGTTCACCGAGATCGTCAAGCGCCGCATGATCGACCAGATCAAGGACAAGGTCGAAGCGGTCATGCGGCTCAAGCGCGAGATCGACTACATCGAGCGCCAGCTCACGGCGAAGAACCGCCGCCCGAAGCTGAAGGAGGAGGAGCGCAAGAACATGCTCCGCCGCCAGAAGGAGCTGAAGACGCAGGTGAAGACGGCGGCCGAGGAGCTCGAGGAGACGCCCGAGCAGCTGATGCGCACGCTCGAGACGATCTCGCGCGGCGAGGCGCAGGCCGAGCAGGCGAAGAAGGAGCTGGTCGAGGCCAACCTCCGTCTCGTCGTCTCGATCGCGAAGAAGTACACGAACCGCGGCCTGCAGTTCCTCGACCTGATTCAGGAAGGCAACATCGGCCTGATGAAGGCGGTCGACAAGTTCGAGTACCGCCGCGGCTACAAGTTCTCGACGTACGCGACGTGGTGGATCCGCCAGGCGATCACGCGCGCGATTGCCGACCAGGCGCGGACCATCCGCATCCCGGTCCACATGATCGAGACGATCAACAAGCTCATCCGCACCTCGCGCGCGCTCGTGCAGGAGCTCGGCCGCGAGCCGACCTCCGAGGAGATCGCCCAGCGGATGGACATCCCCGTGTCGAAGGTCCGCAAGGTCCTCAAGATTGCCCAGGAACCCATCTCGCTCGAGACCCCGATCGGCGAGGAGGAAGATTCGCATCTCGGTGACTTCATCGAGGACCGCTCGGCGGTGTCCCCGTCCGAGGCGGTGATCAACCTCGACTTGAAGGAGCAGAC
>DASSOM010000222.1:0-2134 GCA_035700625.1 Vicinamibacterales bacterium
CAGCAGGTACTCGCGTTCGGTCGTGACGAGCTCGGGGCTGTAGATCGTGAAGAGCGGTTGGCCCTGGCGGACGCGCTGGAATGTCGAATTGACGAACACCTGCTGAATCCAGCCCGCGAAGCGCAGCTGCACGGAAGAGACGCGCCGTTCGTCGATCGCCACGTTGCCCGTCGTCCGGACGTGCGTGCTGATCGCCTGCTCGCGGACCGGTCCGAAGGTGACGCCAATCTGCTGCAGGCGCTGCGGCGTGAGCTGTACCGGCGCCAATGGCGTGGCTGTCGGCGTGGCGGGTGCGCGGGGTGACGCAGAAGAGCCCGCGGCCGGCGCCGTTGAAGATGGTGAAACGGCAGACGCCGCCGAGGTTGGTTCGGCGCCCCCGGCGTGACGCGTCCGCCACCAGACGCCTCCCAGGGCCCCGAGCAACGCGAGGTTCACGACGAGGGCGACGCCGAACGCGGTGCGGTAGGTCTTCATATGAGACTCCTGAATCGCTCACGGCAGATCGACGCCCGTGACCTCTTCGATCCGGGCGACCGCGACTTCGTGATCCGCCAGCGCCTGCCAATAGCCGCTGTCGAGATCCAGCACGTCGCGAAACGATCCGAGGAGCGACTCGAAATCGAGCTGGCCGGTTTGATAGGCGGCCAGGCCCGCGTCGAACGCCGCCCGCGCCTGCGGGATCAGCCCGTGCTGGTAAATCGTCAGCAGGCGGTCGGCAGTCCGCGCTCGTGTGAGCGCGTCGCTGAGCTCGGCCTGATCGGATTCGAGCAGCGCGGTGTACGTCGTGCGGGCGGCTGACAGCCGATCGGCCGCCTCGGCGAGCGCGGGAACCTGGCGATGGCGCCAGTAGAGGGGGACGCGGACCTCGAGCGTGAACATGTAGTAATCGGGAAAACCGGCGGCTGTGTGCTGCCACATGACCTGCGCCGCGAAATCCGGCCTGAACCCTTTCCGCGCCAGCGCCACGCGCGTGTGCTGTTCCGCGATCGCGCGCTGCTGGCCGCGAAGAGCCGGATTGTTCGAGACGACTTGCTGCGCGAGCGGCGTTCGCGTATCCGGCAACGGCGTTTTCGCGGGCGGTTGCGCGATGATGAGCGGCGAGGCCTGAGCGCGGCCGAGCAGCCGTTTGAGGTGCGCCTCGAGCCGGTCACGCTGCTCCTGCTGAAGGGCGAGGTCGCGCTGGAGCGTCGTCTGTTCCAGTTGCGCGCGCAGCACCTCCTGCTGCGATCCCTGTCCCACGCGGTATCGCGCTTCGGCGATTCGCTCCATCTGCGCCAGCAGATCGCCGTCACGCTCGAGGAGCGCGAGTGTCTCCTGGACGGCGCCGAGCTGTGCGTACGCCGCCTTCAGGTCGGCTCGCACGCGGCGGCGGACGACGTCGACCTTGGCGTGGGCGGCATCGCTGGCCTGCGTGGCGGCCTGGCGGCGAAGCGCGAGCGTGCCGGGCCAGGGAAACGGCTGCGAGAACGCGGCACCGATGTAGGCGAAGTTGCTGGTCGTGAAATGCGAGAACGGGAGCGGGCTCCCGATGGCCATGTGCTGAATGGTCACCTGCGGATCCGGAAGGGCCGACACCTGTGGTACGACTTCCGTCTCGGCGTGCCACGTCCGCAGCGAGGCGCGGACGTCGGGATTCTCCCGCTCCGCTTCGGTGATCAAATCGGCGAGCGGTGTGGCGCCGGGCGAAGCTGCTGCGGGTACTGGCGCAGCAGCGGTGTCGGGTGGTACGACCTGCAGGGGGCGGCCGGCACACGGACAGGCGATCGATAGAGCGAAGAGACAGATCACGACACGCATAGGGGACTCCCAGGCGCCAACGGACATCCGGCCAAAAGGGTAGGGAGATGAGCTGAAGGCGGGCACGCGGGCCCCGACGCAACCGTCGGCGCTTCGCGCGAGCGCAGGTCGACCCGCGCAAGTGCCTCGCTCAGATGGCGGGGATCAAATCAGATGAGAAAGGTGGCCAGGAGGACGTAGAGCGGGACCGCGCGCGGCGGCGGAGAGTGCGCCGCGCTGGCGCCGACCGGCCGCACCGCGGGTGCCGGAATCAACCCGGCATCCGGAGCGGCAGCGACCGCGATCTGGGCCTGACGCGCGCCCGGCGCGCGGTCGGTCGAAGCGGCCGGAAGAGTGG
>DASSOM010000223.1:0-13699 GCA_035700625.1 Vicinamibacterales bacterium
CAGCGAGGCCCAAGACTGCGCCGACGGCAACAGCGCGCGCGGCGACGCTCGTCGCCGTGCGGACGATCTCGCGCGGCGAGGCGCCGAGCGCGAGGCGGATGGCAAACTCGTGCCGGCGGCTCGCCGCGTCGAGGCTGACGAGACTGAACAGCCCGATCGCGGAAAGGCCGAACGCGACCGTCGCGACCAGGCTCAGCATCCACGCGCTCAGGCGCCACGGCGCCATCGCCCTCGACACTACGTCGTCCATCGTCGCAACGCGATCGATCACCACGCGTGGGTCGAGGTCGCGGGCGACGGCGCGAATCGACGCGGCGGCGGCGAGCGGGCGCGTGGCCGTGCGCACGACCATGTGTATCGCGATCGTTCCGGACTGGAGTGCCGGGTCGTACACGTCGAGGCGAACCTCCGTGAGGCCGCGGTAGCGCACATCACCGACTACGCCGACGACGGTCCGCCAGGTCGTCCCGGGATGCGTGGGATCGAACGAGGGCATGGCCAGCCGCTTGCCGATCGGATCCGCTCCAGGCCAGAGCCGCCGCGCCGTCGTCTCGCTGACAAGCGCGACGTGCGGTGCGCGCTCGTCGTCACGGTCAGTGAACGGCCGTCCGCGCACCAGCCGGATGCGCATGGTCTCGAAATAGCCGGGCGAGGCGGCCTGATAGTTCAACTGCGGGTTCTGCTCGATCGCGGCGGCGGTTTCCGGCTGACCCTCCAGCAGTACCCACGTTTCCTGCCCAATGGGTCCCAGCGCGAGCGGCGGTACCGTGATGACGCCGGCGGCTTCGACGTCCGGGAGCGCGGCCACGCGGCGCAACAGACGATCGAACCACGCATTCACGGGCGTCGCGATGCGCGGCTCCACGCTCATCGTGAACACGTCGGACGGCACGAATCCGAGATCGATCGAACGGAGGCGCGCGAAGCTCTGCACGACGACGACGGAAGCCGCCAGCAGCACGACGGCGAGGCCGACCTGGAGGGCGAGCAGCGCCGCTCGCGCCCGACGGACGCGCGCACCCGTCGTCGTCCGGTCGCCCGAGCCAAGGAGCGGCGCCGCATCCGCGCGCCGGGCCTGGCGAACCGGACCGATGCCGACCAGCGCGGCGGACGCGGCGATGGCGACGGCCGCGAATGCGACGACGGCCGGCGTCACCGACACATCGCCGAGCCGCGGCACGTCATCCGGCCCGAGCGCGACGATCAGATCCGCGATCCACTGCGAAAGCACCAGCCCGAGTGCGCCGCCCGCGACCGAGACGATGAGCGATTCCGCGATCCAGGCGCGCGCCAGCGCGCCACTCGTGGCGCCGAGCGCGATCTGAATCGCGTGCTCGCGATGACGCAGCGACGCGCGGACCAGCATCAATCCGGACACGTTGGCGCAGGCGACGAGCAGCAGGATGCCGACGGCAGCCAACAGGATCCACAGCGCCGGACGCACCGGTCCCAGGACGTACTCCAGAAACGGCGTCGCCACGACGGACGATCCGAAGCGGTACGCGCCCGTCGTCCGGGCGATGCGCCCCGCGAGCGCGTCGAGGTCGGCCGCGGCCGACGCCGGCGTCGCGCCGGGACGCAGCCGGCCGATCACGAACAGCACCCCGACGTCCGTCAGCGCGTTCGTCTTCCACTCCGCGGACGCGGCGGTCAGCGCGGGCACGACGGGCGTCCAGAATTCCGCCCCGCGCGGAAAATCGAACCCCTTCGGCATGATGCCGACGACCGCATACGGTTTGTCATCGAGCCGGATTGTCGTGCCGACGATTGCCGGATCGCCGCCGAAGCGCCGGAGCCACGCACCGTAATTCAGAATGACGACGTTCGGCGCGTTCGGCACGTCATCCTGCGGCCGGAAGCCGCGCCCCAGATGAGGAGATACGCCGAGCGTGTCGAAGAACGATGCCGAGACAGCGGCATAGGCGAGCCTCGCGGGCTCGGCCCGGCCGTCGAGGACGGCGTTCCACATCGCCGATCCCATCGCGGCCATGTGCGTGAAGCTGCGCGATCCGGCGTTCCAGTCCTGGAAGTTCTGGTACGACAGTTCGACGACGGGCAGACTGCGAGGCACGTCCGCTGCCCAGCAGACGACGAGATCGCCGGCGTCGGTGATCGCCTGCGGCTTCAGCAGGACGGTGTAGACCGCGCTGAAGCTTGCGCTGGTCGCGGCAATCGCGAGGGCGAGGGTCAGGACGACGGCGGATGTGTAGCCGGGCTGCGCGATGAGCCGGCGAATGGCAAGCCGCATGGATGCCTGGTCAGCCCTGACCTCGGGCAGCCTCAAAACCCGCCCCCACCACCTCCGCCGAACCCGCCGCCGCTCGAGCCGCCGCTGAATCCCGACCCGCCGCTGCTGCGCGGCGACGAGGCCATCACGGAGGCGGCCTGCGTCGACATGTGGGAGAGACTGCTCGTGAACGCGCGCGGCTGGAACGTCGGTCCGCCGATCGGGCCGCTGTACCAGCGCGGCGGCTCGCGATAGATGCCTTCGAACGCGCGAGCCCAGTTGTCCTCGACGCCGAGCGCCATCGCGTAGGGAAGGAAGGTCTCGAACATCTCCGGCGTCTTCACCATCCGTTCGAGGCGATCCGCTTCCACGCGCGACAGGAACTCCTGGAACCCGAGCACGGACTCGAGCTCGCGCGTGCCGCGCACCGTCCGCGACGGCATGAACAGCCCGAACAGGATGATGACGATCGCCGACAGGACGCCCGCCGCGACGCCCGCGCCCGACACCATGCCGAACAGGCTCATCACTGCGCTGCTCAGGAAGCCGATCGCGAAGCCCGCAATGACGCCGCCGACGATGTACAACGCGCGGACGCGATCGGGACGCCCCTTGTAGAAGCCGCCCTCGACCAGACCGGCATACAGCCCGTCGCGGAGCCCCGGCAGGTGCTTGTAGAACTTGTTCTTCAGATCGGACAGATCCACCTCGTCACCTGCCGCGAACATCGCGGCGAGCAGCCCGCGCTCGTGCGGCTTGAGCGCCGCCCAGTCCGACGTGGGTTTCGTGACCTTGAAGTGATAGTCCTTGCTCGAAAAGAATCCGAGGAGGCCGTCGCTGCTCGTCTCGCTGATGTGCACGTACCCGCGGACGGCGAGATCGACGATGGTCGCCGTGATGTCGCGCATGTCCGGCTTCCCGTCGACGAGCGTGCCCACCTCGGCCGGCGTCATCTTGTCCGGCGGCTCGTAGCGCGTCGTCACCGGACCGATCTTCGGATCACGGCCACGCTGCCGCCAGAGCATCCACATGCCGACGAACACGAGCGGCGGTATGGCGAGCGGCAGATTGCTGAACACGACGCGCGACGCCGTTTCCAGCGCCGTCGGGCGATGCACGACACCGGGGTTCCAGCCGACGACGACCGTGAGCCCTTCGTGGAAGCCAAGGCCGTCGATCGCCTCCACGCGAACGCGGCCGCTCCCGATCTCCACATTGGCCTGATCCGTCGATCCGTACGCGCCGCGAAACGCGGTCGCGCGCACGCCCTCGACGCCGTCCGGCAGATGGATGTCCGCGGAGGCCGATTCGATCGGGACGTCCCACTCGTCTCCGGTGACGTTCCAGTACAGCTCGTCGTGATCCTCGAAGAAGCGCAGCGCGTTCGGGACGCGATAGCGCAGGCGAACGGTGCGCGTCGCGTCGTTCGCGCCCGGGACCCAGATTTTGATCTTGCGGTAATGGCGCTCGCGGCTGGTCTCGTATTTCAGATCGCGGCCCGTCTCGTCGGTCACCGAAACGATCTGCAGGCGCAAGGTGTAGTTGAGCCCCTGCGGCGTGCGGTACTGGACGGGGATCGTGCGGTAAATGCCGTTCCAGGAACCCCTGAAGCGCGGCTGGATGACTTCCTCGACGAGGACCGAACCGTCGCGGTCGACGTTCACGCTCGCGTCGAAGCGCTCGATCACGAGCGTGCGCTGCGCGGCGGCGGGCACGGCCGCGAGCACCAGCAGGGCGGCGGCGATCAGCCGCGCGCGCATCAGAACTTCACCTGCGGGACCTCGCTTTCGCCCGCAGGAATCTCGAAGAATTCGCGCGTCTTGAATCCGAACAGCCCGGCCACGATGTTGGACGGGAACTGCTGGATGCGCGTGTTCAGGTCGCGCACGACCGCGTTGTAGTAGCGGCGTGCGTTCTGAATCGCGTCCTCGATCTGCGCGAGCGTCCCCTGGAGCTGGCCGAAGTTCTCCGCGGCCCGCAGCTGCGGGTACGACTCCGCCAGCGCGAACAGTCCGCGCAGCGCCGTCGTCAGTGCTCCTTCGGCCTGACCGCGCTCGGCGGGGCCGGCCGCCTGAACGGACACGGCGCGCGAACGCGCGTTGACCACGGCCTCGAGCGTCTGCCGTTCGTGCGAGGCGTAGCCCTTCACCGTCTCGACGACGTTGGGGATGAGATCGTGGCGCCGCTTCAACTGCACGTCGATGTCGGCCCACGCGTTGTCGGCCTGAACGCGCAGCCGCACGAGGCCGTTGTAGATTCCGATCACCGCCATCGCGATGACCGCGACGACGATCAAGAGAATGATGAGCGTCATGGGCGTCAGTGTACCGTGGCGTTTCCTCTGACCAGCCGCGCCACGGTGTCGGCGAGCTGGGCGGCGTCGACGGGTTTGGACACGTGGACGTGGAACCCGGCGGCGAGCGCTTCGCGGCGCTCCTCCTGACGCGTCCGGCCGCTGACCGCCGCGGCCGGAATCGACGCGACGTTCGGGGCGGAAGAGGCGCGCACCTTGCGGATCAGCGCGATCCCGTCCTCCTGCGGCATCACGAGGTCCGCCAGCAGCACGTCCACGTCGCCTCCCTCGAGCAGGGTCAGCGCGTCGTGCGCCGAGCCGGCCTGGGAGACGGCGGCGCCGCATTCCTCGAGGGCGACGGCCATCAGCTGCCGCGCGTCCGCCTCGTCGTCGACGACGAGCACGCGTACGCCGTCGAGGCGGGCGGGCACGGGGACAGACGCGGAATCCGCCGGCTCCGGCAGGATGACGGCGGCCGTCGAGAGCGGCAGCGTCACCGTAAACGTCGAACCGTGGCCGCGTCCGGCACTCTCGACGTGAACCCGGCCGCGGTGCGCTTCGACGAGTTCGCGCACGATCGACAGGCCGAGCCCCAGGCCGCCGTGCGCGCGCGCCGCGGCATCGTCGGCCTGCCGGAAGCGATCGAACACGTGCGGCAGGAACTCGGGCGGGATACCCGCACCGGTGTCGCTGACGCGGATCTCGACGACGTCGCCATCGGGCCGGACGTCGAGCCCGATGCGCCCGCCGCGCGGCGTGAACTTGATCGCGTTGCCAATCAGGTTGAAGAAGACCTGCTCCAGACGCCCCGCATCGCCCGTGACCTTGAGCGACGGGATGGTTGCGACGTCGAGCTCCACGCCGCTCGCGGCGGCCGAGGGAATCATCGATTCGATCACGCCGCGCAGCAGCCGTCGCAGATCGACTTCCGCGATGTCGAGCTTCATGCGGCCCGACACGATGCGCGAGAAGTCGAGCAGCTCGTCGATCAGGCGCGCCTGGCGCGTGGCGTTGTCGTGGATGGATTGCAGCGCGCGGGTGGTGATCGCCGGTTCGACCGCACCCTGCTGCAGCATCGCCGTCCAGCCGAGCATCGCGTTGAGCGGGGTGCGCAGCTCGTGCGAGACGAGCGACACGAATTCATCTTTCAGGCGGTTCGCCGTTTCGGCCTCGGCGCGGGCGTGCTGCGCGGCTTCGTACAACCTCGCGCGGTCGACTGCCTGCGCGCAGTGCTGGGCGACCGACACGAGCAGCGCGCGGTACTCGTCGTCGAAATTCACGGGGACGGTGAAATGGAACGCGAGGACGCCGATGGCGCGCCCCTCCACGAGGAGCGGCAGCGTGGCCACCGAGGCGTAGCCGCCGCCCGCGGCGATCGATGCGGATCGCGAATAGCGCTGCTGCCACTCGCTGAACGACGCGACGAAGACCGGCTGGCGCGTCTCGACCGCCTCGGTTGCGCACAGGCCGGGCTCGACGGCCATCCGCCGCCGGCGGTCGGGCTCGCGCGCGTCGCCGTCGCGGTCCAGCGTTTCGAACACGGTGCCGTTCTCGACGAGCATCTGGAGCTCGCCGGACGTGGCCCCGACGGCGATCCGCCCGTGGCGCACGATCGCCTTGGCCACCCCTTCGAGCGTGACCGCCTCCGACATCGCCGCGGTGAGATCGTGCAGCCGGCTCGTGCGCGCGGCGAGCGCCCGGTAGCGCGTCTCGCTGGCGCGCAGCGCGTTCTCCGCCTCCTGGCGATCCGTGAGCTCCTGATCGGCGCGGGCGCGGAGCGCTTCGGCGTCGGCGCGGGCGCGGAGCGCGGCCTCGTGCTGCCACGCGCGATCGAGGGTCTGCGCCGCGCGGGGCGCGAGCGTGAACAGGTATTCGCGATCGTCGGCGGTGAAGAAGCGCGACGCGTGGAATTCCAGCTGGATGACGGCGACGACGCGGCTGCCGACGAGCAGCGGGATCGCCGCAATCGCGCGCAGCTCGCGATCGGGGCGGGGCCCGTACTCGGCGACGAGCGCATCGCGCGTTTCCACGAGCACCGGCGCGCCGCGCTCGACGGCGTCCGACGCCGCGCCCTTCGATGCGGCGGCCGCCGCGCGCCCTCGCGCTTCGCGCTCCGTCGACTCGTAGCCGATCGTGCGGGCGACCTCGAGCGCGCCGGTCTCGGCGGAGACGAGCAGGAACAGCGCGGCATCCGCCCCGAGCGCGTGCATTGGCTCCTGCACCGACGCATCGATGACGGCCGCGGGCGTCCGGGCCTGGGCGAGCGCCGCCGTCAGCTCCGCGATGCGCGTCGCCTGCCGCGACGCACGCTCGGCGTCCACGCGCCGCTGGCGTCCGCGCTCGTTGCGCCGGTGCACGCGATCGGCGATGACGCAGAAGCCGAGCCAGCCGGTGACGTAAATGAACAGGACCGCCGCTTCCGACGACGTCCGGAAGTCGAGGAGAGTACCAGGGCCGACGAAATAAAAATCGATCGCGAGCGCCGAGAGCAGCAGCGCGAAGATGCCGGGACCGAACCCGCCGAGCCACACGGCGAGCGCGACCGACAGACTGAAGGGGGTCAGCGACAGCCGGGTCGCCGGCGAGCGTGCGATCAGCAGCTCCACCACCAGCGCGGCGGCGACACCAAGAGCGCTGAGCGCGAACGCACGGCGGCGCCCGCCTCCTCCGCTACGAGAGTCCGGATACATGTGGTGCTCCGAGCCACTCGCAGGAATGGCTGAGTACGGAGAGCTTCTCGGAGGATACCACCTTCGGCGAGCGGGACGGCCGACAAATTTGATTATGATCGCGGGATGCCACATCTCATCCGCCGGCGGGCGCTGCCGCTGGCTGCGGTCTGCCTCTGCGCCGCCGCGCTCGTCCAGTGCTCGGGCCCCCGGACGACCCATCCCGTCAAGCGCGCCGCGCAGCGCGTATTCGTGCTGGGCTTCGACGGCATGGATCCCACGCTCGCGCGGCGCTGGATGGATGAGGGAAAGCTCCCCAACCTGAAGAAGCTCGCCGACGAGGGCACGTTCCGCACCCTCGGCTCCACGCAGCCGTCGGAGTCGCCGACGGCGTGGTCCAGCTTCGCGACCGGCGTCAATCCAGGGAAGCACAACATCTACGATTTCCTCATTCGCGATTTCCAGACCTACGCGCCGGACTTCAACATGGTTCGGCGCGAACCGCCCGAGTTCCTCTGGGGCTTCATCCCGACGAAGCGGCCGAAAGTACTCTCGACGCGCGGCGGCACCTCGTTCTGGGTGAGCGCCGGACTCGACGGCATCCGCACGACCGTGCTCACCGTGCCCGTGACGTTTCCGCCGGAGCCGATCGAGCACGGCGAGATGCTCGCGGGCCTGCCGCTGCCGGACATCCGCGCGACGCTCGGCACGTATTACTACTGGGCCACCGACCTCAGTCGCTACGAAGAAGGGAACACGGAGTTCGGCGGCATCCTGAAACGGTTGATCTTCGAGGGGGATACCGCGACGACCGAACTGGTGGGACCGCCGAATCCGATCGTCCGACAGCAGCTGCGCGAGGCGCGCGCGAAATCGCCGCTGAGCGAGTCCGACCGCGCGCGGATCGCGAAACTCCAGGCCGACGAGGACATCCGGCTGCCGATGACCGTGCGCTGGGATCGCGCCGCGAAGGCCGCGACCATCGACATCGACGGCACGTCCGTGCGGCTGCAGGAAGGGCAGTGGAGCGGCTGGATCGATCTGACGTTCCGCATCAACTTCCTCATCCGCGTCCACGGGATGATGCAGCTCGCGGTGCTTCGCGCCGGCGACGAACTGCAGATCATCGGATCGCCGGTCAACATGGACCCGCGCGATCCACCGATTCCGATCTCCAAACCGGACGGCTTCGCGGCCGACCTCGCGGACCGGATTGGCGTCTACCGCACGCTCGGCTGGGCGGAATGGTCGGACAAGCCGCTGAACGACGGCCGCCTCGACGAAGCGAACTTCCTCGCCGACGCGAACCGCGCGATGGACGACCGCGAGAAGATCATCTTCGATCGGCTCGCGCACGACGACTGGGATCTGTTCGTCGCCGCCATCGAAACGACGGACCGCGTGCAGCACATGATGTGGCGGCTCATCGATCCGACGCATCCGATGTACGACGCGGCGCTCGCCGCGAAGTACGGCGACGCGATCGAAAAGATCTACGTGCGCGCCGACGACCTCGTCGGCCGGATCCGCGCCAAGCTCCCCCCGGACGTCGTCTTCATGGTCATGTCGGACCACGGCTTCCATTCGTTCCGCCGCGGCGTGAACCTGAACACCTGGCTGGTGCAGAACGGCTACATGTCGTTCGAAGGGCAGGAGAGCGGCAAGAAGACGCTGGCCGATCTCTTCGGCCGCGGCCGGTTCTTCGAAGGCGTCGACTGGAGCCGCACGAAGGCGTACGCCGTCGGCCTCGGGCAGATCTACTTCAATCTCAAAGGGCGCGAAGGGCAGGGCATCGTCTCGCCGGGTGCGGAGTACACGGCGCTGCAGGACGAGATCCGTTCGAAGCTGCTGCAGCTCACCGACCCGAAGGACGGCAAGCCCGTGTTCCGCGACATCTACCGCCGCGACGACATCTACAAGGGGGAATACCTCCGCAACGCGCCGGACCTGCAGGTGGGCTTCAACGACGGCTACCGCGTCGGCTGGCAGGACACGCTCGGCGGGGTCACGCGCTCGGTGATCGAGGACAACGATCGGAAGTGGAGCGGCGACCATTGCGCCACCGCGACCGAGATCAGCGGCGGCGTCTTCTTCATCAACCGCCGCCTCGGCGCGGAGCATCCGTCGATCATGGATCTCGCGCCGACCGTGCTGAAGCTGCTCGGCGTGCCGCTGCCATCCGACTACGACGGGCGGCCGCTGATCTAGTCACGATCGCGCGTCAGCCGCCGGCGACCGCCTTGCCGGCGAGCTTGCGAAGCTGCGCGAGGGTGGTATCCACCGCGATCTTCTGGTCCGCCGCCTCGACCACGAACCGCCAGAAGCGATTGCCCGCCGCGACCTGCAGTTCGGCCGAACGGCCGTACCGGTCCACGCGCGAGAGCGCTCGATCGCCGAGACCCGCCTCGTCCTTGATCTGTTCGCCGGGCGCCGCATTCGTGCGCGCCACATCGAGCATCTGCCCGGCGGTCTTCGGGCTGTCCACGTCAGTGCGGCCGACCGTCAGCGTGATCCCGGTCGCGCCCCATGTGCAGGTGCCGGGCATGATCTGGTGCCCGTCAGCCTTTGGCGGGGCGCCCAGCACCGCGGCGACATCGTCCTTCGTGAACAGGGTGCAGGGATCCGGCTGGGCAGCGGCGGACACCGAGCAGCCGAGCAGCAGCATCATCGCAAGAAGCGAACGCATGGTGTGTCAGTGTAACGGGTCCGTGTGGGAAGAGGGAAGGTGCGCGGCAGTGAGTAGACAGCAGGTGCAACCGACGGTTCGCCAGGGTCAGCGCTGCGTGCTGAGGCGCGGTCGAGCCCGGAGGTGACCGGACCGCGTCTTCCTGACGCCTGCTGTCTACTACCTGCCGCGCTCAGAAATCCTGAGCAACAGGCGTACCTACAGGCCATCGTCGATTTTGCTCGGAAATTTGCTGATTTCCGTGTGCGCCCGTGCGCGAAAGCGGCCAAGCGCTTGGCCACCGGCCAAGAACTTGGCCTGCCGCTCTCCGCCGTCAGACGGTTCTTCGGCCGCTGACCAGCCCCACGATGAACAGCACGATGGCGATCACGAGCAGCACGTAGATGAAGTTGCCGAGTGTGTAACCGCTGACCAACCCGAGCAACCACAGGACGAGCAGGATCACCGCGATCGTAAAGAGCATCGTTTCCTCCTGCCCCCTATCGAGCACGTCCTATGCCAGCCGCCGAAGAGAAACGGAATACAGACCGAAGCCACAGAAAAACACGGAAGAACACAGATCAGAAGGTTCGGTATAGCATGAGCGGTCTGATTTCCCAGCTTAGGAGCGTGGAATGCTGAACCAATGGATGAGGCGCGGCGCCATCGCGGCTGCACTCGCGTTGGCCGTAGCGGCGGCGCCAGCGCGTACTGTCGACGTACACGCCCAAACGCCGGCCGTCTCGGCCGGCACGATGGATCCGTCGCTGTTCGCCGGTCTCGAGTGGCGGTCGATCGGTCCGAACCGCGGCGGCCGATCCCAGGCGGTCGCGGGCAGCGCGGCCCGGCCCTTCGAGTACTACTTTGGCGCCACCGGGGGCGGGCTCTGGAAGACGACCGACGGCGGCCAGACGTGGCACCCGGTCACCGACAAATTTCTGAAGACCTCCTCCGTCGGCGCCGTCGCGGTCGCGGAGTCCAATCCGGACGTCGTGTACGTCGGCATGGGGGAGACGGAACTCCGCGGCAACATTATTCAGGGAGACGGCGTCTACAAGTCGACCGACGCGGGCAAGACCTGGACGCACGTCGGTCTGGAGAAGACCCAGGCGATTGCGCGCATCCGCGTCAATCCCACCAATCCTGACCTCGTTTACGTCGCCGCGCTGGGGGACCCGTACGGGCCGAATCCCGAGCGCGGCGTGTTCCGCTCGCGCGACGGCGGCAAGACGTGGCAGCGCATCCTGTTCCGCGACGAGAAAACCGGCGCGGTCGATCTCGTGATGGATCCCGCGAATCCGAACGTGCTCTATGCCGGCCTGTGGGAAGTGTTCCGGACGCCGCACTCGCTCTCGAGCGGCGGACCCGGCAGCGGCCTGTTCAAGTCGACCGAC
Source organism: Vicinamibacterales bacterium (assembly GCA_035700625.1). Classification (GTDB taxonomy): domain Bacteria; phylum Acidobacteriota; class Vicinamibacteria; order Vicinamibacterales; family 2-12-FULL-66-21; genus DASSOM01. Next base: position 11,249 of record DASSOM010000223.1, read on the forward strand.
GGCGGCGACACCTGGACGGAGCTGTCGAAGAATCCCGGGCTGCCGGCCCCGGTGTGGGGCAAGATTGGCGTGGCGGTCTCGGGCGCGGACGCGAATCGCGTCTACGCGATCATCGAGGCCAAGGACGGCGGCGTGTTCCTCTCCGATGACGCCGGCGCGACCTGGAAGCTGGTGAACGACGACCGCCGCCTGCGTCAGCGCGCGTTCTACTACACCCGCATCTACGCGGATCCCAAGGTCAAGGACACCGTCTACATCCTCAACACCGGCTTCTATCGCTCGACCGACGCCGGCAAGACGATCAAAGGCATCCGCGTGCCGCACGGCGACAACCACGATCTGTGGATTGCCTCGAACGATCCGAAGCGCATGATCGAGAGCAACGACGGCGGGGCGAACGTCACCGTGAACGGCGGTGAGAGCTGGACGGATCAGGATTTTCCGACCGCGCAGATCTACCACGTCGTCACGACGGCGCACGTCCCGTATCACGTCTGCGGCGCGCAGCAGGACAACAGCACCGTGTGCGTGCCGAGCAACGGCCGCGGCGACGAGATGTACGACGTGGGCGGCGGCGAGAGCGGCTACATTGCGGCCGATCCGCTGAACGTTGACGTGTTCTACGCGGGCAGCTACGGCGGCCTGCTCACGCGCATCAACCGCCGGACGGGCGAGGAGCGCGCGATCAACGTCTGGCCGGACAATCCGATGGGGCACGCGTCGGGCAAGATGACGGAGCGGTTCCAGTGGACCTATCCGATCATCATTTCGCCGACCGACCCGCACACGCTCTACGCGACCTCGCAGCACGTGTGGAAGTCGACGAACGAAGGCCAGAGCTGGGAACGCATCAGCCCCGACCTGACGCGGCACGACCCGTCGACGCTGGGCGATTCCGGCGGTCCGATTACCCTCGACCAGACCGGCGTCGAGACGTACGCGACTGTCTTCACGCTCGCGCCGTCTCCGAAGGACGGCAACGTCATCTGGGCCGGATCCGACGACGGCGTCGTGAACGTGACGCGCGACGGCGGCAAGACGTGGACGAACATCACGCCGCCGGATCTGCCCGAGTTCGCGCGGATCAGCCTCATCGACGCGTCGCCGCACGATCCGGCGGTCGCGTACCTGGCCGCCAATCGCTATCAGCGGTCCGACCGTGCGCCGTACGTCTACAAGACGCACGACTTCGGCCAGACGTGGACGAAGATCGTCTCCGGCATCCCCGCCGACGACTTCGCGCGCGCGATCCGCGAAGACCCGAAGCGCAAAGGCCTGCTGTTCCTCGGCACCGAGACGGGCATCCACGTCTCGTTCGACGACGGCGCGGACTGGCAGTCGTTCCGGCTGACGCTGCCGGTGACGCCCGTCCACGACATCACGATCAAGAACGACGATCTCATCATCGCCACGCACGGCCGATCGTTCTACGTGATGGACAACATCAACGTGCTGCGCCAGATCACGCGTGACACGACCACGACCGCGCTGACGCTCTTCCGACCGGGCGACGCGATGCGATCCGTCTCGCGCGGCGTCGCCATCGACTACTACCTGAAGGCCGCCGCCGACAAGGTGACGCTGGACATCCTCGACGCACAGGGACAGCTCATTCGGTCGTACACGGGGGTGCCGCCGAAGGAGGGGACCAAGCCGGCCGAAGGCGCGGGCGACGACGAGGAGAACTTCTTCCGCGGCGGACCGCCGGCGCGCGTCTCGACGAAGGCGGGCCTGAACCGCTTCGTCTGGAACATGCGCTATCCGGACGCGCGCGACTTCAAGGGCCTGATCATGTGGGCCGGCAGCACGCGCGGGCCGATCGCGCCGCCGGGACAATACCAGGTCCGCATCACCGCGGGCGGCCAGACGGCGACGCAGCCGTTTGCGATCGTGCGCAACCCGCTCGGCGCGGCGACCGATGCGGATCTGCAGGCACAGTTCACGCTGGCCAGGCAGATCAACGACAAGGTGACGCTCGCCAATGAGACCGTCCTGCGCATCCGCCACATGAAGCAGCAGATCGCGGATCGCCTCGGCAAGACGAAGGACGCGAAGCTCGGGACGGCGGGGAAGGCGCTCACGGAGAAGCTGACCGACGTCGAAGGGGAGATCTATCAGTATCGGAACCGCAGCAGCCAGGATCCCCTGAACTTCCCGATCAAGTTGAACAACAAGCTCGCCGCGCTGCAGGGGATCGTCGAGAGCGGCGACAACAAGCCGACGGATCAGTCGTACGCGGTGTTCAAGGATCTCTCGGGTCAGCTCGACACGCAGATCGGGCGGCTCGACACGCTCGTGAAGACGGACGTCGCCGCGTTCAACCGCGAACTGGCGAAGAAGAAGCTGGAACCGGTGAAGGACGAAGTGCCAGCGCCGGCGAGCACGACCGATACGAACGCCAGACCGTAATGGATGATCGAAGGGCCGTGGATCTGAACATGATCCGCGGCC
>DASSOM010000224.1:0-4059 GCA_035700625.1 Vicinamibacterales bacterium
GGGCGCCGCGTTGACGTACTGGCTGGGGCGCAAGATCGGCGAGCATGGCTTGTCCCGCTTCGTGAAGCCGCGGCGGCTGGAGCGCGCGCGCGCGGCGTTGAGCCGCGGCGCCGGTCTCGCCGTGCCCGCACTTGCCATCATCCCTCCGCCCTTTCCGTTCACGCCGTTCGTGCTCACGGCGGGGGCGATCGGCGTGAGCCCGCCGCCGTTCTTCTCGGTTCTCGCGGGCGCGCGCTTCGTGAGGTTCGCGGCCGAGACGCTGCTCGCCGCTCGCTATGGCAGCCAGATCGTGGACTGGATGGAAACGCCGCTGTTCAAGGCGGTCGTCGGAACTTTGATCGGACTGGCCGTGCTGGGGACGATTGCGTCTGCGGTGGCGCTGTACCGGACCGGCCGCGCTCACCGGCAGACGCGAACCGCCTGATCCTTCAGATCCGGTAGCGGAGCGTCGCGGCGACGCCGCCGTACGGCTCGAGCAGCGACGTGTCTTCGATGAAGACGATGCGCGCGCCGGTCTGCTGCGCTTTCTGCACGAAGGTGTCAGCCAGACGGACGACGTCCGGATCCGCGTCGGCAGGCTCGCCGGCGGCGACGGATGCCACGGCGGGCTGCGTCACCGAGGCGTCCGCGGCGACGGCCATTTTCCCCGCGCGTCCTCGACCGAGGCGCCGCAGGTCGCGCAGCGACGACGAGAGGAGCAATTCGTCCACCTGGCCGTTCGTCAGCGCGAGCAGCGTCGCGTCGGGACCGACGACGCCGAGCCCGCCGGCGCGATAGGCGCCAACGACCGCGTCCACGCGCTCGCGATCCGTCCGCTCGTTCAGCTTCCGCATCGCGGCAAGCGACGCGTCGAGCACGTCGTGATCCGGCGAATGCGTCGGCAGCTTCAGCTCATCGACGATCTTCGCTGCGAGAGGCTTCGGCAGCTGCTCCCGCAGGAGCGGGATGACGACCTCGTCGCCGGCGAGGATGATGTGCTCGATCCCGTCGCGCTGGACGATACCCTCGAGCGCGTCGACGACTTCCTTCGTGTGCTGCAGGTGGAAGTTCTCGATGTGGCGCTGGTAGCGCGCCTGCGACCAGCCTCCCTGCGAGGTGCGCTTCGTCTTGACGTTCTCGATCTGCCGCGCGTCTTCGAGCGCCCCGCCCGCGAACACGAGAATCCGCGCGCTGTTCGTGTCGGCCAGCAGCGCGGCGTAGCGCGGGTACTGCGAGTCGAGCCGCGCGAGCGGGTAGAGATTCGGTCGGTCGCCGATCGAAAGCCAATGCTGATCGATTGGTGCGTCGAGCTGGAGTGTTTCGAACAGCTCACTTCCCGAGCAGGCGAACACGGCGACGCCGTTGGCGGACGCATCCACCTCGGAGTCGAGAAACCGGGTAATCCGTTGCAGGTCGTGGTCGAGGCTCTCACGCTCGGGCGACCCCGCCGGGTACGACTCGCTGCGCGTCTTGAACTCCTTGCGGACGAACGTCCGGTATTCATCGCGGCCGCGTTCGTTCGGCTGTGTATTGAGATACAGGCTCACGACCGGATAGGGACTCTGCTCGTACGCGGCCAGCCGGTCGAGCTGCTCCTTCAGCGCCATCAAGGCCTCCTTTAGACTCGTCTGGGGATACGCAAGCCGGAGGCCGATGTGACGGCTTGCCCACCGTAGCGGCGAAGCCGCGGAGGCGGGATGTCGGATGTTGGATGTTGGAGGTGACGATCCAGGCTTGGAGGCTGGCAGCTGGCAGCTGGCAGCGGCGTAGCTCAACTGAAGGCGCGATAGACTACTCGCCGATGACCTTCTTCAGCAGCCCCGCGCGTGTGCCCAAATCGAAGCGTCCGGAGTATCCGCGGTATCGCGGCGACATGAAGACCGACGTGGCGATCGTCGGCGGCGGCTTCACCGGGTGCGCCTGCGCGGCGGTGTTCGCAGCGGCCGGTATGGAGGTCGTCCTGCTCGAAGCCGAGCGGATCGGTACGGGCGCGACGGCGGCGGGAGCAGGGCTGATCCTGTCCGCCTTCGATGCGTCATTTCAGGAAAGCGCGCGGGCGCACGGGCTGCGCGCCGCGCGTCACCTCTGGCAGTCGCAGCGCAAGGCCGCGCTCGAGCTGGCCGCCGCGCTTCGTCGCTACCGCGTTCGCGCCAATCTCGCGCGGCAGGACCTGCTCCATGTCGCGCGCGGCAACCCCGACGGCGGGCGCGGTTTGCGGCGCGAGTACCAGGCGCGCCGCGACGCGGGGCTGGACGTCACCTGGCTGACCCCGGCGGCCCTCCGGAGAGAGGCGGCCATCGATGCGGACGGCGCCATTCGCATGCGCGGGGACGTCATCGATCCGTACCGCGCGTGTCTGGGGCTGGCGGCCGTCGCGTCGCGCCGCGGCGCACAGCTGCACGAACGATCCGAGGTGCGCGCCACGCGCATCGGCAAGAAGGCGGTCGAGGTGCGGACCGCGGCCGGCGTGCTCACCGCGAACACGGTCGTCGTCGCGACCGAAGGGGCGTTGCCCGTGCTGCGCGCGCTGCGGCGGCATCTCGCGCCCCGGCAGGTGTACGCGGTTGCGACCGAGCCGCTGCCGGCCGCGGTGCGGCGCGCGGTGGGGAAGCGAGCGGCGGCGCTTCGGGATTCGGCGGAGCCGCCGCATCTGCTGCGCTGGACGGAAGACGATCGCGTGCTGTTCTACGGCGCCGAACAACCGCCGGTTGCCTCGCGCGCGCTCGACGCCACGCTCGTCCAGCGGGCGGGACAGCTCATGTACGAGCTGACGACGGTGTATCCGGAGATCTCGGGGCTGCGCGGCGAATCCGCGTGGGCCCTCGTCCGGCACGACACGCCCGATCGGCTGCCGCTGATCGGACCGCACCGGAATTTCCCGCGCCATCTGTTCGCGCTCGGCCTGGGGCGGCACGGCACCGCCGCGTCGTGGCTCGCCGCGCGGTTGCTGCTCCGGCATCACACGGGAGCCATCGAACGCGGCGACGATCAGTTCGGCTTCGCGCGGATTCTGTGAGATCTCACTCGCCGAAGATCCCGCGGAACGCGATCTCGATCTCGGGATAGCGGAAGTGGAAGCCGCCCTGACGGGCGCGCGCCGGGATCACACGCTGGCCGGTGAGCAGCATGTCCGCCATTTCGCCCAGCGCGGCACGCAGGATGAAGCTGGGCACGGGAATGAGCGACGGCCGGTGCAGCGCGCGGCCCAGCGCGCGTGAGAACTCCGCGTTCGTGACCGGATGCGGCGCGGTCGCGTTCACCGGCCCGCGTACCGATTCGTCCTGGACGACCCACCGCACGAGTTCGACCCAGTCCAGCTGGTGAATCCACGACACGTACTGGCGGCCGGCGCCGATGTGGCCGCCGGCGAAGAAGCGGAAGGGGAGCGACATTTTCGGCAGCGCGCCCCCGGTGCGCTCGAGGACCACACCGGATCGGAGGCAGACGACTCGCGTGCCGTCCGCTGACGCCGCTTCGGCGGCGCGTTCCCATTCGACGCAGAGGCGTGCGAGGAAGTCGTCGCCGGGATCCGCGGTTTCGGTGAGCGGTTCGTCGCCGCGGTGCCCGTAATACCCGGCGCCGCTCGCGCTGACGAACACACGCGGCCGCTGAGATGCACGGGCGATGGCCATGGCGAGCGCCTCCGTCGCGAGCACGCGGCTGTCGCGCAGCGCGCGCTTGCGCGTCTTCGTCCACCGCGCATCCGGCAGCGGCGCCCCCGCGAGGTTCACGATCGCATCCGCGCCGTCGATCGCCGTGACGAGCGCGGCATCGCTTGCCGTCGACGTCCAGCCCACCCGCGTGATGCCGGGCATCCCGGTCCCGGGATCGTGCTCGAGCCGGCCCGGCGGCAGCGATCGCGTGAGCACGCGGACGTCGTGCCCGTCCTCCGCGTACATCCCGCAGAGCAGGCTGCCGAGAAATCCGCTGCCGCCGGCGACGACGATCTTCACGGCTGCACTATAATCCGAGCATTCCGAAGATGCGTCGTCTGATTTTTGCGGCGCTGCTGCCGATCGCCGCAGCGGCGGCCGCGCAGCAGCCGGCCGTTCCGCTGCCGCCCAACGCGACGGCGGAAGG
>DASSOM010000225.1:0-7682 GCA_035700625.1 Vicinamibacterales bacterium
CACGACGGCAATGCGCCGCGCGAGCGCCGCGCGTGGGGATCGATCGAGCGCGACGCCGTCCAGCGTGACGCGGCCGTGCTGCGGCCGTCGCGTGCCCGCGAGCAGCCGCAGCAGCGTGGTCTTGCCCGAACCATTCGGGCCGAGGATGCCGACGAAGCCGTCCGCGGGAATCTCGATCGACACGTGGCGCAGGACCAGCGTGCTGCCGTACCCGAACGAGATGTCGCTCGCGGACAGCATCTCAGAAGCGGAGCCGAACGCCGGCGCGCAAGGCGCGGCCGAGTGCTTCGTACCCGAGCGGCTCCATGTAGACGGCGTCGGTGAGATTGTCGATCGCGCCGGTCACCGACGCACGCGGCGTAATCGCGACGGCCGCACGCACGTCCCACACGGCGTACTCGCCGCTGGACGTGATCGGCGGATCGAGCGACGAGAAATCGCTGTCGACGCGGCGTCCAACGAACAGCCCGGTGACGCCGGCGGTGACGCGTCCCCGCGCGATCCACGCGTCCAGGAAGCCGGAATGGCGCGGCCGCCGGAACACCCACTGTCCCACGGCGAACGCCGGATCGAATGCAGACGTGCTGCGGAGGATGCGCGAGTCGAGGAACGTGTAGCCGCCGCGCACGTGCAGGCCGTACGCGCCGGCCGCTTCAGCGAGCAGCTCGAGCCCGCGCGCGCGCGCCTCGCCGATGTTGAAGTACTGCGCCCGGAACGGATTCGTGCTCAGCGTCCGCGTCGTAATCTGATCGTCGAAGTGGTTGTCGAACCACGTCAGCGACACGCGCGCGCGGTCCCGCAGCAGCCGTTGATCGATCCCGGCGTCCAGCGACCGCGACCGTTCCGGCTCCAGGTCGGGGTTGCCGAGGAAGAAGGGCGACGGGCTGAACGACTGCAGGAGCGTCGGTTCCTTGATGCCGAGCCCCGCGTTGGCCTTGACCGTCGTCTCTCCCAGCAGCCCGGCGCCGCGCCGCGCGATCCAGGCCGCACCCACCCGGGGAACCGCAGCGCCGCCGAAGCTGTCGTTGTGTTCGAAGCGGACGCCAGCGGTGACGAAAATGCGCGGCCACATCGCCTGATGCTGCAGCGTCAGCCCCACGTTGTCGCGCGACGCCTGCACGCGTGACCCGTTCAGCCGGTCGTCGAGCGTGCCGCGCTCGCCGTCCCAGTCGACGAGCGCCGTGTCGATGTGATCGCCGCCAGCGCCGAAGCCATTCGTCCAGTCCACCTGGTAGCTGCCATGGTGCCGGTGCAGCGTGTTGCGCGAATCGAAGGGGAAGTCGAAAAACTCGAACGGCGCCACCCGCTGGCCGAATCGCGGCGTGTACGGCGGATCGAGGATCAGGTTCACCGAGGTCTGCCGCGACGTCGACAACCCGTACGTCGCGCGCTGTCTGAGCGTCGACGCGATCTGCTGCTCGAACGTCGCTCCCACGACAACGTCGCGGCGATCGAAACGGGCGTCGAGATCCGGTCTGCCGAAGGCCGTCTGGCCCGGAGTGCCGGCGCGGCTTCCGGATGCGCGTGAAATCATCCGCAGCCGCGCGTCCTTACCAAGTCGGACGCCGGCGCCGATCGATCCAATCGTCTCGCGGAATGCCGAGTTGGGCACGTCGTTGTCCGTCTGCTCGCGCGCGACGGTGGCCGAATAGTCGAAACGTTCGCCACCCCCGGCCAGCGACGCGGATCCCCGTCCGGTGCCGAAGCTGCCCCCTTCGGCCGCGATCGCGATGTCGTGTCCCTCGCGCGGCCCGCGCCGGGTGAAGAGCTGGACGACGCTGGTCATTGCGTCGGATCCGAACAGCGCCGAGTTCGCGCCGCGCACGATCTCCACGCGCTCGAGATTGTCCGTCGTCAAGGCGCTGAAATCGAAGGTGCCGCCGGGTTCGTTGAGCGGAATGCCGTCGAGCAGGATTTTGTTGTAGCTGCTCTCCCCGCCGCGCACGAACAGCGACGTGACCGCGCCCACGCCGCCGCTGCGGGTCACCGACGCGCCGGGCGCCAGGCGCAGCAGCGCCGCCGCGGACGGCGTCTGCCGCCGCTCGATCTCGTCGCGGTCGAAGACCGTCACACCGGCGGTGACCTGTCCCGACGGCGCATCGGTCCGCGTCGCGGAAACGACGACGGTTTCGGCGATCGGCTGGACGCGCAGAACGAAGCGCAGATCGGCGGCCGCGCTGCAGGGGAGCGCTGCCGTCTCGAAGCCGGCGAGCGTCGCTTCGATGCGGCACGATGCCGCGTCCTCGACGTCGAGGCTGAACGTGCCGTCGGCCGTGGTGAACACGCCGACGTTCTCCTGGCTCGCGTGAACCCACACACGCGGAAGCGGCGCGCCGTGCTGATCGACGACGGTGCCGGTGATCGAAATCGGAGAAGCGCCGCTCGCGAGCGCGAGCGCGAGGAAGACGGACGGAACGGACGGGATCAACGGGCCTCCTTTTCGGCGTGTTCGCGCGCCGATAGAGAACGCCCGACGGCCAGGTATCCTGGCTTGCGGATCGTCGCCGATCTCCCGTGCCTTCCCATGCCCACCGGGCACAGTGGCTGCCGGCATCATCGCCGGGCCGCCGGGAGCGGCTCCCCGCTTACAGTGGCGGCACCGCGTGGGATTCGCACCCACTTCGCGTAGCCGTCAGGCTGGTAAGTAGAACGACCGGCTATAGTAACATACGAGTTTCGGGCGGATCGCAAGGCCCGGGAACACGATGCCCCACCGAAGCTCCACGGTCACCAGGCGCGCCGCCGCCGTCAGCGATACGGCCTCCACCACCGGCTCGCTCGCGATTCACGCCGAGACGATCACCGTCCAGACGCGCGAGCGCGTGGAGATCGTCGATCTGACGGATCGCGTGGCGGCGTTCACGGCGGCGCATCCGGTGCGCGAGGGGATCGTCACCGTCTGGTCGCTGCACACGACGTGCGCGATCTTCATCAACGAATCCCAGCAGGCGCTGCACGCCGACATCAAGCGCTTTCTCGAGGAGGTCGTCGCGCGCGACGCAGCGTGGATGCACAACGATCCGGCGCACTCCGACTGCGATCGATCGAATGCCGACGCGCACCTGCGCGCGCTGCTCCTCGGCCACAGCCTCACGCTGCAGGTCACCGGCGGGGAACCGGCGCTCGGGCACTGGCAGCGCGTGCTGATGGCGGAGCTGGACGGCCCGCGCGAGCGATCGATCCGTCTGCAGATCATGGGTACGACGGGCGCGACGGGCGAGAGGACGGCGTGACGCCCCCGTCTCCGCGATTCGATCAGCTCGGCCTCGCCGACATCGTCGACAAGCTCGATCACGGTGAACGGCTGTCGTTCGAAGACGGCGAGCGCCTGTTCGCGTGCGGCGACATTCACGCGCTCGGTTGGCTCGCGAATCGCGAGCGGGAGAAGCGGCACGCCGGGCGGACGTACTTCAACTGCAACATCCGGCTCGAGGCTACCAATGTGTGCGTCGCGAGCTGCCTCTTCTGCTCGTTCGCGCGGCTGCGTCCCGGTGATCCCGGCTCATACACGATGTCGCTCGAGGAGGCGTGGGACAAGCTGCGCGTCCGCGCCGACCAGCCGCTGACCGAGATTCACGTCGTCAACGGCCTGCACCCGGATCTTCCGTTCGACTACTACACCGAGCTGCTGCGCGGCTTCAAACGGATCCGTCCGGAGATCCACTTGAAGTGCTTCACGGCGGTGGAGATCGCGTTCTTCGCGGATCTCTACGGCATGACCGACGAGCAGGTGCTGCGGGAGCTGCAGGCCGCCGGACTCGACTCGCTGCCCGGCGGCGGCGCCGAGATTTTCGCGCCGCGCGTGCGGCGCAAGATCGCGCACGACAAGTGCGACGCGGACCGCTACCTCGCCATTCACCGGCTCGCGCACGGCCTCGGCCTGCGAACGAACGTGACGATGCTCTACGGCCACATCGAGACGGCCGCGGAGCGCGTCGATCACATGCTGCGCGCGCGCGCGCTGCAGGACGAGACGGGCGGCTTCCAGGCGTTCATCCCGCTCGCGTTCCATCCCGACAACAACCAGATGCGCAAGCTGCCCGCGCCGACGGCGATCGACACGCTGCGCGTGCACGCCGTTTCGCGGCTGATGCTCGACAACATTCCGCACGTGAAGGCGTTCTGGATCGCGACCGGCGTCGAGGTGGCGCAGCTGTCGCTCTGGTACGGCGTCGACGATCTCGACGGCACGGTCCAGGAGGAGCGCATTTATCACATGGCCGGCGCGCGCACGCCCGAGGCGATGACCACGCGCGCCATTCGCCGCCTCATCCGGGCCGCCGGCCGCGAGCCGGTGGAGAGAGACACCCTTTACAACGTCGTCCATGCGGAGGTCACGGAGGGGGCGGAGGAAACGGTCAGGTAAACCGAAGCAACGGAGCTAACGGAGTCCCCTCCGTTGCCCTCGTTGCCTCCGTTTCTTCGTTCATGCCTGACCGTTCCCTCCCTACCCCTCCGGTGCTCCCCACGGGGTGGTACAATCAAAGGTTGACGCACCGGGCATGGACATTCAGCTACTGACCGAGGTCGAGAAAGCGAGCATCGGGGAGCGGCAGCCGCTCCCGGAGCGGTACCTCCGCCTCTCCGACGAGGAGATGGATGCCCGCATCCTCGCGGCACGCGCCGAGCTTGGCGAGCGCGTCGTCATCCTCGGTCATCACTACCAGCGTGACGAAGTCATCAAATTTGCCGATTACACCGGCGACTCGCTGAAGCTTGCTCGCGCGGCGGCGAGCCGCGGAACGGCCGAGTTCATCGTCTTCTGCGGCGTCCACTTCATGGCGGAGAGCGCGGACGTCGTCTGCGCGCCGCACCAGAAGGTCATCCTGCCCGATCTGGCGGCCGGCTGTTCCATGGCGGACATGGCGGAGCGGGAGCAGCTCGAGATCTGCTGGCGCGAGCTCGACGCGCTCGGCGCCGGCCGGGTCGTCCCGGTCACCTACATCAATTCGTCGGCCGCGGTGAAAGCCTTCGTGGGGGAGCACGGCGGTATCGGGGGCCCCTCGTCGAATGCCGCGGGCGTCCTCACGTGGGCGTGGCAGCGCGGCGAACGGCTGCTGATGCTGCCGGACCAGCATCTCGGACGCAACACGGCGTACAAGCTCGGCGTGCCGCTCGATCGCATGGTCGTCTGGGATCCATACGAGATCGACGGCGGCCTCACCGCCGATGCCGTGCGCGACGCGAAGCTGATCCTGTGGAAGGGGCATTGCTCCGTTCACACGCGATTCACGGTTCCCCAGATCACCGCATTCCGCAAACAGCATCCGGGCGGCAGGGTCGTTGCACACCCGGAATGCACGTTCGAGGTCGTGCAGGCGGCGGACCTGAGCGGCTCGACCGAGTTCATCATCCAGACCGTTCGGAACAGTCCCGAGGGTTCCGTCTGGGCGGTCGCGACGGAAATCCATCTCGTGAATCGGCTGGCGCGCGAGGTGGCGCCGAATCGGACGGTCGCGACGCTCGATCCCTTCGGCTGCCTCTGCTCGACGATGTTCCGCGTGTCGCCGAACCACCTTCTCTGGGTCCTCGAAGGACTCGTGGAAGGCGAGGTCCGCAACCGGATCACCGTGCCCGACGAGCAGAAGCGCTGGGCGAAGGCCGCGCTCGACCGCATGCTCGAGATCACATAGCGCCGGACGGCGTGTCGCGCGCCGCTGGCAAAAGGAGAGATTCGATGGCCCACCAGGTTCCCCCCCTGCCGTACGACTACAACGCCCTCGAGCCGCACATCGACGAACAGACGATGCGGATTCACCACGACAAGCATCACGGCGCGTACGTGACGAACCTCAACGCGGCGCTGGAGAAGCATCCGGAGCTGCAGAACAAGAGCGTCGAGGATCTGCTGCGTGGGATCAACAGCGTGCCCGAGGCGATCCGCACCGCCGTGCGGAACAACGGCGGCGGCCACGCGAACCACACGATGTTCTGGGAGATCATGGGCCCGGGCAAGGGCGGTCAGCCGACGGGACGCGTTGGCGACGCGATCAAATCCAGCTTCGGCGACTTCGAGACGTTCAAGAAGCAGTTCGCCGACGCCGCGGCCAAGCGCTTCGGCAGCGGCTGGGCGTGGCTGCTCGACGTCGGCGGCAAGCTCGTCGTCGAGAGCACGGCGAACCAGGACAGTCCGCTGATGGAAGGCAAGAAAATCCTGATGGGGATCGACGTCTGGGAGCACGCGTACTATCTCAAGTACCAGAACCGCCGGCCCGACTACGTGTCGGCATGGTGGAACGTCGTCAACTGGGACGCGGTGAACAAGCGCTTCGCGTAAGCGCGTCCGAGCCGATATAATCCACGCGTCGATGGCCTCCACTCGATTTGCCCGCGCCGCCGCTGCCAGCGCACGCTTCGTGCGCTTTTGCAGCATCTTTGCGGCCCGGCGCACCGGGTGATGGCCCTCGATTGACACACGCGTAGAACCGACCGGCAGGTCGGGCGAGTTCGAGAACAAGGCCGTCACCCGAGAGGGGACGGCCTTTTTGCTTTTCCGGAAGGAGCCATCGTGCGGATTGCGTATCAGGGTGAGCCGGGGGCCTACAGCGAAGCGGCGGCGCTGAAATACGCGCCGGAGGGGGAGCCGCTGCCGTGCCGCAGCTTCGACGAGGTGTTCGCGGCGGTGTCGGAGGGGCGTGCCGCACGCGGCATCCTGCCGATGGAGAACTCGATCGGCGGCAGCATTCACCGCAACTACGATCTGCTGGTCGAGCACGATCTCCCGATCGTCGGCGAAGTGGAACTGCGCGTGGATCACTGCCTGCTCGCACTGCCCGGCGTCGCGCTCGACGCCGTCCGTGTCGTCTATTCGCATCCGCAGGCGCTCGCGCAATGCGAGCGATTCCTGAAGCGGCTCGCCGGCGTGGAGATGTCCGCCGTGTACGACACGGCAGGGGGCGCGAAGATGATCCGCGCCGAAGGGCGGCGGGATGCGGCCGCGGTCGCGTCCGAGCGCGCCGCGTCGGTCTTCGAGCTGAACATCCTGCAGCGCGGCATTCAGGACTACGAGAGCAACATCACCCGCTTCTGCGTGATTGGCCGCGCGCCCGCGCCAGAGGACGAGGCGAACAAGACGACGATCGTCTTCGCGCTGCCGAACGGCCCGGGCGCGCTGTTCAAGGCGCTCAGCGTGTTCGCGCTTCGCGACATCAATCTGACGAAGCTCGAGTCGCGCCCGCTGCGCGGCCGTCCGTGGGAGTACCTGTTCTACGCGGATCTCGACGTCGCGCGCCACACGCTCGCGTGCGGCCGCGCGCTCGTGCACCTTGCCGAAGTCGCGAAATGGGTGCGCACGCTCGGGAGCTACCCGGCGTGGAAGGAAGGGAGCGTGAGCGGTTAGGCGTTCAGTGACGCGGCCGCCGCGGGTCGGGTATCTCTGCTTCGCTACGGGACTTCGCTGTACAAGAACTCCGCTCAGCAGAGATACCCGACCCACGTCGCCCGCTCCCCTCGAACCCCGCATCCTGATTCCGACGCTCCCGCTCACGAGACGCGCGGACGCGGGGTGTCGATCCGCGAGCGACCTCCGACTCGCGCGATCAGCGACAGCGGACAAAACCGCCCGAAGGCGTCCGGGCCGCGTCGGCGCCGTATTTGCGGACGGCGACCGGACGACCCGAGCGCCGCTTCAATCGTGATCAAGCCTGCGATTCACCCCAGCCGACGCGGTGATCGTCAGGCCA
>DASSOM010000226.1:0-11283 GCA_035700625.1 Vicinamibacterales bacterium
CGTCGACGTGCCGCCGATGCTTCGGCCCGCGCTGCTCGTGCGGTATCACCGGTATCGCTACGTGGAGCCGATCTCGGGTGCGCGTGTGAGCCTCGATACCAACATTCACGCGCCGCGGGCGGATCCCCGGCTGCTGCGCAATTCGTACTTCGTGAGCGTGCCGGCGGCAGTGCTGGAGATCAAAGGGGAGACCGATCTCCTGCCGCGCGCGCTCCGGCCGCTGCTGCACCTGGGCGCGCGGCGCCGGTCGTTTTCGAAGTTCGGATCCGCCAGCCTCTCGATGCTGCGCGCCGACTGAAGCCATGGAGAAACAGCTCACCAACATCTATTCGATCCTGACCGGCGCCAACACGCCGGCGATGTCGCAGATTGGCATCGCGGGTTTCATCGCGCTGCTGCTGATCTCGCTCGCCAGCTCGCTGCTCGCGTCGTATCTGTATCTGCAGTTCTACGCGAGCCGCGCGACGGGCAGCCAGGTTCACCGGGCGTTTCCGCTGCTCGGGATCTCGATCACCGCCATCTTCATCGCGATCCAGTTCTCGCTGCCGCTGTCGCTCGGCCTCCTCGGCGCGCTCTCGATCGTCCGCTTCCGTACGCCGATCAAGGAGCCCGAGGAGATCGGCTTCATCATGCTGGTCATCGCGGCGTCGCTGGCGTGCGCGACGTTCAAGCTGATGTTCGTCGGCCTGATCTTTCTCGTCGCCATCGTCGCGCTGCTGATTCAGTCGCGCGGACGGGCGTTCCGCAGCGCGCTGAACGACGGCGTGATCGTCATCACCCTGCGCGACGGCACGCCGGAGGCGGGCATCGGCGACGTCCTCCGCAAGCGGCTGACGAAGGCGCGCCTCGAAAGCGTCTCCAGCACCGACGGGCAGACGCTGCTCTCGTACAACTTCCAGGGGGCGACCGAGACGGCCCTGATGACGCTGCGCCAGGAGCTTGCCGGCACCGGCGTGAACTACAACATCTTCTTCAACCGCCCCGGGGCGCTGTGACCTCGTCGCCGCGCGGGCTGTGGTGGCTGGCCGGCGCGTCCGCCGCGCTCGTCCTCGCCGGCGCGCTCGTCGAACGGGCCGATCTGTTTCCGCGCCTGCGCTTCGCCATCCAGCGGGACGGACGCGAGCTGGCCAGTTCGCGCGCGGTGGATCCGCGCTGGGTCGTCCGCGGACAGCCGCTGCTGTCGATCTATCTCCCCCCGCCGGTTCTCAACGACCTGCTCGCGCACAAGATGGAGCACGGCCGCGACTGGGAGCGCGAGGCGGATGTGTCGTACTACGACGACGGGCAGCTCCGCTTCGCGGGCCAGGCGGGGCTCCGCGTGCACGGCGGCGGGAGCCGGATCACGTCGCCGCGCCAGAGCTTCCGCCTGTTCTTCCGCCGCAAGTACGGCCAGACGCGTCTGCCTCCCGGCGTGCCGTTCGGCGTCCGCATCGATCCCCTGCGCCGGCTCGTCGTCCACAACGACGTGCGCCGCGATCGCGACGGCTCGATGTGGCATCTCGTGAACCCGCTTGCGTACGATCTGGCGCGGCGCATCGGGGCGATCACGCCGGAGACCGAACCCGCGCGCCTCCTCCTGAACGGCGACGACCAGGGCCTCTACGTCCTCACGGAGCATTTCGACGACGAGTACTTCCAGGCGCACCTGCCGGACCATCGGGTGTCGATGCGCGCCGCCGACATGGAGCGCCTGCGCGATCAGGTCGACGCGCTGCGGCCGATGACGCTCGACGGCCTCCGTCCATTGATCGATATGGACAACCTGACGACGTGGTTTCTCGGCGTCCTGTTCTGCGCGACGCGCGACGCCTATCAGGGCCCCGGACAGTTCCTCGACGAATCGGCGGATCGCGGCGGCTGGTTCTGGGTGACGTGGGATCTGGATCAGAGCTTCCGCGACTGGGATCTCGACAGCTTTCAGTACCTGCTCGAGCGCGTGGGGGAGGAGGAGCGGGGGCGACGGGGCAGCGAGCCGCGCGGCGTGATCCTGACGACGCTCATTGGCGAAGATCCGGCGTTCCGCGCGTACTTCGAAGAGAAGTTCGACGCGATGCTGAATCACCAGCTCACGCCGGCCTTCGTCTCCGAGCGTTTCGCCCATTACGCGACCGTGGCGGCGTCGTTCGACGTCGAGTCGACCGCCTACGTCGATCGCGAGCGGACCTTCTTCGAACGGCGCCGCGGGTTCCTCCGGGGCGTGGCAGAGCAGTGGCTGAACACGCCGCCGAGCGTTGCCGTGCACGTCGAGCGCGTGGACGGCGGGACGCTGACGATCGACGGCTTCCGCGAAGCGACGCCGTACTCGGGCGAGTACTTTCCCGGCCGCGACGTCATCGTGTCGGATCCGGACGGCGGATCGCTGCGGTGGTTCGTCAACGGGCGCTTCGTGCAGGAAGGAAGGGAGCTGCGGATGCGCGCGGACGGACCGCTGGCCATTGCCGGTACGACGCGCGGCTCCATCGAAACGTCCGCGCCTCCCGCGCCGCCGCCGTCGATCACGCACGGTGCGCCGCAACCGATCGCGTGGGCGCGCATACCGGGTGGCACGTTTCAGATGGGCTGTGCGCCCCGCGACGGCACCTGCGCGCCCAACGAGCGTCCACGGGCGCGCGCGACCGTCGCGCCGTTCGAGATGATGACGAAGGAAGTCACCGTCGCGCAATACGCGGCGTACGCGCGCGGTGCCGGTCAGGCGATGCCGCGTCAGCCGCACTGGAACGGCGATGCGCAGCCGGTCGTGAATCTGACGTGGGTGGAGGCGCGGGCCTTCTGCGCCTCCACTGGCGGCCGGCTCCCCACCGAAGCGGAATGGGAGTTTGCCGCGCGCGGCAACGGCGAGACGGTGTATCCGTGGGGGGACGACTATCGCCGCGAGCGGGCGAATATCATCGGCACGACGCCGCCCGTCGACCCGTGGCTGCACACGGCACCCGTCGGGTCATTTCCCGCGACCGCTTACGGCCTGTTCGACATGATCGGGAACGTCTGGGAGTGGACGGCCGACTGGTATCGCGAAGGAGAGGGCTGGACCGTTCAGCCGTCGACGCCGCCCGATCGCTCGTCGACGGCGTATCTCAAGACCGTGCGCGGCGGCTCCTGGGACAACCGGCGCGAGAACGTCCGGATCTCGAGGCGGGTGGGACTGTCCCCGGACGGGCGGCACAATTATTACGTTGGGGTCAGGTGTGCGCGATGAGGGTTCAGGGTTGCCGTTGGAGGACGTCGAGGATCTGTTCCGCAATCGCCGGGGCGGTCGCGGTGCGGGCGTCGACGCGCATGTGCGCCTGGGCGTAGGCCGTCTGGCGCGCGGCGTAGAGGCGTTCCATCTGCCCGCGGTCGGCGGCCAGCGGGCGGCGGCCGTCGGCCGGGACGCGCGCGAGGACGACCTCGAGTGGGACGTCCAGCCAGATCGACAGTCCGTCCGTGTTGATGGCGCGGCGGTTCTCCGGATCCATGAACGTGCCGCCCCCCGTCGCGACGACGACGTGGCGGAGCGGAAGGAGGAGGCGAAGGATTTCGCGCTCGACGGCGCGGAAGTACGGTTCGCCGGCCCGCGCGAAGATCTCGGCGACCGTCCGGCGCTCGCGCGCCTCGATCAGCTCGTCGACGTCTTCGACGCGCCAGCCGAGCCGCGCCGCGACGAGGCGCGCGACGGTCGTCTTTCCGGCGGCCATGAAGCCGACCAGGTAGACCTTATCGGTGGTCACCGTCCGCGAGCCGATCGAGTTCGTCGAAGAAGCCGGGATACGACACGGCGACGGCACCGGCGCCTTCGATCGTCACCGGATCCCGTGCGGCCGTGCCCGCGATGGCAAACGCCATCGCGAGACGATGATCCCCCGCCGCATCGGCGATGCCGCCGCGCGGCGGACCGCCCTGCAGGCGAAACCCGTCCGGAAATTCCTCGACGTGGATGCCGATCGCGCCGAAGCCGCGCGCGAGCATCGTGATGCGATCGCTTTCCTTGACGCGCAGCTCCCCCGCGCCGCGAACGGTAAGCGCGCCGCCCCGCGAGATGGCTGCCATCGCCGCGAGTGCGGGAATTTCGTCGATGATGCCGGGGACGTCCTCGGGCAGGATTTCCAGGACGACCGGCGCCTCACCGGCGCGCAGCGTGATCGATCCCATCGGTTCGCCGTGGTCCGCACCGGGTGCGACCTCGATCGACGCGCCGGCGCGGCGCAGGACGTCGAGGACGGCGGTCCGGCTCGGATTCAGTCCGACGCCGTCGATGCGCAGCACCGATCCCGGGCAGGCCGCGGCGAGCGCCAGCCAGAAGACAGCAGACGAGAGGTCGCCGGGGACGGTCAACTCGCACCCGGTCAGACGCTGTCCGCCATCGACCGACACCGCGAGCCCGGCCCGATCCACGTGCGCGCCGAACGCCTCCAGCGCGCGTTCCGTATGATCCCGTGTAGGCGCGGGCTCGTCGACGGTGGTGCGGCCGGACGCGTGCAGCCCGGCCAGCAGCACGGCGCTCTTCACCTGCGCGCTGGGGACCTCGGGGACATGGGTAATTGCGTGCAGATTCGCGCCGGTGATCGTGAGCGGTGGGCGGCCGTCCACCGCGTCGATCCGGGCGCCCATGCGCGTCAGGGGATCGATGACGCGGCGCATGGGACGC
Source organism: Vicinamibacterales bacterium (assembly GCA_035700625.1). Taxonomy (GTDB): domain Bacteria; phylum Acidobacteriota; class Vicinamibacteria; order Vicinamibacterales; family 2-12-FULL-66-21; genus DASSOM01. Next base: position 4,625 of record DASSOM010000226.1, read on the forward strand.
CGGCTCAGAGACGCATCGCCGGTCAGCACGGTGCGGAACGGGTGCGCCGCGGCGAGACCCGCGAGCAGGCGCATCGACGTCCCCGAATTCGCCGCATCGACGGCGCCGGCCGCCTGCTGCCACCCGCGCAGTCCGCGCCCTTCGACGCGCACCGTCGGCCCCTCACGGGCGATCCGGACGCCGAACGCCCTCAGGCACGCCAGCGTCGCCGCGCAGTCCGCCCCCGGGGCGTAGCCCCGGATGACGGAGGGTCCGTCGGCCAGCGACGCCAGCATCGCGAAGCGGTGGGAAATGGATTTATCGCCGGGAACGCGGATGCTGCCGTCGATCCGCGACACGCGCGGCACCGGCCGTGCGTCGGACACCTGGGCCACGAAAACGTTCTCCTCGGCCCGCACTATAACATCCGTTCGCTTGCTGCGGCGGCGGTAGTATGCTATTCAAACCCGTCCGCATGCTGAGCCGAGGTGGCGTCGTCCGTCTCCAGATCCCGAGTCAGTTCGAGATGCTGGATTTCGTCCAGGTCGTCTGTGATCGGATTGGCAAGTGCGCCGAGATGGACGAAGACACCGTGCATTGGATTGGCGTCGCCGTCCGCGAGTCGGTGATCAACGCCATCAAGCACGGCAACCGCGAGGTCCCCGGCAAGCTGGTGACCGTCGAATTCGACATGCGCCCGGCCTCGTCTCCCACCGAGCTGGTCGTCCGCGTCCGCGATCAAGGCGAAGGCTTCGATCCGGACTCGATCGCCGATCCGCTCGCCCCGGAGAATCTGTTGAAATCCAGCGGACGCGGCATCTTTTTCATGCGCAGCTTCATGGACGACGTGACGCTCCAGCGCGCGGCTGAGGGCGGCATGGAGGTGCGCATGGTCAAGAAGCTGGCGTCCGGTGCCTGACGCGCTCCCGCCGATCTACCTCGCCACCGCCGTCGAAACCGTGCTCCGGGCCGGGGCGCTGCAGATGGCGCACTTCGGCCACGCCGATCTGCACGTCGCGAAGAAGGGAACGATCGATCTCGTCACCGACATCGACCTCCAGGTCGAGCGGATGTTCCGCGACCTGATCGCGGAGCGGTTTCCCGATCATCGCGTGCTCGCCGAAGAGTTCGAAGCGGCCGGCGACCGCGACGACATTCCGCCGTTCTGCTGGGTGTTCGATCCGATCGACGGGACGACGAACTACGCACACGGGCTGCCGATCTTCTGCTCGGCGGTGTCGCTCGAGATCGACGGCCGTCCGTCGGTGGCGGCGATCTACGATCCGAGCCGGCGCGAACTGTTCACGGCGGAGCGCGGCGGCGGCGCGCGCCTCAACGGCATGCCGCTGCGCGTCTCCGCGGCGGCGGAGCTGATCGACTCGCTGCTCTGCACCGGGTTTCCGTACACCGTGCACGAGGAAGCGCAGGAACTGGTCGGCCTGTTCGGCGCGTTCCTGGGACGCACGCGCGCGGTCCGGCGCCTGGGCTCCGCGGCGCTCGATCTCGCGTACGTTGCGGCGGGCCGCTTCGACGGATTCTACGAGCAGCAGCTGAACCCGTGGGACATCTCCGCCGGCGCGCTGATCGTGGAAGAAGCCGGCGGACGCGCGACCGACATCGCGGGCGGTCCATTCGAATCGCGCCGCGGCGAAGTGGTCGCCTCCAACGGACGGATTCACGACGCCATCGTCGAGACGATTCGTGCCTATCGGGTGAGCCGTTCACGAAACCGGACGCAGTGACCGCTTCGTGAGACAGACGCGGCGGCGCGGACGTGCTGACGGGCCGTCGCCGCGACACCCGAGCTGGCACCCATCATGCTCCCTTCGCGGCGTGCGCACCGCCGCATCTCGCGGCGGGTGCCTGCGGCCGGCCCCTGACGCCGGCAGTCGTGGAGCGGATGACATGAGATCTCATTACCGACTTTCCGGCGTATGTCGCGCGGCGCTGCTGACGGCGCTCGCCTCCTTCGCAGCCCCGGCGCTCGCGCAGGCCCAGACGTCGCAGTCGGTCGGGTTCACGCTCGGCTACTTCGCGCTGAAGGGGATCGACTCGCGCGTCGAAGGCGACGTGCTCCTGAACGACCTGCAGAGCGCGGACCCGCTGCTGTTCGAGATCGGCGACTTCAACGGGGTCACGTTCGGCGGCGAGTGGCTCTTCGGATTCGGGCGCTACCTCGACGCCGGGGTGGGGCTCGGCTTCTACCAGCACACCGTTCCGAGCGTGTACGCGCACCTGCAGCACGCGGATGGCAGCGAGATCGAGCAGGATCTCAAGCTGCGCGTCATCCCGGTGACGTTCACCGCGCGCTTTCTCCCGATCGGACGCGACGCCGTCGTCGAGCCGTACATCGGAGGGGGCTTTGCCGCGCTGAAGTGGCGCTACTCGGAGACGGGGGAGTTCGTGGATCTCAACTTCGACATCTTCCCGGCGCGGTACGTCGCCGAAGGGACGGAGGTCGCCCCGGTATTCCTCGGCGGTCTGCGCGTGCCCGTCGGGCAGTGGGCATTCGGTGGAGAAGTGAGATACCAGGGCGGAGAAGGGGAGACCGGCGGGATCGACGAGGGATTCCTGGGAGACAAGATCGATCTCGGCGGTTGGACGACGAACTTCACGCTGCACTACCGGTTTTAGAGATGAGGAGGGGGCGAGACTATCTCTCGCCCCTCTTCCGCTCCCACAGGGCGACGCCTCCACCCTCCGCGACGCGATCGTAGCCGTCGAAGAACGACGGGGCCTGGTGGTACAGCACGTCCCCGCCTTCCGCATGCTCTTCAACCACGATCCACTCGACGAACGGGCGCGGTGAGATGAGCGCTGTCTGCCAGAGCTCGCCGTTGCCTTCGTGGACGAAGTCGTGAATGGCAAAGCCGGCGTGCGAGAGGTCCTGCATGTAGTGCGCGAGCGAGCCCATGCTCATGAGGATCGGCTGTCCGTCCCAGTGCGCCTGCAGATACGCGGTGACGGTGCGCCGGCCTATCTGGTTGCGCGCCTCGCGCTGCGATTCGGTGATGACCGGCGCCTTCGCGTCGAACGGTTCGGCCTGCCAGACCGCCGCGGCGATCACAATGACGGCGACGAGGGCGCGGGCGCGTCGCGGCAGCACGGCGATGCCGGCGCCGGCGATCGCCGCGGCCGCGGCGACGAGCGGCACGTCATAGCGCAGGCGCAGGGGATGCCCCTCGTAATACGCGTACCAAGGCAGAGCGGCGCAGGCGGCGAGCGTCAGAACCGTCAGGAGGCTCGCGCGCTGACGCGATTTCGCGAACGCTGCCGCGACGAGCAGCGCCGCCGCGAGCGCAATCCGTGGCAGCACGGATCCCGTCAACGTGAACAGGCCGTCCCACACCTGGTGCCACGCGACCATCGGATGACCAAGGGCGGCCTGGTTCTGCGCGACGAAGAACCCGCCGCTCACGAACCATTCGCCAATCGTGAGCCGGCTATGCAGCATGAACGCGATGATCGTCCACAACGGCCACGCCGCGAGCCGACGCGTCGCGTGGATCGCATCGCGCACCGGAAATCCGCGCCGAAGCAGCACCAGGAGCGCGGCGGCGATGAGCGCGGCGGTGATCGGCCAGGCTTCGTAGCGCGTCAGACACGCGGCGACGAGCGCCCATCCCGGCACGCGCGTGCTTCCGCGTGGATCGCCGTCCAGCCACCGGGCGACGAGCGCGGCCGCCAGGAACGTCGTCCCGAAGAGCAGCGGCTCGGTCATCGGCGTGCTCTGGAGATAGAGCACGTCGGGATTGAGCATCAGGATCGTGACGGCAACGATGCCGCCGGTCACTGATCCGGTCGTCGTGTGCACGAGCGATGCAATCGCCCAGGCCGCGACGGCCATCGAGGCGATCGAGATCGCCACGCCGGACCATCCCGTCCGGTAGAGCAGATCGATCTGAATCGGCAGGGCGTTCAGCAGATGCGGGAGCGGCAGCCACACGGCGCCGATCTGCTGCCAGCCTGGCGTCAGGCTGTCGAAGATACGCCGCGCGACGACGAGGTGCGCGCGCGCGTCGTAGTGCGCGAGCGTCAGGCCGGCGCGGGCGTAGTGCACGGCGGCGGCCGTGCCCCACGCCGCGGCGAGTGCCGCAATCAGCAGCGGCGCGCGCTCCGTCCAGCGATGCGACGCCGTTGTCGGACGTGAAGACGTGATCGTAGCCAGCGTGCTTAGTCTACACTCGGAGGGATGAAGCGCCTCGTCGACTGGGTCCAGGGGTTCGCGCTTGCGTGGGGAGGGCCGGGGCTCTTCCTGATCGGCTTTCTCGATTCCTCCTTTCTCTCATTCCCCGAAGCGAACGACCTCCTGATCATCTGGATGGTGACGCGGCACAAGCCGCTGATGCTCTATTACGTCCTGATGGCGACCGCGGGCTCCGTCCTCGGCTGTCTCGTGCTGTACCTGATCGCGAAGAAGGGCGGGGAAGCGTTCCTGCGCAAGCGCTTCAAGGAGCATCACGTCGAGGGCGGACTGAAGCTGTTTCAGAAGTACGGACTGCTGGCGGTCGCGATCCCCGCGCTGCTGCCGCCGCCGGCCCCGTTCAAGCTGTTCGTCCTCCTCGCGGGGATCGCCGAAGTGCGGCTCTGGCAGTTCGTCGCGGCGGTCGGCGGCGCGCGATTCCTGCGCTACTTCCTCGAAGGCCTGCTGGCGCTCTACTACGGCGATCAGGCGGCCGCCTATCTGCGCGACCACGCGGCGGAGGTGTCCTTGTGGGTCGGGGGAGCCGCGGTCGCGGCGGTCATCGCCTACGTCGTCTGGAGCCGGCGCCGGCGGGCCAGCGGGAGCGCCGTCTAGCAGTGTATAATCAAGCGTTTAGCTCGACATGACCACTCCGGAACTCTCGATCGTCGTGCCTCTGCGCAACGAGTCGCCGAACGTGGTGCAGCTCTACCGCGAGCTGACCGCGGCGCTCGAGCCGTTCGGCCGCTCGTTCGAGATCGTCGCGATCGACGACGGGAGCACCGACGACACGTTCGAGCTGCTGGCGCGGCTGCAGGCATCGGACGCGCGCGTCCGCGTCATCCGGTTCCGCCGCAACTTCGGCCAGACGGCGGCGTTCGCCGCGGGCTTCGCCCACGCGCGCGGCCGCTACATCGTCACGACGGACGGCGATCTCCAGAACGATCCGCGCGACATCCCCGCGATGGTCGACACGCTCGAACGCGGCGGTCACGACATCGTCTGCGGCTGGCGGAAGGACCGGAAGGATCCCTTTCTGAGCCGCCGCCTGCCGTCGATGATTGCGAACAAGATCATCTCGGTCACGACGGGCGTGAAGCTGAACGACTACGGCTGCTCGCTGAAGGTCTTCCGGGCGGAAGTGGTCAAGCCGATGAAGCTGTACGGCGAGATGCACCGGTTCCTCCCGGCGATCGCGAGCGAATTCGGCGTCAGCCTCGGCGAGATGGTCGTCAACCATCGGCCGCGCGTCCACGGCCAGTCGAAGTACGGCATCTCGCGGACGATCCGCGTCGTCCTCGATCTGCTCACCGTCAAGTTCCTCATCAGCTACTCGACGCGTCCGCTGCAGATGTTCGGCGGCGTCGGGCTCGCGATGGGGCTGGTCGGCCTGATTATCTGCGGCTGGCTGGCCTACGTCCGCCTGTTCGCGTATCAGTCGATCGGCGATCGTCCGCTGCTCCTCTTCGGCGTGCTGCTGATCTTTACCGGCGTCCAGCTCGTGACGCTCGGGCTGCTCGCCGAGCTTCAGTCGCGCACGTATCACGAGTCGCAGGACAAACCGGTGTACGTGATCCGGGAGATTCGCGAGGCGCTGCCCACGCGCTCCCGCGAGGCCCTCGGCGCCTGATGGTCCGCGCGGTTCACGGCGTCCTCACGGCGTTCGTGCTCGCCCTCGTCCTCGCGGCCTGCGGCAGTTCGCCCACGAAGCCCACGCCGCCGGATGACGGCCCTCCACCGCCGCCACCGGCATCGCCGACCATCACGTCGATCACGTTGTCGGATACGCGCCCCGAGATCGGCGACGTCATCCAGGTGACGGCGAAGGCGACGCCGGGCAACAGCGCGGATCAACTCGTCTACGACTGGACTGCCACCGGCGGCGTGCTGCAGGGGACTGGCGCGACCGTGACCTGGCTGGCGCCGACGATCGACGACACGCCCGCCGAATACACGATCACGCTGAAAGTGCTCGAAGGGACCGGTACGCGCCAGACGGACGCATCAAAGACGACGACCGTCCGCGTCCACGACTCCGAGGATGAACTGGGCGACATCGCGATGAAGTTCCTGAAGAACTTCGCGAATTCCGATGTCTCCGCGGACGTGTGCCTGCAGGATTTCAGCGACAGTTGCGCGGGGAAGGAAGAGGAGCGCAGGGACATCGGGTACAACCGGGCCGACTACGAGATCCTCGACTCCAGTCTCAGGCTCGAAGAGGTGGACGTTCACAGCGATCGCAAGCACGCCGACATCGCGGTCGCGTGTTCCTTCACGTCGAAGCAGATTGCGTGCACGAAGCCGAATTCTCCGTGCATGATCGGCTCAGTCGGGACCGCCACGGGCACGTGCGAGTTGACTGGCGTGTACCAGCAGGATCGCTGGTGGCTGTGCGACAGCCACTTCCGCGGGACCACGCCGCTGATGATGCGCGGGTTCTTCGGCAGCGGCCTCGTGATCGACAAGTAGTCTAGCGTAGAGGCTCCAGGGCGCTCCC
>DASSOM010000227.1:0-12075 GCA_035700625.1 Vicinamibacterales bacterium
ATGTCCGCCCCGGCGCCCGTCACGGTCAGCGTCGAACCCTCGGCGGAGAATTGACCCGCCACACCGACCGCGCCGATGTCCGCGCTCGTAAACGCGGCGACCGGACGAACACTGACGTTGGAGAACGTCGCCGTCGCCAGCGCACCGGTGTTGTGGCTCGTCACCGCCAGGCCCGCCTGCACCGTGCCGCCGAACGGAATCGACACGAGCCCCACGAATCGCCACGAGGTGGTGTCGGTCCTCGTGTACGCGGTGACGGTGCCGCCGCGGCGCGACAGCTTCAGCCACACCGGCGCGCGGGACTCGCCGCCGTCCGTGTGCGCCGCCATCTGCCCGGACGCCGTCCGGTACTGGAACGCGAGCCCTTTCTCGCCCGAGACGAGCATGAACGCATAGGCCGCCGACGCCGTGCGGCCGCTGCGCAGCATCACCCCCGCCTTCGACCACCGATCCGCGTACTGCAGCCGATCGACGCGCGCGACGATGTCGCCGTCGCCGGCGAGTGGACGCGACGCGTACGTGAAGGCATCGGCCGTGCCCCAGACGTCCGCGCCGCCGCCGGCGACGGTGATGAGGCCGGCGCCGGACTTCACGGATCCGGCCGGGGTGCTCCCGCCGATATCGCCGCCCGTCCATCCGGCCGGGACGGTGTTGCCCGCGCGCGGCGCGTACAACGTTTCGATCGTCTCGATGTCGACCGGCGCGAGCCCGCTCACGATGCCCGTGTAGCTCGGGTACATGACCGACGCGGGATCGCTCGAGTGATTGAGCCCGAGACTGTGACCGAGCTCGTGCAGCGCGACGCTGAACACGTCGTAGCGCCCGGCCTGCGACGCGCCCCAGTCGAACGTGTCGTTGAAGTGGACGTCCCCCGCGAGGCTTTCGGCCGCGGAGGGCGCCGGAAAGAAGGCGTGCGCCAGCGTGGTCGAGTCGAACGCGAAGCCGTCGCCGTGGTCCGGCGGCGCCCACATGAACGTCACGGATCGATTGGCGAACTCGTCGTTCACCTGATGCCAGTCGAGAACGATGTAGCGCGCCCATTCCGCCATGGCGCGCGACAGCTCGGTCGCCTGAATCGATGCGGCCAGGTCGCTGGACGCTCGAACGAAATCGTACCCGAGGCTCACCGCGTTGCGCCCCGGGCCATCCCATCCGTCCCCTTCGGTCGCGTAGTTGGCGACCGGGGCGCCGTCGGACGACAGTCCCTGGCAGATGGCCACGCGCTCGCCGTTGAGCAGCGCGTCGGACGCCGGATACATCCAGGCCGTCTCGTCGGCTCGGGCAAGCGCGGCAATCGTCCGCGCATCGGTCGGAACGAGCGTCATGTAGGACGGGAGCCCGGGGACGGCGGACGGAGAAGCGCCGGCCGCCAGCACGACCGCTTGAACCCGGCTCGCCGGCGTGTCCGGATGGAACTCGACGACGGTGAACGCATGGCGAGGGGCTGCGCGCTCGAGATCCCGCCGCGTGTCGGCGCTGACCTTGTCGTCCGGCTCGAGCGCGCCGGTCCACCGGATGCCGCCCACCGAGGCCGGGTCGAAGCCGGACGGCGCCACCACGGCGACCGCATGCTCCGGCACGGCGCGCAGCGGCATCGCCCCGGCGGCGCGGAGCGCCGCCAGCATGGCCGGAGTGACCCGCGACTCGAACTGAATCAGCAGATGACGGCGGGCGCTACTCGGCCGTATCCGCGGAGCGGCCAGGGCACGACCGCCGGCGACGTTGCGGACGGGTACGAACGTGCGCGACTTCAATCGCAGAGGCGGCTGCGCCGCGGCGGTCTCCGCCAGAGCAACGGCCGCCAGGAGAACAACCATCGTGCGGTTGAGCCGGTGGAGCATGCGCGCGCGTAGTGCAACGCGCATTCCGGCATTCTGTTATCAGCCCTGAAGGGCTGACCCACAGATTCAGCCCCAGCATGTGGGCCAGGGCTGACCCACAGGTCAACCCAACCTATGGGTCAGGGCTGACCCACAGGTCAACCCAACACATGTGGGTCAGGGCTTCAGCCCTGACGCCGGTCAAAACTGAAAATAGATGAAATCGAGCGACGTCTCGCTGCGCAGGACGAGGATGGCCGCGAAGGCGGCGCCGCAGGCGGCGGCGCGCAGCGCCATGCGGGGCCAGCCCGGCGACGAGGTGTCGAGCCGGCGGGCGAGGCCCAGCTCCACCCAGAGGCTCTGGCCCCACAGCGGGATCGAGTAGACGAACGCGACGAGGAAGAGATACAGCCCGGCCTGCCGCTCGAGCGGGGTGCTGGCGAACGGCGAGAGCTGCACGTCGCGTACGATCGCGCCGAAGTCGGTTTCGCGAAAGAGGAGCCACCCGAACAGCGTCAGCAGGAACATGCCGGCGACCTGCGGGACGCGGAGCCACGCCCGCCGCGGCGGCGCGCCCGGACGGAGGATGCTGTGCGCCCGCGTCGCGAGCAGCAGCAGGCCATGGTAGAAGCCCCACAGCACGTAGTTCCAGCTCGCGCCGTGCCACAGCCCCGACAGCACGAACGTCACCATGATGTTGCGCGCCCAGATCCATCCGCCCGCGCGCGACCCGCCGAGCGGGATGTAGACGTAGTCGCGGAACCAGGTCGACAGCGAGATGTTCCAGCGCCTCCAGAAGTCGGTCGGCGATCGCGCGAGGTACGGATGCTCGAAGTTCTCCGTCAGCTCGAATCCGAGCCAGCGGGAGGAGCCGCGCGCGATGTCGGTGTACGCGGAGAAATCGGCGTAGATCTGGATCGCGAACGCGAACACGCCGGCCCACAGGATCTCGAACGACGGGTCGGCGAGCGCGAAGACGCGATTGGCGATGACGCCGACGTTGTCGGCGATGACCAGCTTCTTGAAGAACCCCCAGCACATCAGGTAGAAGCCGCTCAGCGCCTGGTCCATCGAGAAGCGCCGCCGGGATTCCACCTGCGGCAGCAGAAACGAGGCGCGCTGGATCGGACCGGCGACGAGGTGCGGGAAGAACGAGATGAACACGGCGACGTCGAGCAGGTTGCGGCGCGCGCGCAGCTCGCCGCGGAACACGTCGACCGTGTAGCTCATCGCCTGGAACGTGTAGAACGAGATGCCCACCGGCAGCACCACGCGCAGCACGGGCAGGCTCGTCTCGATCCCCATCGCCCCCGCCGCGGCGTGCACGTTATCGATGAAGAAATTGAAGTACTTGAAGAAGCCGAGCATCCCGAAGTTGGAGAGGATGCTCATCCACAGGAAGCGGCGCCGGTGCTCCGGCCTGCGCTCCATCCCCCGCGCCGCCAGGTAGTCGATGGTCGTCGAGGTCGCGATGAGGATCAGGAACCACGGGTGGACGTAGCCGTAGAAGAAGTAGCTCGCGACGAGGAGCAGGACGTTCTGTCCGCGCTGCGGCAGCCGCCAGTACAGCGCCACGACGACGCAGAAAAAGACGACGAAGTCGACGCTGTGGAAGATCACGGAAAGAGAAAACGGAGCCGGTTGTACAGGTTCTGGGTGTAGAGGATCTCGGCGCGACCCGTCATGTGATCGCCGTCCGTGTAGAGCTCCTCGGCGAGCAGCAGCGGGTCCGCGGCGTCGTCGTGGAACACGGCGCCGTGCGCCTCGACGTAAGCCTCGAGCTTCGCGATGTAGCGTCGCAGCGCCGGCGACTGCGGCGCGGGACGGCCGTCCACCGGCCGCCGCTGCACGCGGATGAAGCAGAGACGGATGCCTGCCTCGTGCGCGTCGCGCAGCATCAGCGGCAGGAACGAGTCGTCCACGTACTTGTCGAACTCGGCCTCGCGGTCGTCCGCCGCCTGGATGTCCGCCTCCTCGATCGGCCGCATGTGATCGCGTCCGAGGCGATCGTTGAGGGCATCGAGAAACGCCTCGCGCTGAGCGTCGTCGCGGATCATCAGACGCGCGACCGCGTCATCGGCGGCACCCTCTGCCCACTCACGGGTCGCCTCCGTCTGGTACGCGCGCGCGATGGCGGTGCGGATGTGGTGCAGCCGTCCGCGCGTGCGCGCCGCGATCACGGCGTTGACCTCCTCCTCGCGGTCGCGCGCGACCAGATCGAGCTTCCAGCGGTTCGCGCCGTCGATGCGGAAGAGCGGATCCGTCAGGTTGGTGTCGCGAAAGAGGATGAACACGCAGCGCGGGCGCACGCCGCTCGCGATCACCCAGTTCTTCAGCGCGAGATACCACCACGCCGAGCCGGACGCGGGTTGCAGCAGCGGCGCGACCGGCCGCTGCGTGAGGCGCTGCAGCGTGCGGCGATCGATGTGCCCGCCCATCGAATCGCTGATGATGACGTAGCCCGGCCGCATTTGCCGAAGCAGATGACGCGTCCCGTCGTCGAACGGCCGCCGCTCGCGCGGACCTTCGAGCGCGGGCAGGTACGTCGGCGGGAGCGCCGACACCCCGCGCGCATCGTTGATGGCGCGAAAGGCGAACGGCCCGAGCACGATCGCGGCGACGCACAGCGCAAGCTGAACACCGGCCCTGGCGCGACGCGCCTCCGGCGCGCGCGGCTCCGCCGTAGTCGTGGTCGCGACGGTCGCACCGGAACTGGAGATCGTGGTAGCCGCAGGCCCGTGATGGCGTTCGTCTGCCTCAGGCATGCAGGGTCATAATTATAGGCTATCGGTCTGTGGCCGGGCACCAGCCGCCGCTGTAGAGCACTTCGTCTTCGATCTCGTCCGCCGCCACGCGCGTGACGGCGTAGGCTTCGTCGCGCCAGCTCGACAGCTGATAGATCCAGTAGACGTGGCCGTCCGGCTGGACCCAGCCGAGCGGCTGCATGAACGCGACGTCGTTGCGATCGCAGTACGCGATGCGCCCCTCCAACTCGTACTGCGGGTCTCCCTCGCCATGCTCCAGCACCCAGCCGCTGACGAAGGTGATGAGCCCGCATCCCTCGTCTCCCGCACGCGGCGGGTACGATCGCACCGCTTCGACGTACGAGACGAGGCCGTCGTCCACGTGAGTGCGATAGATGGCCTCGATGTCGATCGGACGCGCGTGCCGCTCGTCGTCCGGGAACGGATGGCGCCAGCCGTAGAAGCTGCGGATGGCGGCGTTTTCCGCGTCGTTGAACGCCGGCAGCAGCCGGACTGCCGTCGCGGCCCAGTCGGGCGATTGCGCGCTCACGCGCGCGATCTCGTGCACCAGCACGTCGCCGGCGATCGCGACGCCGTCTTTCGGAACGGTGGGTTCACCAGCAGGCGCGAGCTCGCCGCGGTAATCGGTGAGCAGCGCCGTGCGCGTCGAGCAGAAGACCGGCATCCGGCGGACGCCGGTCAGGTGCACCTCGCGCGAGCTGCCGTCCGTCAGCCATGCCGTCCAGGCGCGCTGCGGCCCCACGGGTCCCCACCATTTCTTCGGAACGTCGGAGACGGCAATCGGGATGGCGTGCCGCTCGTCGGACGGCCAGGGGACGCTCCAGCGGCGGCCGTCCCACGCGGCGAACGGCAGCAGCGCGCCGTCGCGCCGCAGCACACCGACCGTGAAGGGGGCGCGATCCGGCGCGGGTGCGGACGCCTGGAGCAGGACGGCCGCGGCGATGACGGCGGCACGTACCCCGGCACTCCACCGCGCGCGTTTACCGATCGAGCACCTCACGGACCTTCTTCAGGAGATCGTCGCGGGAGAACGGCTTCGCGAGAAAGTCGATGGCGGTCTCCGGATCGACCGAGCCCGGATACCCGGAGATGCAGAGCAGTTTCAGCGTCCGGCGGCGTTCGCGCAGCTGCTGCGCCAACTCCGCGCCGCCCATGTAGGGCATGCGCATGTCGGTCAGCAACAGATCGACGGTGTCGCCGTGCTGATCGAACAGCTTGAGGGCTTCCTGCCCGTTGCGCGCCTCGTACACGCGATAGCCGGCGCGGGTGAGCGCCAGCGCGTACAGCTGGCGGACGGCCGGTTCGTCCTCGACCAGCAGGATTGTTTCCAGATTCGGCTCGTCCACCATCAGGCTGCCCCGCCGCGGCGCCGGCCGGCGTTCGACGCCGCGCCCTCCGACGGCCCCAGACACACCCGGAAGAACACTGACATCGTCGTGCGCACTGGTCATCCCCTGCGGCCGTGCAAGACCGCCTCCGCCACGATTCGGCGTGCAGCTTCGCGGATCTGCTCACGCCGCGTGCGCGCCCGTGTGCCCCGTGCGCACAAGCGCGCCCGTGAAGGTCTCACACGCGCTCGAGCCGCCGCTCGACGAGCCAGCAGATCGACGCCCACGCCAGACCGACGATCCACCCGGCAAGCACGTCCGTCGGATAGTGTACGCCAAGGAAGACCCGGCTGACACCCACGAGCAGCGTCAGGATCATCGCCATCGCGAGGCAGTAGATCTTCGTCGCGCGCCGGTGCGCGATCCGCATCAGCACCGCGCCGAGCGTCAGAAAAACGACCGCGGAAATCAACGCGTGCCCGCTCGGAAAACTTGGCGAGAACACCGCGCGCAGCTGCGGCACCGCTTCGGGCCGCGCGCGCATGAAGGCGAGCTTGAGCGTCTCGTCGAGCCACCACGCGCTCGCGCTGCTGATCACGACGAACGCCGCGGTGCGATGGCGTCCCTGCAGCACCAGAAAGCCCGCGACGGAGAGAACGAGCAGGCCGAGGACCGTCCCGCTGCCCAGCGCCGTGACATCCAGGAACATGCCCTCGAGCCACGCGGGACCGATCGGCCGCGACGGATCGTCCGCGCGCCGCAACGCGTGCAGCACGCGGACGTCGAACGCCTGCGTGTCCCCGGCGGTCACCTCGCCGGCCAGCAGGATGAACGCCAGCAGCAGGACGCCCGCTGCCAGCGCGATCAGCAGCCACGCCAGCTCGCGCCGATCACGGCCACGGAAGAACACGGAAGGACGGCCACGGAAAAACACAAAAGAACAGCCACTGAAAAACGCGGAAGAACACAGAAAGTGTCAGCGGCGCGCCGCGGCGCTGGACGACCGCGGCACGAGCTTGATCTGTCCGGCCTGCTCGCGCGCGCGCAGCACCGCCATGAGATCCGCCAGCGGCAGCGGCTCGAATTCTCCCGACAGGAAGTCGCGGATTTCCAGCACCGAGAGATGCTTCCCCTGCAGGATGTTCAGCTCGGCGTTCATGTGCTGCGGCACGGACGGACCGGCGTCGCGGCCGCGTCCGCCAAATCCGCCGCGTCCCCCGCCCTGCCGCGCACATCCGGACAGCGTCGTTTCGGTGGCGCACTCGACCACGAGCGCGTCCGCCTGCTTCTCCTCGGCGGTCATCGGCGGATCGAGCACGGGCTGCGTCTTCAGACGCGCCGCCTGCACCTCGTACATGGTGCGCGCTTCGGTCTCGAGCGCAGCCGCCGTCCGATCGATCGCCGTGTCGAACGGTTTCAGCTTCGCCGCGGCCGCCGACGGATCCGCGTACAACACGCCGGACGATCGGATGACGCCCTTCTCGACGTCCGCCTGGTGGCGGATCGCGACGCGCGCCTCCTTCCAGGCGGCGAGCAGCGCATCGGGGGACGCCGCGTCGGCCAGATAGGCCGTTCCCTTGCGTTCCGCCGCGCCGAGCCGCTCGCTCCCGCGGGCGAGATTCTCGCTCGTCACCCGCGCCGCCATCTCGTCGCCGCCGGTCGCGATCACCGCGAGCGCGCCGGTGCCGACGACGGCCGCCCGCTTGTACTGCGTCGGATCCTGCTTGTCGGGCGTGTCCTGCGAGGAGTGGTACCACATGTCGGGCCACGTGATGAACATCACGGCCGGTATGCCGTGCTGCATGTACGTGACGTGATCGCTCGCGCCGTAGTGCTGATCGATCTTGATGTAGAAGGCGTCGCGGCTGCCGTTGGGGGACGTGATGTCGACGCTCGGCGTGTAGCCGTTCGCGCGGTAGCGCACGCGCTCGCGGGTCAGCTCCGACACGTACTCCATCATGCTCTGCCCGATGTCGTTGATGTAGGACGGAAAGGTGTCCGGCGTGCGCTGCATGATCCAGTACGACCGGCTCAGCGTCAGGCGGATCGCCTCCATGTCGAAGTTGAGGTCGCCGATGATGTTCTTCGCCTTCTCGGGATGCGCGTTGAGCCACGCGTTCGTCCCGCTGATCTCCTGAACCCACTGGAAGTTGATCGTCCGCTTCGGACGCGGGAGCTTCCCTTCGTTGATCAGCTTGATGTACGTCCGGCCGATCTCCAGCGTCAACGCGCAGCCGGAGTTGTCGTCGTTCGCCCCCTGCTTGATGTAGCCCTCGAACAGATGGCCGCCGATCGCGACCTCCTGCGTCGTGCTGCCGTCGCCGGGGATCTCCGCGTGGACGACTTCGAGCTTGTTCGGCACCTGCTCGCTTTTCGTCACGGAGCGAATCGTGACCGTCTGGCCGCGATGCAGCCGCGACTCGAGCTGGCGCGCCGCGCGCGGCGAGAGCGCCCACGCGACCGTCCCCGGACGCGCCTCCACTCTCGTCGACACGATCTCGTTCGGATAGTCCTCGACGCGGCCGCCCGGTCCGATCGCGCTGATGCCGAGGACGCCGATCGCGCCCGCCTCGACCGCCCGGTTGTAGATCGCTGACAGCCCGTTCGGCGCGAGCGCCAGCACGAACTTGCCCGTGACGTTCTTCCCCTGGAAGTCCTCGGCCGCGCCCTGGCCGACGTCGACCAGCTCGCCGCTGAGTTCACCGTTCGCGTTCGTGGACGCGAGCGACTCGGGGATGTCGTGGATGTCGTAGATCTTCTCGCTGTCGGGCGTCGTCATCCACAGCTCGCCGGTGACCGGCTGCCACGTCTGCCCCGTCGGGAAATCCTCGATGGTGACGTTGCTGAAGCCGTACTCCTTCGCGAACTTCGCCATCACCTCGCTTTCGTGGAAGTGCCCCTGATACTCGGACGGCGGCCGTACGAACTGATACGGCACCAGTTCGAGCACGTGGTGCAGCGCCCGTTCGCCCGACGCTTCGTTGATAATCGCCCGCATCTGCGCGTCCGAGAGCAGCGTGCGATCTTCCGGTTCCTGCGCGGTCAGCACGGTGCCGAGCACCAGCACCGCCGCCGCGACCCACCTCTTGTGCATTCCCATCCTCCACCCTGGAGGCGTGCCGTGGCGGACGAAGATTTCCGTCGGGACGCGCTCCGTGTTCGCTAGAATCTACCGCACATTTCATGGCGCGATCGCTCTTCGTCCGTCTGCACGATCGATTTGCCGTCCGGCGCATCGACCGGCGCGAGATGATCCGGCAGTCGCTGGCCGCGGCCGCTGGCCTCGTGCTCAGCGATCACCTGACGTTCGCCCGTCCTCGCGCCTCGGCCCCGCGCGTGGTCGTCGTGGGCGCCGGCTTTGCCGGGCTGTCCGCGGCATTCGAGCTCTCGCGCGGCGGATGCGCGGTCACGGTGCTCGAGGCGCGCAACCGCATCGGCGGACGCGTGATTTCGTTCCACGATCTCGTCCCGGGCGGCCACATGGAAGGGGGCGCCGAGCTGATCGGCTCGAACCACGCGCTCTGGCTGCACTACAAGGAACGCTTCGGCCTGACGTTCCTCGACGTCACCGAGGAGGACGCCGAGGCTCCCATCGTGCTGGGCGGACGGAGGCTGACGGCGGCGGAATCGGAACGGCTGTGGGAGGAGATGAGCGCGGCGCTGAGTCTGCTGAATGCCGACGCGGCGACCATCACCGATCCGTTCACGCCGTGGACGGCCCCCGGCGCGGCGGATCTCGACCGTCGGTCGCTCGGCGAGTGGATCGACGGTCTGCAGTCGTCTGCGCTGTGCCGCACCGGAGTCGACGCACAGATGACCGCCGACAACGGCGTGCGCTGCGCGTGGCAGAGTTATCTCGGCAACCTTGCGATGATCAAGGGAGGCGGAGTCGAGAAGTACTGGACCGAGACGGAAGTGTTCCGCTGCGCCGGCGGCAACCAGCAGCTGGCGCAGCGCCTCGCGCGTGAAGTCGGGTTCGACCGCGTGCAGCTGCGTCAGCCCGTGTCGCGCATCACGCTCACCGATCGCGGCGCGGAGGTCGTGACCGCGGCCGGCGTACGGCACGAGTGCGATCACGTGATCCTCGCGGTACCGCCTCCCACGTGGAACCGGATCGCGTTCACGCCGCCGCTGCCGATCCGATCCGTCCCGCAGATGGGGAGCAACGTGAAGTTCCTGATGGTCGCCAAAGATCACTTCTGGCGGCGCTCACACCTCGCCCCCGACTCGATGAGCGACGGGCCTGTCCACATCACGTGGCACGGCACCGACGGCCAGCGCACGAAGCAGGCCGGCATGGTCGCGTTTTCAGGCGGTCCCGCCGCGGACGAATGCCGATCGTGGAGTGCGACCGAGCGCAACGATCGCTATCTGGACGCGCTGTCACGCGCCTACCGCGGCGTCCGCGCCAGCTTCGTGCGCGCGCGCTTCATGGATTGGCCGTCGGATCCGCTCGTCAAGGCGTCGTACTCGTTCCCGGCGCCGGGCGAGGTGACGACGATCGGACCGCTGCTGCAGACGCCGGTGTCTGATCGCCTGCACTTCGCCGGGGAGCACACGTGCCCGGCGTTCGTCGGCTACATGGAAGGGGCGCTGCAGTCGGGCGTGCGCTGCGCGCGGCGGATTCTCACGCCGGCGCAGGCGTCTTCACGGCTTTGATCATCAGCACCGGCACCGCGACGTTGTGGCGCACGCGATCCGCCGTGCTCCCGCGCAGCAGGTCGTTCAGGAAGCGGTGCCCGTGGGTGGACATCGCGATGAGATCGACGCCCTCCTCCCGCGCAACCTTCACGAGCTGCGTGGCGGGGTCGCCCATCGCCAGACGCGTCCGCGTGCTGAACCCCTGACCGCGCAGCTGCTCGCCGAGCTGTTCGAGATATTCCTTGTCCGATCGGATCTCTTCGGACTCGCGCAGCTTCAGCTCTTCGAAGTGCCGCGCCGCGAACCCGTCCGCCACGTGCACCAGCAGCAGCGAGGCCCCCGTCAGCTTCGCCAGCTGACGCACGTGGTCGAGGACCGTCCGATCCGCCGCGGAATGCTCGATGGCGACGAGAATGTTGCTATACATGTCCCGTGTCGGATGTCGGAGGTCGGAGGTCGGATGTTGGAGGTCGGAGGTGACGGCGATGTACCGCCGAGCTTCGATGTGTGATCGTCACATCCGGCATCCAACCTCCGACATCCACCCCGTCACATCCGACCTCCGGCATCCAACCTCTACGCGAAGGTCTGCCATAACAGCCAGACGTTCAATCCGGCGATCAGGACCGCGACCGGCCACGCCAGGAACACCATCCAGCGCGGCGCCACGAGCTCCCCCATCTTGCGGCGGTCCGACGTGAACTGCACGAGCGGGAACACGGCGAACGGGAGCTGCAGGCTCAGGATCACCTGACTCAGGATGAGGAGCGCGCCCGTGCCGCGCTCGCCGTACCACGCGACGGTGAACAGCGCCGGAATGATGGCGATGAGCCGGGTGATCAGCCGCCGCAGCCACGGCCGCAGGCGGATGTTGAGAAACCCCTCCATCACGATCTGTCCGGCCAGCGTGCCGGTCAGCGTCGCGTTCTGGCCCGCGAACAGCAGCGCGACGGCGAACAGCGTGCTCGCAAGGCTCGTCCCGAGCAGCGGCGCGAGCAGGAGGTAGGCATCCGAAATGTCGGCCACCCCTTCGTGCCCCGTGCCGTGGAACGTCGCCGCCGCCATCACGAGAATCGCGCCGTTGAGAAACAGCGCCGACATCAGCGCGACGGTCGAATCGATCGTCGAGAATCGCACCGCCTCGCGCCGGCTCTCGCCGGTGTCCACGTACTTCCGCGTCTGCACGATGGACGAGTGCAGATACAGGTTGTGCGGCATCACCGTCGCGCCGAGAATGCCGACGGCGATGTAGAGCATGTCCGGATTGCGGATGATCTCGACGCTCGGCACGAGGCCGCGCATGACGCCGCCGAGATCCGGGCGCGCGAACCACAGCTCGGCGGCGAACGATCCTGCAATCCCGAGGATCAACAGGACGACGAGCGCTTCGACGTAGCGGAACCGGTGCTGCTGGAGGTAGAGGACGAGCAGCACGTCGAGTGCCGTGAGACACACGCCCCACATCAGCGGCAATCCGAACAGGAGATTGAGCGCGATGGCCGAGCCGATGACTTCCGCGAG
>DASSOM010000228.1:0-9453 GCA_035700625.1 Vicinamibacterales bacterium
GTAGTGGCATTCTTTGCTCGTCCTGTCGTAGGCCGGGTCTTCAGACCCGGCGCCGCCCTACATCCCCGACTTTGGTACCGCCACCGCTTCGAGGAGGCGGTCGATAATCGCGTCGCTCGTCACCCCTTCCGACTGCGCGTGGAAGTTGGTGAGCACACGGTGGCGCAGCACCGGATGCGCGAGCGCCCGGACGTCTTCGTACGTCAGGTGATACCGGCCGCTCGTGAGGGCGCGCGCCTTGCCGCCGAGCACGAGATACTGCGCGGCGCGGACGCTGGCGCCGAACGCCGCCCACTTCGTGACGAAGTCCGGGGCCGTTGCCGACTTCGGCCGGCTCGCGCGCACGAGATCGAGCGCGTAGCGCATCACCGGCTCCGCGGCGGGCACGCGGCGCACCAGCCGTTGAAACGCGACGAGATCCTCCCCCGACACCGGACGCTCGAACGTCGGCTCCTTCAGGGCCGTCGTCGTGCGCACGACCTCGAACTCCTCGTCGGCCGGCGGATGGTCGATGACGATGTGGAACATGAAGCGATCGAGCTGCGCTTCGGGCAACGGATACGTACCTTCCAGCTCGATCGGATTCTGCGTCGCGAACACGTAGAACGGCTCCTCGAGCGAGTACGTGCGCCCCTGGATCGTCACGCGATGCTCCTGCATCGCCTCGAGCAAGGCCGACTGCGTCTTCGGCGGCGTCCGGTTGATTTCGTCGGCGAGGACGATGTTCGCGAAGATCGGCCCGGGCGCGAACACCATCTGCCGGCGTCCGGTCGCAGCATCCTCCTGGATCAGGTCCGTGCCGGTGATGTCGGACGGCATCAGGTCCGGCGTGAACTGGATGCGCGAGAACTTCAGATCGAGCACGCGCGCGAGCGTGTGGATCAGCAGCGTCTTCGCGAGCCCCGGCACGCCGACGATGAGGCTGTTGCCGCCGACGAACAGCGTCAGCAGCACCTCCTCGAGCACGTTCTGCTGCCCGACGATCATCTTGCGCAGCTCGGCCACGATCTGCTCGCGGCCATCCTTCATGCGATCCGCCAGCGCCAGATCGTCCTGTTCCAGGTCAACGGTATCGGTGATCACGGGGGACTCCCTGTCGATTGAATCGCCCGACCTGAAGGTCGGGCGCTACACCTATTCAAAGAAATCGCGCCTCGCGCCTCGCTCCTCGCGCCTCGCTCCTCGAACCTCGCGTCAGTGCGTCAGCCCGTAAATGTAGTAATTCACGCCGAACTTGTACGCCTCATTCGACAGATCCACCGGGGCGTAGCCGGTATCGGACCATTCCCAGTACTCGCTGATGTCGTTGTTCACGTTCGCGATGGCCAGCAGGCGCTTCTTCGGATCGTTGTTCTCGTAGATCCCCCAGTACGACGGCGGCAGACCGCCGTAGGGCGGAACGAGCGACAAGGGATCGTCGATCTCGAAAAAGGAATGAAAGATCGCGCTCGTGCCGTCCAGCTCGACGAAGCGGCCGTCGGGCAGGACGCGGCGCATCTGCACCTGCAGGTTCTCCCAGTCGTAGCCGCGGAAGTCGTCGAAGATGATGAACCCGCCCTTCAATAGATAGGTGCGCAGGTTCGCCGCCTGGCTCTCGGTCGGCATCCAGAACCCAGGCTCGGCCATGTACGCGATGGGATAGTTGAACAGCTCGGGATCGTCGAGCCCGATGATGTTCGACCCATCGAGGCGCGGCCGCAGGTACGTGACCTCGTTGAGGATTTTCATGAAGTGCACGTCCCCGCGCGGATAGTCGTGCGACCACGGCGGACCTCCGCCGCGGCGGCGCCCGTAAAATCCGCCGCCCTCTTCGCCCGAGTCGTAGGAGATACGCGCGAAGACGAACCGTCCGTCGTACGGCGTATTGCCCGCGACCTCGATGTCGTCGCCGCCGCCGCGATACCGCCGGAACCGCTCCTGTCCGGCCACCGCCGCCGCCGCGGCGACCGCGACGACGAGCACGGCCCCTGCCACGAATCTCTTCATCGCGACTTCCCTTCCGCCTCACGGATCTCGCGGCTCTTCAGCGCGAGGTCGGTCAGCAGCTGCTCGAGCTGCGACGCGTAGCGCGCCGGATCCATGCTCCCCTTCAACAGCTTCAACGACTCCACGCGATGCTCGAGTGCCTGCCGCTCGGCGTACAGCGCGCGCAGACGCGGGTTGGCGTCCGCAGGGACGGCCGCCGTCGCGCTCCCGAGGGCGATCACCGACGCGACACGCCCGTCCTTCGCGTCGATCGACGGCTCCGTCGATCCTTCCTTGTCGCCGTTATCGTCGAGCAGCGCGTGCTCCGTCATCATCAGCCCCTCGCGCGCGTACGCGTCCGTGACCGCGCGGGTCGAGTAGGCGAACGCTTCCAGCATCGATACGCGCCCGTTGCGATCGGCGTCGGCGGCGTCCGTGGCAATCGCATCGACGAAGAAGCCGCCGAACAGTGTCGCAAACCGCTCCGCGCCCGTCCGTGTGGCGGTGATGATCGTCCGCCCCTCGCCCGACAGCGCCTCGACGAACGGACCGCTCGCGCTGGCGGTGTTCACGAAGACAAGCCGCTTCGAACGAATCTTGTCCAGCAGCGGCGCGAACTCTTCCGCCGTCATGTCTGGGCCGCGCAGATTGAACTTTGCCGCGCGTCCGTCGAACGTGCCGTGGCCGATGAGCACGATCATCACCGGGTCGTCCGCGCCCGCGCTCGACGCGACCGCGTGCAACGCACGGACCACTTCCTCACGCGTGGAACGTCCGGTCACGCGCTTGTCCTCGACCGGCTGATCCGCGAGATACGCCAGATGATCGCGCGACACCCCCAGCTTCGACACCGCCGCCGCCGCGAGCGTGTCGCCCCATTTCTTGAACAGCTCCGCATGCTCCGCGTCCCCCGACAGCCCGACGACGATGACGACGTGCGGCGTCTGCGCCGCCGCCCGCAGCGGCAGCAGGACAATGAGCAACATCATCATCAGGATCCGCGCATTCATCTCACGAACCCCGAACCCTACATTGAGCATTCAGCATTCAGCATTGGCACGCGCGGCTCTCAGGCCAGGCCGCGAATCCTCCGATATCCCCACTCCCCGCACATCAACGCCAGTGCCGCGATCAGCAGCACCGGCATGTGCCACAAGTCGCGCTCCTCGATCGTCGTCACACCCTTGCTGGAATAGCGAACGTCCTCGGGAAGCGAGCGCACGGTGTCGGCCGTGTAAAAGCGGCCGCCCGTTTCCTCCGCGATCCGGCGCAGCAGCGCGCCGTGCATACCGGCGTCGAAGTACTCGGCATCGCCGGGCGCCGCGCGGACGTGGCTGACGGAGGTGCCGATCGTCTTGCCGTCGCGCTGTGCCTCGACAGTCGTCTCGTACCAGCCAGGCGCCGACGTCGTGAACGCCCCGCGATACTGGCCGTCGCGTTCACCGGTCCACTGCAGCGGGACGTCCGTCTTGACGCCCGAGGGGGACGTGATGTGCGCGATGACCTGCGCATCGTTCAGCTCGACGAACCGCTTGTCGACGACATCGGTCGTGAGCGTCACCGGATCGCCTGGCTCGACGCGCTCCGCGTCGGGCCGCGTCTCGACTTCATCGGGAACGCCGTCGACCACCCAGCGCAGCAGCTGACGCCAGAACGTCTCGTGCGCTTCGTCCTCGAGCGGAATCGACGCGTGCATCTGCCACAGCCACGAATCCTGGGGCGTGAACGCGATCGCCTTGCCGCGGCCGTATCGCTGAAACGCGAGCACGACGTGGCTGCGCCGGCGCTGGTCGGTGCCCGACAGCAGAACCGTGGCGCCGGGCTTCACGGCGGTCACGTCGTTGACGCTCGTGAGGGCCGGCATCGACTTCCATTTCTCCGCCGACGCTTCATCGCTGTCGCCGAGCTGCGTCACGGCATGCGCTTCGCCGGCGCGCGTGGGCGCGACCTTCACGTGCTCGACGACGCTGCCGTCGCCGGCGCGCCCGAGCGTCACCGGCAGCACGTCCGCCAGCGGCGTCCCCGCGTAGCCGCCTTCCGCGAACGCATGCCGGCCCCCCAGCATCAGCAGCCCGCCGCCGCGGACGTCCACGAACTCCGCGATCATGCGCAGTTGATCGCCGGTGAACGCGCTCGCCTCGATGCTGCCGAGGATCAGGCCGCGATACGCGAACAGCTCCTCGCGCGTGCGCGGAAAGCCGCCGAGCAGCTCGTCCGCCTTGTCCACGTCGAGCCGCAGGTACTTGTTCTCCGCGGTCCGCTGCAGCGTGACCACCTGCAGGTTCGGATCGTCGGCCACGGCGCGGCGGATGAACTTCGGCTCGAACCGCGGCTCCCCTTCGAAATACAGGATCCGATCGCGCCGATCGCGGACGTCGATCACCGCCTGGCGTTCGTTGTTCTGCGTCACCTCTTCGCCGGCCTGCGGCGCGACGCGCAGCGTGAACACGCGCGGCCCAGGCGTCGACGCCGTGAACCGGACGCGCACCGACGCGGGTTCCCCGTCGGCCGGCAGCTTGACCTGCTGCGAGCCGACGACGCGTCCCTCGTCCTGCACGTCGAGCACGACGGTCTCCCCCGCGTAGCCCGTCTGCGTGACGATGGCGTCGACGAGCAGCGACGTGCCCTTCAGCACGGTGCGCGGCGTGTTGATGCGTCCGATCTGAATGTCCCGCGACAGCGTCTCGCGGCCCAGCCCCACCGTGAACACGGGGACGGCGTCCGCCTTCGGCGCGAGCAGGGCGTCGGCCACCGACGCGTCGCTCGTATCCGCGCCGTCGGTCACGAGCACGAGTCCCGCGACCGGAAGACCCTCGAGTTCCTGACGCGCGCCTTCGAGCGCCGCGGCCACGCGCGTCTGCCGTCCGTCGAACGTCAGGTCGGCCGGACCGGCGACGCGCGAGGTGGACGTGGAAAAGCGGAAGAGACGCACGAGAAACCGATCGGACAGCGCGCGCACGATCGGCGCCTCTGGGGCCGCGAACGTGGTCTTCGCGACCTCGCCGCGCGTGCGGCCGCCCGCGTCGGCGATCCGCATGCTGCGTGAATCGTCCACGAGCACGGCGAGCACGTTCTGCTGCGGGACGGCCGCGCGGACGATCAGAACAGGGCGCAGCAGGCAGAACAGCAGGACGCCGATGAGCGCCGCACGCAGCGTCATCAGGACGGCGCGATCGACGCCGCGCAGCCGGCCCGGCAGCGCGCGATAGCTCAGGATGGCCGCGGCAATGGCGACGACGGCAAGCGCAGCGGCGGCGTAAGCTCCGGCCGGCGGCTGAAACCGGAACTCTCCCTGCTGAAAGACGACGGGCCGGTAGGCGAAGAGAAATTCGAACAGGGAGTCGAGCACGTGAGACTCCGTGGCACGTCGGTGAATTGTACAACCCTCAGACGCCCGGTTGGGGAGCTTTGGCCGTTACTCCGAGTAGAATTCCGCACACCACTGAAAGGACCTCCATGGATGAGCAGCGTGGCGGCACGGGTGTGATGAATCGGGTGACGAGACGAGAGGCGCTCCGAACGGGCGGCGCAGTGCTGGCCGCGGCCGCGGCGGGACTGAATGCGACCACGGAGGCTGCGCCCGCGCAGGAGTCCAGCGGCTTCTTTGCCGCGCCGCCGATGGAGACGGTGCGAATCGGCTTCGTCGGCATTGGCGGACAAGGGTCCGTGCACGTCAAGAACCTGCTGAACATTCCCGGCGCCCGCCTCACCGCGCTCTGCGACATCGTCCCGGAGAAAGTCGAACGCGCGCAGGGCTGGGTCGAAGCCGCCGGCCATCCGAAGCCCGCCGCATACACGCGCGGGCCGCGCGACTTCGAGCGGTTGTGCGAGACGGAGGATCTCGATCTCGTCTACACGGCGACGCCCTGGGAATGGCACGTCCCGGTGTGCCTCTCCGCGATGCACAACGGCAAGCACGCCGCGACGGAAGTCCCCGCGGCGATGACGCTGGACGACTGCTGGGCGCTCGTCGAAGCCGCGGAGAAACATCAGAAGCACTGTCTGCTGATGGAGAACTGCAACTACGACCGCATGGAGATGATGGTCTTCAACATGGTGCGGCAGGGGCTCTTCGGCGAGCTGCTGCACTGCGAGGGGGGCTACCTGCACGATCTGCGCGCGATCAAGTTCGCGAACGAGGGCGAGGGACTGTGGCGCCGCGCATGGGCATCGAAGGTCAACGCGAATCTCTATCCGACGCACGGCCTCGGGCCGCTCGCCAACTGCCTCGACATCAATCGCGGCGATCGGTTCGACTACCTCGTCTCGATGGCGTCGCCGTCGCGCGGCCTGCAGCTCTGGGCGGAGGAGCACTTTCCCGCCGATGCGCCGCAGCGGCGCGAGCGCTACGTGCTCGGCGACATGAACACGTCACTCATCAAGACGGCGAACGGCCGGACGATTCTCGTCAGCCACAGCACGAACCTGCCTCGCCCCTACAGCCGCATCCACATGCTGCAGGGCACGCGCGGCATCTTCCAGGGGTACCCGAGCCGCGTGTACATCGAAGGGCGGAGCAAGGCCGAAGACCGGTGGGACGATGCCGCCGACTGGCTTGCGGAGTACGAGCATCCGCTGTGGAAGGACACGCACGCGGAGGATCAGCGCGAAGGGCACGGCGGCATGGACTATCTGGAGGACTACCGCCTGATCAAGTGCCTGCGTGAAGGCGCGCCCACCGACATGAACGTCTACGACGCAGCGGCGATCAGCGCCGTCGTGCACCTGAGCGGGCAATCGATCGCGAAGCGTAGCCGCCCCGTGGACTTCCCCGATTTCACGCGCGGCAGCTGGAAGACCAATCCGAAGCTCGACATCGTCCGCGGCTGAGGCGCCATGCAGCTCACCACCTTCGACTGGATCATCGTCCTCGTCTCGATCGTGATTTCGTTCCTGCCGGCCGTGCTGCTCGCGCGGCGCGCGGGCTCCAGCACCGCCGAGTTCTTCACGTCCGGTCGCGCCGCGCCGTGGTGGCTGATCGGCGTGTCGATGGTGGCGACCACGTTCTCGACCGACACGCCGAACCTGGTGACGAACCTCGTGCGCGAGAACGGCGTGGCCGCGAACTGGGCCTGGTGGTCGTTCCTGCTCACCGGCATCATGACGGTGTTCTTCTACGCGCGCCTGTGGCGGCGATCCGGCGTCCTGACGGATCTCGAGTTCTACGAGCTGCGCTACTCGGGCGCCCCCGCCGCCGTCGTCCGCGCGTTCCGCGCGGTGTATCTGGGCCTGTTCTTCAACATCGTCATCATGGCGTCGGTGAACCTGGCGGCCGTGAAGATCGCGAACGTGATCCTCGGGTGGCCCATGGGGCGGACACTGTGGATCTGCGCGGCGCTGAACGTCGCGTTCGCGGCGACGTCCGGGCTCTGGGGCGTGCTCGTCACCGACTTCATCCAGTTCGGCATCGCGATGACCGGGTCGTTCGCCGCCGCGTACTTCGCGGTGAAGCAGCCGCAGGTCGGCGGTCTCCATGGCCTGTTCACGCAGATTCCGGCCGATACGCTGCACCTGCTGCCGGATTTCGGCAACTGGGGGCTGACGCTGACGGTGCTGATCATTCCGCTGACGATCCAGTGGTGGTCCGTCTGGTATCCGGGAGCGGAGCCGGGCGGCGGCAGCTACATCGCCCAGCGCATGCTGGCCGCGCGCACCGAACGCGACGCGGTCGGCGGCACGCTCCTCTTCAACATCGCGCATTACGCGCTCCGGCCGTGGCCGTGGATCATCGTCGCGCTCAGCTCGATGCTCGTGTTCCCGCAGCTCTCCGACATCGCGCGGACGTTTCCGTACGTCGATCCGTCGCTCATCGGCCACGACATGGCGTACCCGGCGATGCTGACGTTTCTGCCGTCCGGATTTCTCGGCCTGATGATCGCGGGCCTGCTCGCGGCGTACGTCTCGACGATCTCGACGCACCTGAACTGGGGGACGTCGTATCTCGTGCACGATGGCTACCGCCGCTTCATCCGGACCGATGCGAGCGAAAAGCACTACGTCTTCGTCGGACGCATGGTGACAGCGGTGCTGATGCTGCTTGCGGCGCTGCTCACCTACGTGCTGCAGACCGCGCGCGAGAGCTTCGACCTGCTGCTCTCGGTCGGCGCCGGCACCGGCCTGCTCTATCTGCTGCGCTGGTTCTGGTGGCGGATCAACGCGTGGAGCGAGATTGCGGCGATGGTGTCGTCGTTCCTGATCGCGTTCATCCTGTTCTTCGCGCGGCGCGCGGGCTACGCGCTGCCCGACGCGCTGACGCTCGTCGTCCCGGTATTGCTGACGACCGTCGTCTGGATCGTGACGACGCTCATGACGCGTCCGACGGATCGCGCGACGCTCGTGCGCTTCTACCAGCTCGTGAGGCCGGCGGGACGCGGGTGGGACGCCGTGCGCGCGGAGGCGAACGTCGGCCCGTCACCCGACAGCCTCTCGCTGGCGTTGCTCGGGTGGGTGTGCGGCTGCGCGTTCGTCTATTCCGCGCTGTTCGGATCGGGCAGCTTCCTCTACGGCTTCATGGCACAGGGACTGGTGTGGAGCGTCATCTTCGTCATCAGCGGGATCGGCCTGATCAGGCTGCTGCCGGCAATGTGGCGGCAACAGGGATAGAAGCTCGTCGGGCGACAGCCGACTGTCAGGGGTTACAGGAGGACAAGAAATCAGGAGGACGCACTCACCCGACCAGCGTGAAACCGGCGGCGGAGAAATGCGTGTCGAACGCGAACGCGAGACGAATGCGCTGTTCCGTCATCAGCACGAAACTGCACGCGTCGACGAGCGACAACTTGTGGAGATCGCGGCGTTCGAAGTACGGCCAGGCCCGGTCGAGGTGTTTGGCCGTGCACGGCAACACCTTCAGCCGTGGCACTCGTGCCAACGAATCCTTCCACGTGAGCGCGACCAGCCGCGTCGCGTTGCGATCGAGAAACGTGAACGTTTCGATCACAACAGGCAGCGAGGTGTGCAGGCGCACGCCGGCGGCGCGAAGGCGCGTCCATTCACTGCGGGCGCGCGCGTGCAACGGATCGCGCGTGAGGGCGAGCGCAATCCAGGCGCCGGTGTCGACGAATACCGCCTCGGCCGTGCGCATGAACGCCCCCGATTCGCTGCGTCAGGGCTCGTCGTAGATGTGATCGTGGTCGACCGACGTCCGCGCCGGAGTGCCGTCCCAGAGCGCGACCGGGCCATGGTCATCAGAAGGGCGAAGCCAGACCTGCCTGATGGCCTCGCGGACCAGGTCGGCCACACTGCGGCCCGATCGCCTGGCGACCGCATGCAGCGCCTGAAGCTCCTCGTCGCGCAGATACACCTGCGTCTTGACCATATGTGTCATGATAGGCCATAAACTGACACATGTCAAAGACCTGCGGCCCGCGCAGCCGGCGATTAGAATAGGGCCATGGCGGATTCCGATCTCGTTGTCGTGGCCACGTTCACGAGCAGACCTGAAGCGGATATGGCGAAGAGCGCGCTCGATGCAGCGGGCATCGAATC